>ONGJ01000024.1 GCA_900317375.1 uncultured Eubacteriales bacterium
GAACCGCAGCTCGCCCGGTGTGCACTTTCCGCGGCAGCTTCCGCAGATGGTTTTGCCGTCGGCGAGATCTTCAGAGGTAAAGATTCCGCCCAGAAGGCCAATTTTTTCTCCGCAGAGGTCGCATGTTTTTTTGTTGCCGTCAAAAAGTCCCATTTTTACATTCTCCTTTTATATATAAATTTTTATGGGATACAGAATGAGTTTGCCCGTTTCACGGGGAGTGCCGGTTACCATGTTTTCTCAGTAAATGCTGTTGATGTAATCGGTCAGGGCCGCGCGGTCATAGTACCGTTCGGGCTCAGAGATGGTGTAGTCCGGGTCCGCGCCGCGGTCGACATCGTAGAAGGAACCGTTCTTCATGAACGAGGAGCAGTTGGTGCCCGAGATCTGGAAGCAGGTACCCCAGGCCGAGGACAGGGGCTGCACGCTGCAGCTGCCGCCGCCGGAGGTGCGGCCCAGCATGGTGACGACACCCGACTCCTTGAGCATGCAGGGCACCAGGTTGCCGTTGGAGAAGCTGAAGGAGGACGTCATGCAGAACAGCCGTTTGCCCTGCAGGGTGTCCTTCTCGTCAAAGACGCGGTCGCGGTTGACGTCGGCCCGGTAGAAGGAGTTGCCCATGGCGCCGGTCATGGTGTTCTTCGCGCCGAAGGAGGCCTCGCCCAGGAACCAGGCGACCGTAAAGACCGCCGCGTCATTGATGCCGCCGTGGTTGGCACTCAGGTCGAGAACCACGTTCTCGATGGGGCTGTCCTCGCGGTTGATGAGCGCGTGGGCCTTCATGATCAGGCCGATGGTTTCTTCCTCGGGCAGATCCATGGGGTCTTCCACACTGTAAAGAGCTTCGGGGTCTCCGTAAATATCAAAACCGTCAAAGGTGATGTAGGCCGTGTTGCCGATCTCCTCATAGCCGGGTACGCCGTCGGGGTAGAACTTCTCTCTGGCGTCCAGCTGACGCTGGCGGAAGTTGCCCATCCGGGCACGCGAGACGCCGGTGACCTCATAATCGACAGGACCGGTCAGATAGGAGAAGCCCAGGAACTTGCTGTGGTTGTCATCGAGATAGTCGGTGATCAGGCGATAGATCGCGCCGTCCGCCTGCTTCACCTCCGGCCCCAGCAGGAACTCTTTGAAGCCGACCTCGTCGAACAGCCGGTCAAAGGTCTCGATGTCGTGGGTATCCTTCAGGCCGTATAACATGTCCAGCGCCATGCACAGCTCGCCGTAGCCGAACTGTGCCAGTTCCTCGCTGCGCTCGCCGGTGGGGGCGGCGTAGTAAAGCTCGGGGCATGCCGTGACATCCGAAGTGAGGATGAGGCTCTGGCCGTTGAAGAACATCAGGTTCATCAGGTTGGGCGCAATCAGCAGGTCGATGACCGTCTGCAGCGGGATCAGGTACTGTCCGTCCTGCTGGATCAGGTCGATGCCGTAATCCCCCAGGTCGATCTCGACCGATTTGCCGTAGCGGACAAGACTGCCGTTGTCGACCTTCTGCAGGATCGAAGGCTCGCCCTCGGCGTTGAAGCCCGTCAGTCTGGTCGTATCCAGGATGTTGGAGGCGCCTGCCTTCATGTTGAACAGGTCATAATCAATGAAGTAGATGACATTGCTGTCGAAATCGATGGTCATCGGGATATCCGCATCAAAAAGCTCGTTATGCCGGTTGACGGTCAGAACAGGTCCCTCTGTCGACATGCTGCATTGGAAATTCATGAGCTCTCCGAGCAGAAACTGCAGGCCATCGAGATTGACATAGGGCAGGTCATTCACGCCGTCCAGGAAGTAGAGCGGCATGCTGATACCGGTATCTTCTGTAGCGAGATAAATGGGGAAATCAGCGCTGCTGATCTCGTGCACGGCTTCCGCGGTCTGCCCGCCGGTCGCTTCTTTGACGATGAGGTCGCCCAGAAGCTGGAGCGCCGTGTTCAGGTCTTCGTCTGTGAGCTCGTCCTTGTTCAGCAGTTCGGTCAGCGCCGCGGACGGGTCCTCATCTTTCTTTTCGCCGTCGGCAAAAGCCGGGATGCCCAGGGCGAACAGCAGGCTGACCGCCAGGAGAATGCTGAGAAGTTTCTTCATAAACACCTTTCCTTTCTTTTGCTTTCGATTCTGTCTTTATCGTTTTAAGCCTTGTCGGGCTTGACGATCATATATGCCTTGATGCTGAAATTGTCGATCGCGTAATCATCCAGAAGCCTTGTCCTGGGCTCGTATTCCGTCCAATCCGTCCACGCGCCGTTGTCATAGATATAGCTTTCGCCCTTGTTCACCACCGCGACGCCGTATTCATCCGCGTTTCTGTCTCTGTCGTCGGAGGAAACATCGTTTTCCGCTTCCTCAGCCTGTACCGCTTCCGCATGTGCCTTCGAATACGAAACGTTTACAGCGTATTCGTACAGCGTATTCCCGTTTTCAATGACCGTTTCTTCCGCCACGACGGCGAAGCTCTCCCCCGCTCCGATGACGATGGAGCCGTCCAGCTTCTCGCGGTGGAAGCCCGCGTATTCATAGGCAGCCGTGCTTGTGCCCAGCAGCTCACCGTCCTCTGGATTCTGGAATCCTTCGTTGAGGCGGTAAACGGAATAGGTCACCGTGGCATTCGGGTGGGCCGTTTTGGTGGAGACGGAAACCAGCTGCGCGTCAAGGCCGGTATCGTTTGTGAACACGTTCGCCGTTTTGAGGACGTCGGCGCTCTCTTCTCTGCTATCCTGGCCGGTGCGGACGCCGATCAGAGAGGGCATATAGTCGTACATCAGAACGACCGGTTCTCCGTCCGCTTTGGCAATGTCAGTGTCAAAGGACATGCTCTCGCAGAAGTTCAGGGACTTGTCATAGTAGGAAATCCAGAAATAGCCGGTGGTTTTGCCCTCATCATTCCTGATTCCCCATTCGTTTTTGCCGATATCCTTGCCGGTGGGGCTCTTTACGTACTCGGTCTCCGAACCCCAGGAGTTTTTCACCAGCCAGGCGCCGTCCGCGGGCGGCTGATGGCCGTCCAGGAAACTGGAGGCGGGATATTCATCGTCCCAGCCGACGATGCAGATCATGTGATTCGTGCCCTTGTCCTCATAGGTATAGTGCGCGTAGGTCTTGAGGCTCATATAGACCTCGTTGCCGATATCCCCGGGCTCGGATGTGTCTGCCTGGAAGCCGGCGGAAACGCCGTAGCCTTTCATCAGTTCCGATTTGACGGCATTGACGCCGTCCCAATTGACGCTCTCCCATTTGCCGTCCGCGTCCCTGTTGATCAGACTGGGAAGCTTGTTCCCGTCTACCAGCGTATAGCCGGAGGTGAGGTTGCGGCTCAAAACTTCCTCGCCGTCAACGGTCATGGTCTCCGGAATCGTCCAGTCATCCAGCTTGGTGTAGCGGTTGTCCTTCACTTCCTTCGCCATATAAAGATTGATAAAAGCCTGTCTCAGATCGTCAACGGTCAGGTTTTCGTCAATCTCCTTCTCCAGATAGCCGGAGACTTTCATGAAGTTGAGAAGCATACCGGTCATGGGGTCATCGAGGTTGTTGAGCACGTCTTCCAGCGAATCCTGCCCCAAGGTAACCAGGCCGAATTCGGTGGCCAGGTCGATGTATCTGTCGTCCTGCATCACGTACTCGTAATCCGTAAGGCCCGAGCTGCCCTGATACGGGAAATACTTCTCCAGCACAGGACCGACGCCGGAAGCAAACAGCGTTGACGTATTCAGTCCATAGCCTCCGTTGCCGTAAATGGAAGATGTATAGCTGTTGTCATCCTTTCCGGTAATATACATGCCCTCGCCAACCTGTTCTGGATTGATTGCTTCCGTGATCGGATTTGTACCGAACCAGATCAAATGCTTTTCCGACAGGTCAAAGGTCTTCGGGTCGATGGCTTCGCCCTTCTCTTTCAGCATCGACAGGATGCTGGTTTCCGCCGCCGCAATGCTGCCAAAGGCCCAGCAGGATCCCCAGGGTTCCTGTGTCCTGATCGGTGTCACGACGTCGTTGTCCCGAAGGTCGAATCGAACGGGGAGGGCGTTTTCCTTATTGGCTTCCGCCTGGATGATATCGCCCACCAGGTTAAGCAGAGTTTCCACATCGCTGTCCTGGAGCTCGCCCTTTTCCGTTAATTCATTCAGGTACGAAACCAGGGCCTCCTCTTCCTGCGTCTGGGTATCCGCGAAAGCCGAGATTCCCAGAGACAGAAGCAGGGTCAGCGCGAGCAGGATGCTGAGAAGCTTCTTCATTGTGTGATCTTCCTTTCTGCTTTTTCTCTTCACGGCGAAAGCATCTTATTCGGCTTCTGCCGGGGCCTCTGCTGCCGGAGTTTCTGCCGGGGCCGCTGCCGGAGCTTCTGCCGGGGCCGCTGCCGGAGCCGCTGCCGGAGTTTCTGCCGGGGCTGCTGCCGGGGCCGCTGCCGGGGCTGCTGCCGGGGCTGCTGCCGGAGCCGTTGCCGGGGCTGCTGCCGGGGCCGCTGCCGGGGCTTCTGCCGGGACTTCTGCCGGGGCTTCTGCCGGGACTTCTGCCGGGGCCGCTGCCGGAGTCGCTGCCGGAGCTTCTGCCGGAGCTTCTGCCGGGGCCGCTGCCGGGGCTGCTGCCGCCGGGGCATTGCTCTCGGCTGCGGGTACGTTGCTCTCGGCCGCGGGTGCGTTGCTCTCGGCCGCGGGTGCGTTGCTCTCGGCTGCGGGTGCGTTGCTCTCGGCTGCGGGTGCGTTGCTCTCGGCCGCGGGTGCGTTGCTCTCGGCCGCGGGTGCGTTGCTCTCGGCCTCAGCCGCGTCGTTCTCGGCCTCTGCTGCGTCGTTTTCGGCCTCAGCTGCCTCGTTTTCGGCCTCAGCTGCGTCGTTCTCGGCCTCTGCTTCGTCGTTCTCGGCCTCTGCTTCGTCGTTCTCGGCCTCAGCCGCATCATCATTGGCCTCAGCCGCGTTTTCGTCGATCACATCTGCATCCTCGACGGTGTTACCGGCATCTTCATTGGCATCAGCTGCTTCCTGCGCGTCTTCGGTCACTCCCGCCGCTTCCTTTGAAGTCCCTTCAGCAATATTCCAGTTCTCTTTGGCGGCGTTTGCCTGCTGTGTTCCAAAGTCTCTGGCGTCATTCCACGTATCAAAAACACCGGCAGTTGTTTTTGTCATTTCGTGAGTTACGGTAGACTCAATATAATCATTGTCGTCACCGATCACCATGGTTTTCTGAGTTGAACTGTCCTCCGTTCTTCCCTCCAGAATGGAAGTCGCGGTGCTGTCAAAGTCCAGAAGAATACTGCCTGTAGCCCGTTCTCCTTCCCCGCCGACTGCATCCAGCCTGTTCAGGAACTCGGCAACAAACACAGTGGACGGATCTTCTGTACCAAGAAACTTGGCTTCGAAATCATGAATTCCGGCATACGCGCCTGTATTTTTGATGATCGTGTCCAGCGGCGTTCCGTTGTGAAGTTCTTTCAGGATGGTATTCAGACCGTCCCGGACCTCTGCGCTTGTGATTGTGTTGCCGTCGGCTTCGGACTTCGCAACCAGCTTTGAAAGATAAATAATTGCAAGGGAACCGGCGCCATAATTGCCCTTGGCAGACGGCGTGCCTGTCTCATCCCTGTCAAAATGATATTGGTTGTTTTCGCCTCTGAACGACGTGGAAATACTTTCGGTGGTAAATTTACCGTCAGCCGCCTTTGCCTTGTTAAAGGTTTCTTCTCCAAATTGGAACCCGTTTTCAATTGCCGTTGCGGAGCCTTCACAGAACCAACCGGGAAAACGGTTCCAATCTTCTTCCGAATCAGATGGATCGTAATGAACGGAGGCCATTCCGGTTCTCACATAGTCATCCATCATTGCGTGCATAAACTCATGGGTGATGGTATTTTCGAGCGTTACAAATTCACTTTCGATCGGCACCATTTCGCCGTCCTTGAGCTCATACAGAGAAGCTGCATTCACACAGAAACGATAGAAGTAGACACCTTCGTCATCATAGGCTCCGCCCACATAGGCAAGCGCGCCGTCTTTGTTTCTGTTATCGTCCGCTCTGCTCTCAACATTTTCGTTATAAATGTAAAGTCCGATTTTTGTTCCGATTTCGCCTTTCTCCGCGCCCTCGGCAAATGCCGGGAAGCCATCCAGGAGCGCGGCGACGGCCCGCGGTTCGATGACATTCTTGATCAGATAAACCAGATCCTTCAGATTGTTCTCGCCGATACTCTCAATGGCTTTTTTTGAGCAATGCAGCTCAACTTCCTTGTCAATTGCGGGAGTGCTCGGGGTACCCGAAGAACCCGTATTATCGTACGCGGGATTATAGGAATAAATGACTTTTACCTTATCAAGGTTAAACGTGATATAGGTGATTCCCGCATCTTTATCAACAACAAAGAGCAGATTGTTGGAGCCCAGCAGGTTTTCCAGAAAAGCCGGAAGTTTTATCGCAAAGACTCCGTTTTCATCTGCTTTGACCGTATATCCCTCCGGAACAAAAAACGCGAAGGTCGGAAGATAGCCCTTCCCTGCTTCCGCAATCGTCGCCTCGTTTCCGTTCTGGTCAATCCAGACCACCGGGATTTCCCAGCTTACGCCTTCCGCAGACACAACGGTTGCTGTTTGATCCAGCGGCCTCCCCACGATGGGGGCGTCGACGTCCTTCAGTACGAGGCCTGTCAGTTCTTTCATCCCGCTCTGGCCTGCTTCGTCAGCAAAGGCGGGAACCGCTGCCGCAGCTGCGAATGCCAGCATCAGCACCAGTACCAGACTCAGAATGGTTTTCCAGTGTTTCATATCATGGTTCCTCCATTATTTTCATGGGGAGACAGATTCTGTTCCCCATGGATTCGCGAAAATGAGAATGAACAGGCTCAGGCGGCCTTCCAGCAGATGCTGTTGAGATAGTCCGTCAGGGCGGCGCGGTCGTAGTACTGCGCGGGCGTGGGCAGGACGAAGTCCGGGTCCGCGCCGCGGTCGACGTCATAGAAGGCGCCGTTCTTGAGGAAGGACATGCGCCGCGGGCCGGAGATGGCAAACGACGTACCCCAGGCGCTGGAGACGGGCTGCACGACGCAGGCACCGCCGCCGGAGGTGCGGCCCAGGAGGGTCACCTTCCCGGATTCCTTGAGCATGCAGGGCACCAGATTGCCGCCGGAGAAGCTGAAGGGCGAGATGAGGCAGAACAGGTTTTTGTCCGTCACGGCGTCGCTCTCGTCAAACTGCCGGTCGCGGTTGGTGTCGCCCCGGTAGGTGGTCGAGCACATCGCGCCGGTCATGGTGTCGTTCATGCCGATGGCGGCCTCCCCCAGGAACCAGGCGATGGTGAACACCGCGGCATCCGTCGCGCCGCCGCCGTTGGCGCTCAGGTCGAGGACGATGTTCTCGATGGGGCTGTCCTCGCGGTTGATCATCGCATGGGCCTTCATGATGAGGCCGACGGTGTCGTCGGGCAGGTCTGCGACGTCCTCCGCCCGATAGTAGACATCGGGGTCATCGGTGTTCATGTCGAACGAGTCAAAGCTGATGTAGGCGGTGTTGCCGACCTCCTCATAGCCGGGGATGCCGTCGGGGTATACCGCTGCCCGGGCGTCCATCTGCCGCTGCCGGTGCTCGGCCATACGGGTGCGCGAGAGGCCCTCGGCCTGATAATCGTTCGGGCCGGTCAGATACGAGAAGGCATAAAACTTGCTGTGGTTGTCATCCAGGAAGTCGGTGATCAGGCGATAGATCGCCCCGTCCGCCTGCTTCACTTCCGGACCCCTCAGATAGGCGTCAAAGCCGACTTCATGGAACAGTCCGCCGAAGCTGTCGATGGCGTGGGCTTCCTTCAGGCCGTAGAGGCAGTCCAGCATCACGCACAGCTCGTTAAATCCGAATTCCGTCAGCTCCTCGCTGCGCTCGCCGGCGGGGGCGCTGTAGTAGACATCGGGGCAGGCTCTCAGATCCCCGGAAAAGATCACGCTTTGCCCGTTGAAGTAAAAGCTCTGGGCCAGGTTCGGCGCGGTGAAGAAATCCGAGACCGTCTGCAGCGGGATCAGGTACAGGCCGTCCTGCCGGACAAGGTCAATGCCGTAGTCCCCCAGACGGATTTCCACGGCGTCGCCGAAGCGCTCGAAGGATTTCGTGCCGACCTTCTGCAGGACCGCCGGCTCGCCATTGTCGTTGAAGCCTTTGGACATGGTCAGATCCAGGATGTTGGGGGCCACGGGCAGCATGCAGAACAGGTTATAGTCCTGAAACCACAGGACGCTGCTGTCAAAATCGATGGTCATCGGGACCTTCGCGGAGTAGGCTTCGTTCGTCCTCGTGATCGTTACGACGGCGTCCTCCGCGGATACCGCGAACTCGCTTTCGAAAAACATCCGCAGCAGCGTGACCAGGTCGTTGACCTCCATATAGGGCAGGTCTCCGACGCCGTCCAGGAAGTAGAGCTTCATCTCCATGCCCGTGTTCATGCTGTTGGCGTAAAGGGGGAACGCGCCGTCGCTGATCTCATGCGTCCCCGCGGCAAAGGCCGCTGCGCTGAGCGTCAGCAGCAGCGTCAGCGTCAGCAGAAGGCACACAAGCTTCTTCGCCGGATGCTTTCTATAATTGGATGTCGTGCTCATGGATCCCGAGTCCTCCTGAATTTGGAAAATGTTTGTCATCCGTTTTGATTCGCTGATTTGCATAATTATTACATCATCATTGCAATAATATGCGAAAAGCGCTCAAAAACGTCTCAAAATCTATTTTGTAAATAAATTGTAAATTCGATAACTCACGCCGCGCGCAGGCTCCGAACGCCCCGGATCAGGGTTTTTTCTGAAACTGCAGGCTTCCCCTTGTCGGTTCCGCCCAGCTGTAGCTGCTCATGTATTCGTCGCTGAATTCTTTGACCGCCTTGCTGTCCTTCTCCAGCAGCCGGTAATAATCGCAGTCCAGCATGGCGGGGCGAATGGCGACACGCGCGCCATCCCGGATCAGGACATCCTGCATGCCGATGCTCCCGAGGGTCGCACGCAGGTCAGAGAGGAAGTTCCGGATCCGGTGCTTCGCCTTATCCATGTCGTCCGCATCCCCCCACAGCATGAGGATCATCTCTTCCGCCGTGATGCCCTCGTCTCTCCGGTCGACAAGCATGGCCAGCACTTCCTTTGTCTGCCGCCGCGCAAACTTCAGCGGTTCTCCCTTCCAGAAGACCTCAAATCTGCCGAAGCAGCGGACCTCCAGCCTGTTCAGTTCCTTTCTTTCCTTCTTCAGTTCATGAAGCTCCGTCAGCACATCCTCCGGCGTCAGCGGGCTGATGATATAGTTCTTCGCCCGTACCCCGAAAGCGTCCAGCGCATACTGCGGCTTGTCCGCTACAAAGACCATGGCCGTGTCGGGCAGCATCTTCCGGAGTGTGGCGGCAAACACCAGGCCGGACATCCCCGGCATCTCGATGCCGCTGAACACGATGTCCGGGCACAGTCCGCCGTCCCGGACGGCGGAGAGCGCATCGCCCGCAAGCGCAAAGCCCGTGAGCGCCGCATCCGGGGCCGCCTTTCGGATGGCTGTCTTTATTTCTTCCAGGCTTTTCGGGTCGTTGGCTACGGCAAAGATCTGCATAATCATTTACTCTTTCTTCGTTTATGTGAAAGTTTATAAAATCCCACAGCATCTTAACACAGTAGGCGCTCAAAAACGTCTCAAACCGGCCGCCGATATTATGCAGTCTGTGAAAAAACCCGGGACGCACTGCGTCCCGGGTCTGATGCTTCTTCACTCTGTGTTCATGCGTCGGCGGACCTGTCCGCCTGCCGCAGCATGCTGCGGAAATGCAGCGTTCCCGCCGTCAGCTCCGCCCAGCTGTAATTGCTCATATATTCACCACGAAAGGCGTTGACCGCCGCCATGTCGCCGGTCAGCATCCGGTAATAATCGCAGTCCAGCAGCTCCTCGCGTACGGCGATGTGCCCTCCGCGGCGGATCAGGACCTCCTCCATCCCGATCTGCTTCAGGGTCTCCCGCAGATCGCTGACGAGATTGCGGATCGCATGCTTGGCGTCTTTCAGATTGCCGGGGTCGTCCCACAGCACCGTGATCAGCTCCTCCGACGTGCAGGACACGCCCATCCGGTCGATCAGATACGCCAGCAGCTCTTTCGTCTGCCTCCGTTTGAACTTCAGCGGTTCCTCCTGCCAGAACACCTCAAAGCTGCCGAAGCACCGGACCCGCAGCCGGTTCTTCTGCGGCTTCATCGCCATCGGCAGTTCGTCCAGTTCCGTCCGCACGTCCTCCGGCGTCAGCGGCTTCATGATATAGCCGTGCGCGCGTACCCGGAAGGCTTCCATCGCATATTGGGAAAAGGCCGTGACGAATACCACCTTTGTATCCGGGGAGGCTGTCTTGAGCGCGACGGCAAATTCCAGCCCCGAGATGGCCGGCATCTCGATGTCGCTGAAAACGACCTGCGGTCTCAGCCCTCCGCTCCGGATGGCATCCAGCGCCTCGACGGCCGTGTCAAAGGCGCGCAGCACGGCGCCCGGTTCCGCCTCTTCGATGCAGCGGCAGAGCACCCGCAGCGCTTTGGGTTCATCGTCTATGGCAAAGATCAGCACGGTTTGTTCTCCTCCTTCGGCAGAGTGACGGTCACGGTGGTCCCCGTTCCCGGTGTGGATTCGACGCGCAGGCTGCCCCCGCACATCTGGGCCAGGCGCTCGCGCACATTCTGGATGCCCACATGGGATTTCCCGGGGTCCTTCTCCTGCTTTTCCGGCTCACAGCCGGGGCCGTTGTCGGTCACGGTGATCTCATAGCGGTCGGGATACTCCCTTGTGGCGATGAGCACCTCCCCTTTTCCGTCGGCGTTGCCGCGGACGCCGTGGCGCACGGCGTTCTCCACGATGGGCTGCAGGGTCAGGATCGGCAGGGTAAAGGACATGCACGGGATGTCGTACCGCACGGTCAGCTTCTCCTCGAAGCGCATCTTCTCCAGCGCCAGATACTGCCGGGTATGCTCCATCTCCCTGGCGAAGGGGATCGGGGCGGTCGTCTGCAGCGCGTCCATGTTCCCGCGCAGATAGTTTGCAAACTGCACGGTGGCTTCCTCCGCCTGGGCCGGGTCTGAGCGGCAGAGCTCCTGGATCACGGTGAGCGAGTTGTAGAGGAAATGGGGCCGGATCTGGGTCATCATGATCTGGATCCGCTGTTCCGCCTGCAGCGCCCGCTCGTGCTCGCGCACGAACTGAAAGTGCAGCCAGATGTAGTTGATCACGCAGTCAACGACGGCGGCGATGGTGAGATAGGCGATGGGCTGGTCGAAGTCGTAGGTGTTGAAGTCCAGCGCCAGCGCGCCGATGATCAGCTCCAGCATCAGCACCGGCAGCCAGGTCTCGCGGCGCGTCGTCGGCTCAAACACGCGTATCGTCAGCACCAGCCAGTAGATGAGCAGGACCGTACTGACATAAAAGCTCATGTCGCCCAGGGGCCCGCGCAGAAAATGGTTGTCATACGAG
Source organism: uncultured Eubacteriales bacterium (assembly GCA_900317375.1). Classification (GTDB taxonomy): domain Bacteria; phylum Bacillota; class Clostridia; order Oscillospirales; family Oscillospiraceae; genus Limivicinus. The sequence goes on from ONGJ01000024.1 coordinate 11,420, forward strand.
ATGTGGAAGCAGACGTCCGAAAACAGCGCCGTCAGGTAGACCGCGGCGTTCAGGCCCAGCAGCGCCCACACCCACCGCAGGCGCTTTTCCGGCGCGATCATCCGCATGAACAGGGCCAGCGCCGCCGGCCAGACCGCATAGCCGTAGATCGCCGTCAGCGTCCGCGCCGTGACATGCGGCTGGCCGATCATCAGGCGGTATTCCAGATGATCCTGGATCACCAGGCTGAACACCACCGCGATGATGATCCGCATGATCCGCTTGCGGTCGGGGCGGATATAGTCGTCGATGTTCACCACGATCGCCAGCATGCCCAGCAGCGTCAGCGTGGGCAGCAGCGCCAGCGTCGCCTGATAGTTGCTGACGAGGAACACGCAGAGATTGTGATGATGAAAAGCAAGGGCCCACACCGCGAACAGGACGGTCGCCGTGACCAGCAGCGCGATGAGCACAAATCTGCCGCGGTTCGGGCTCTCCTTTTGCTTGATCCCCATCGTTCCGTCTCCTTCTCATTTCCTTACCGGCAGAATGATACAGGAAGTGATTCGGATTGTCAATCTGCAGTGCGCAAAACCGCCGGGCATATCCGTGAAGACATGCCCGGCGGCGGTTTCTCCCCTGCAGTTATACGCCTTGAAAAGCCTGCTTCGATGGATAAAAGAGCGGAGGCCATTGAGAACTTCTCTCATATGCAAAGGAAGTTCTCAATGGCCATCTTGACGATCCGGCGGGATTTCTCTTTTTAAAGGGCCAATGTGAGGGCAGCGGAGATCAGGGTGATCACCGCGACGGCGATGATCTGTTGGATGCGGCTTTCCGCCAGCAGGCCGACAAACTCGCGCAGGAAGGCGTTTGGCCAGAAATACCATTTGGTATGGCTCCCCATACCGTCGATGTTCCAGCCCATCTCGTCGGCGAGGATGCCGCCGCGGCAGACATGATAGCTCGACGTGGAGAAGGCCACCCGCGCATCCTCGTCCCGCTTCGTGATCAGGTCCTTGGAGAAGGTCAAATTCTCCTTCGTGGTCATCGAGCGGTTTTCCTTCAGGATCTCCTCTTCGGGGACGCCCTGCTCCACCAGCCAGTTGGCCATGGCCTCGGACTCCGATGTCGGCTCGTCGCTCCCCTGCCCGCCGCTGGGCACCAGGATGGCCCGCTTGCCGGTGGCGGCGGCCTGGGCCCGGACAAAGCGGACGGCCCGCTCCACCCGGCCGCGGATCAGCGGATACAGGCTTCCGTCCGGCCGGATGCGGCAGCCGAGGATGATGACATAGTCCTTGTCGAAGTCCGGCTGATGCCGTCCGGCCTCAAAGGCGCGGATGACGGTGGCCGTCAGCAGGCATTCGAAATAGACGAACAGCCCCGCATAGACGTTGCAGAGGACGTTTCGCAGCGCGAAGGTGAAATGCGAGTGCGACAGCCGCACCCCGAGCCAGGCCCCGCCGATGATCAGCACGGCCGCCGCGATGCCCAGCATGTTGGCCGGGCGGAAGCCCTCGTGGGCCAGCAGGAAAAGATTGCTCACCGCCATGACGGCGGCAAAGGCCCCGATGACATAGGCCGTCCAGCGCATGAAGCTCTGCGCCGACGAGATGAGGCCCACCATCAGGGACCAGACCGTCCCCGCGCCGTTTCCGCGCAGATAGTCGATCAGGTCCGGCAGGCGGAGCAGGCCCAGCACGAGGAAGAAGATCGCCAGGCCGAACATCCGGATCGAGCCGTACGAAAAGCACTTGATCTTTCTCTCCCGCACCGAGGCGAAGTAAAAGATCCCCGCGATGGTCAGAAAGCAGCCCGGCAGGCAGTAGAGCAGGTACTCCCAGCCCGTGAAGTTCCAGGTGATGCTGTCGTGCAGGATGCCGAAGGGCAGCGAGCGCAGCGTCATGGGCATCTCGCCGGCATAGAGGCTGTCCGCCGGGATGCCCTCCCAGCTGGCCTTCGCCTCCGTAACGCCCTGCGAGAGGGCGGCAAAGCGCACCTCGGTCTCGAGGCCGTCCGGCAGAAGCGCCGTGCCGCTCACCGCGGCGATGCCCTCCGGGTCAAAGCGGATCCTGAGCGTCCCGCCCTCCGGGGGCGTCTCAAAGCGCAGCGCGAGTCCGTCGGACAGATACACCGCACAGAGGAAGAAGATCACGATCCAGATCAGCAGCGCCGCCAGGATCGGCAGGATCAGCCGTTTCACTTGTCCAGGCGCTGGCGCTCGACCAGCTCGGCGAAGAAGCCGTTCTTGGCGATCAGCTCGTCATAGGTGCCGTCCTCCAGGATCCTGCCCTGGTCCAGCACGAGGATGCGGTCGCAGTTGCGGATGGTGCTCAGGCGGTGGGCGATGACGATGCGGGTGCATTTCATTCTGTCCAGCGCGTCCGAGACCTGCTTCTGCGTCCTGTTGTCCAGGGCGCTGGTCGCCTCGTCGAACATCAGGATCTTCGGCTTCGGCGCCACCGCGCGGGCGATCATCAGGCGCTGCTTCTGCCCGCCCGAGATACCGCCATGGCCTTCGGCCAGGATGGTGTTCATCCCCATGGGCATGGCGCGGATGTCGTCGGCGATGCCGGCGATCTCGGCGGCCTCCCAGGCGTCCTGCAGCGACAGCTGCGGCGCCGAGATCACGATATTGCTGTAGATGTCCCCCTGGAAGAGGCTGCCGTCCTGCGTGACCACGCCCATGCGCCGCCGCAGCGAGCGCAGATCCAGCTTGCTCATGTCCTTGCCGTCGTAATAGATGGCGCCGCGCTCGGGCACCTCAAAGCCCAGCAGCAGGCGCAGCAGCGTCGATTTGCCGCAGCCGGTCCGGCCCACCAGGGCGATATACTCCCCTGCGCGGATTTTCAGGCTCATGCCGTCCACCACATAGGGCATGTTCTCGTTGTAGCGGAAGTACACGTTCGAAAGCTCGATGTTGCCCTTGAGCGACGAGACCATGGTCTTGTTCTCCGAGGACTCGGGCTCGGTCTTCAAAATGGGCTCCGCCATCTCGAGGATGGGCTTGATCTGGGCAATCGACAGCGCCACCCCCGACAGGGCCGTGAAGGCCCCCATCACCGAACCGTAAGCCACGTTGAAGGCGATGTATTCCGAGGGCGAGACATTGGTCTTCACCGCGAGGTAATAGATGACGATGGTCCCGATCAGCGATACCGCGACGCTGATCGCGCTGTTGGCCTTGATCAGCATCGGCGGGTTATAGCTGTACTCGGCAGCCTCGGCATAGGTCTTCGCCCAGCGGGCGAAGGCGCGCTTCTCGGCGCCGGCCAGCTTGATCTTCTGCACGCCGGTGATCATGGCATAGCTGAGGCCGTTTTCCTTGGCCCCCTTCTGCATGACCTGGCGCGAGATGTTCATCTGCATGAAGGTCGATGCGACGCTGATGAGCACCGTGACCAGGATGATGATCAGCGCGGGCACCACCAGTGCGGGCGCATAGTGGAAGATCTGCGTGATGTACATCAGGGACATCAGGCTCGTCAGGCCCATGGAAAAGACATTCCCCAGCAGCAGCGAGCACAGCTGATTCACCGCGCTGTAGCGGCTGGACAGTTCACCGGAGGAATACTGCCGGAAGAAGTTGGCCGGCAGGTTCATCACCCGCATCATCATGGCCGCCTCCACCGACAGCGAGGTCTTGATCTCGATGCGGTTCATCATCAGCTCCCGCACGGTCGAGATGATCTGTGTCGAGAGGATCACGCACAGCATGAACACCGCCGTCCCGTACAGCAGCGTGTAGTTTCCGCTGTTCAGGACGAAGCCCGTCAGCGCCCTCGTCAGGTTCGTCATCAGCAGGCCGAAGAGCGTGGCCGCAAAGGTCAGCGCGACGATCATGACGATGTCCCCGGTGTTCAGGCAGTTCCACATATAGGTGATCAGGTCGGGGATGCCCAGCTTCTTGAGCGGCAGCGGCTTGTAGAAGCAGATGGCCTCTTCATCCAGCAGCTCCGCCGTCTTCGCCGTGAGGTTTACGCGTTTTCCCGTTGCGGGGTCCAGGAAGGTGTAGCCGATAAAGGGCTTCGGCAGCAGCGCCACCGGCGTGCCGTCCTCCTTGCGGAAGGCCAGCATGGGGCCGAAGGCGTCATTGTACCAGCCCTTTTCCAGCTTGACCGTGCGCCGCATGATGCCGTGCGGGCGCAGGCAGAACTCCAGCTGTTCATCCGGGTCCTTGATGGTGTCGGGAATCTCAGCCGGTTTGTAATGATAATACTTTAAGATCTCATCGATCGCCGCTTTGGTGATGATGCGTTCCGAATCCGCGATGCCGGCCTTCTGCCGTCCGAGGACAACGGAAGCCATGCGGAAGATGGAATCCTCAAAGACCTCCTGGTCCCGTTCCTTCCGCTCGCGGATCTGTTCGTCAAACCAACCCATCTCCGCGCCCCCTTAATCGCTCGAAATCAGGTCGGCATAATAGCCGCCTTTGGCATACAGTTCGTCATGCGTGCCGCGCTCGACCACCACGCCCTTGTCCAGCACGATGATCTCGTCACAGTCGCGGATGGTGCTCAGACGGTGCGCGATGACGATGCAGGTGATGCCCCGGTCCTTGACTGCCTTGACCAGCTCGTACTCGGTCTTGGCATCCAGCGCGCTCGTGGCCTCGTCCATGATGATGACCGAGGGGTCCTCCGCCAGGACGCGGGCGATCTCCAGACGCTGCCGCTGGCCGCCGGAGAGATCCTTGCCGCCCTCGGTCAGCTTCCCGTAGAAGCCGCCGTCGCGGGCCATGATGTCGTCATAGATCTGCGCGTCCCGCGCAGCGAGGATCATCTCGAAGTCCTCGATCGAGTCGTCCCACATCTTGATGTTGTTGGCGATGGTGTCCTCGAACAGGACGATGTCCTGGTCCACGACGGCCACCGACCCGGTGAACACGCTGCGGTCGATCTCGCTCAGCGGTCTGCCGTCAAAGAGGATCTCGCCCTCCCAGGGCTGATACAGACCCGAGATCAGCTTGGCAAGCGTCGATTTGCCGCAGCCCGAGGTGCCCACGAAGGCGACCCGGCTGCCCGGCTTCATCGTCATCGAAAAGTCCCGGATCAGCGGCGGGGCGAGCCGCGAATAGCCGAAGGTGACATGCCTGAGCTCCACGTTCCCGGTCAGCTTGGAATAGTCCGCGTCCTCATCCAGCGGCACTTCCTTAAAGACCGAGTCCGAGGGGTACTGCATGACGTCTTCCACGCGCTCCATCTCGGTGCGCATCTCCTGGATGGTCTGCCCGGCCGAGATGAGCGTCATGGCCGGCGACATGAACGAGCTCAGAAAGCCCTGGAACACCATGATGCTGCCCAGGCTGAACTTGCCCTCCATGGTCAGCAGCACGCCCAGCACCAGGACGGTCGAGGTGGCGACCGTGCTCAGGATAGCCGGGATGGCGCCGAGATACTGGTTCAGCTTGGCATAACGCACCTTCTGGGTGTTCACCGATGCCTGGTACCCGGACCATTTCTGGAAGAAGCCGTTTTCCGCGCCGCTGGATTTGATGGTCTCCACCATCTGGATGCCCGACACCGTCGCCGACGAGAGCTTGCCCGCGTCGCGCATCTGCACGCGGGTGATGTTCACGCGCTTGGCCGAGATGATCCGCGAGACGATCAGGTTCAGCACGATGGTCGTAATGCCCACCAGCGTCAGCACCGCGCTGTAGCGCAGCATCAGCACCAGGTAAAAGATCATCATGATCGTGTTCAGCGCCAGCGGCGTAAAGGTGTTCACCAGGGTGCCTGCGATCGAGGCGTTCGTGCCCTGCCGCTGCAGGATATCGCCCGCCAGCCGCTGCGAGAAGAACTCCATCGGCATCCGCAGGACCTTCCACATGAAGGTGCTGCTGCCCTCTACGGCCATCTTGCCGTTGATTTTCAGCGAATAGATCGCCTGCACCAGCGCCACGACCACCTGCGCCAGCCCGAACACCGACATCAGGATGATGAACGGCATCAGCAGCTCCCGGTTTTCCCCCGTCAGCAGACGGTCCATGAAGAAGCGTGAGAACACAGGGTTGATGATCCCGAACAGATAGCCGATGATCGTGGAAAGCAGTACGAACGCGACGGCTGCACCGGCACCGGACAGCCGCTTTTTTGCAAATTCCAGCGTGCTTTTCTTTTTTCCGCCCGGCTGGAAGTTCGGCCCCGGCGTGATCTGCAGGCAGATGCCCGTAAACGCCTTGTCAAACTCCTCCATCGGGACCTTGACCTCGCCTCTGGCCGGGTCGTTGATGTAGGCGTATTTCCCCTTGAATCCATCCAGAACCACAAAGTGGTTGAAGTTCCAGTGGATGATGGCGGGATAGCAGATATCCTCCTGCAGGGAATGCAGCTCGCAGCGGAAGCCCTCCGCCTCAAAGCCGTAGTTTCTTGCCGCGAGCAGCACGTTTCTCGCGTTGGACCCGTCCCGGGACACGCCGCAGTCAAGCCGGACCTGTTCCAGCGGGATCCAGAGGCCGTAATAGGCCATAACCATGGCAAGGGAAGCCGCCCCGCATTCCAGTGCTTCCATCTGCATGATCACCGGAACCTTGGCTCTTCCCTTTACAACCGGTTTTTTAATTTTTTTCTCACTCATCAGCCGGCCCTCAAAGATATGCCGCAATCCCCCGCCGGGAAAGCGGAGGATTGCATAAGTATTTCGCTGCCTGTTCCCTTCGGCCGCATCCAGCGGACCTCAGTTAAACAGCAGTCTGATAACCTGACCCTGCCCCAAAACGACTCTGGCGGGATAGGATCCGTCCGCCAGCGTCGTATCGGCCACGGCAAACGGCGTCCCGTCTTCGTTGTGTCCGACGCTGGCTACCTTGACCGAGGTGTCGCTCACCAGCACCCTCATGCCGCTCTTGACCGTCTTCGCCATGTTGGGGTCATCGATCTGAATGACCATGCTGCCGTCATTCACGGTGGCGGTGGCGCTTGCGAACACATCGTTCGATGCCGCGGAAACCCAGATCAGGCAGCCGACAAGCAGCAGAATGACTGCCGCCAGAGCCAGCCAGACCGTTGGGTTCGTCACGTGCAGGTAATCATGCAGCTGTTCCGGCGACGAAATCTGGTCCAGACTCTTCTGGCGAAAGATCTGATTCTGATTCTGATTGTCCATGCTGTCCTTTTTACTCGATGGTCAGGATGTCAACAAAGCCGGTGACTTCGAAGATCTCCATGATCACATCACTGACATGGATGAGCTTCATGCTCCCCTGCTTGGCCATGTTCTTCTGGGCGGAGAGAAGCACGCGCAGACCGGCGGAAGAAATGTACTCCAGGTTTGCAAAGTCCAGGATCAGTTCCTTGATGCCGACCATGCTCTCCTTGAGGCTCTCCTCCAGCTGGGGTGCCGTCGTGGTGTCCAGACGCCCCTCCAGGGAAACCGTCAGCGTTTCACCGTTGAGATTCTTGTTGATGTTCAGCATGATAATACCCTCCATATAGAAAAATTCTAACTTGCTGCTGTTTGCCAAAGAACAATTTTAAGTTTGTCTGTCCAACAAATGTCCAACAAACTCTATAAACAACCTTATTCGATATAAACCCTTGGGACACGTTTGGTGACCGAGCAGAGCAGCTCGTAGGGGATCGTCTGCGCGGCGTCCGAGAGCATGTGAATGTCGTTTTCCGGCCCGAAAAGCTCCACCTCGCTGCCGACCTCCGCCTTCTCGTGGTCCGTCAGGTCCACCATGCACATGTCCATGCAGATCGTGCCGCACTGCGGGACCGACCTGCCGGCAACCCGGTAGCTGCACTTGCCGGAGCTCAGCCTCGGCAGCCCGTCGGCATAGCCTGCCGCGATGACGCCCATGCGGGTCGTCCGCTTCGTCTCAAAGCGCCTGCCGTAGCTGACAAAGGTCCCGGGCTCGTAGATCTTGATGGTGCTGACCGTCGTCACCAGCCGCATGGCGGGCTGCAGGCCCAGTTTCCCGTCGTCCCCGTAGCCGTACAGCAGCAGGCCCGGCCGGACCATGTCCAGCAGGCACTCGGGATTGTGCATCACTGCCCCGCTGTTGGCACAGTGCCGGATGGGAAATCGGATTCCCTCCTGCTCCTCCAGCCTGCGGATCATCCCGGTGAAAAGCGCAAACTGCGCCTTCGTATAGGCCTGGCTTTCCGGGTCCGTCTCGTCCGAAACGGCGAAATGGGTATAGATCCCTTCGTATTCCAGGTTCGGCAGCGCGCAGGACCGCACGATGTTGCGGACGCCTTCGTCAAAATAGCTCCCGGCGCAGAGATAGCCGAGGCGCGACATCCCGGTGTCCAGCTTGATGTGCAGCTTCAGGACCCCGCCGAGCCTTCCCGCCTCTTCGGAATACTCCTCCGCCTTGGCAAGGCAGGTCGCCGTCTGGGTCAGCCGGTTCTCCAGCAGCACCGACGTGTATTCCACCGGCGTGTGCCCGAGGATCAAAATCGGCATCGTGATGCCGCCCCTGCGAAGCTCCAGCGCCTCGTCCAGGCAGCTCACGGCGAGATAGTCCGCGCCTTCCCGCTGCAGCAGCTCTGATACGCGAAGCGCCCCGTGCCCATAGGCATCGGCCTTCACCACGCCGAGAAAGCGGCATTCCGGCGGCAGGACAGCCCGGATCGCATGATAGTTGTGAGAAAGAGCCGGCAGGCTGATTTCCGCCCAGGTCCGCTTCGACGGGTTCTCCACCGCATGCCCTCCTTCCATGAATAATTCAGTATAACACGCTGAAGGCATGATGGTCAAGACTGCTCTTGCAGAATTCTGTCAAGATAGGCCTCCGTCTGGCTCGCCCAGGAATAGGCGCTCATATATTCCCCGCGGTACTCCTGGATGGCCTCCCGGTTCCCGTCCAGAAATCGGAAGAGGTCGCTGTCCATCCGCTCCGGCAGGATCCGCATCCACCCGCTCTGGATCTCGAAGATTTCCCCGACGCCCGCTTCCTCCAGGGTCGAGCGCAGGCTACGGATCACCACGTCCATCTGTTTCTGCATGGCGCGGTCGTAAAAGGTATCCTCCCACAGCACCGCAAAGGCCTCCGGCCGGGATACGTTCCCGCCGTGGCGGTCCACCAGGTAGGCCAGCAGCTCCTTGGATTTGGAACGCTTGAAGACCAGCGGCCTGCCGTCCACCAGCAGGTCGAAGTTGCCGAAGGTTTTGGCGAACACGTTCGAGGCCTTTCCGCGGTTCCTGCCCGAGAGGGCGTATTCCACCTCCGAGGCCAGCTTCTCGCGGTTGATCGGCTTCATCAGATAGCCGGAGGCATGCAGCTGGAAGGCATCCAGGGCGTATTCCGAATACCCGGTCAGAAAGATGACCGCGGTGTCCGGATGCATGTCCCGGATGCGTCTGGCCAGCTCCAGGCCGTTCATCCCCGGCATGTCGATGTCCAGCAGCGCAATGTCCGGCGTGTGGTTCTCCAGCCAGTCCAGCGCCTCCAGCGGTCCGGCAAAGCCCTCCACCTCCTGGAAGCCGGGAAGGTCCCGGAACAGGGACAGTGTCAGCTGCAGAACCAGCGGTTCGTCGTCCACACAGATGGCCGTCATGCTTCCTCTCTCCCTCCCGGAATGGTCATGGTGACCGTTGTGCCCTTCCAGGGCTCGCTCTCGATGCGCATGGTTCCCTGACACATGCTCTCGATCCGTTCGCGGACGTTCCGTATGCCGATGTGGCTTCGTTCGCCGTCCTCCGCAAGGGCCTCGGGGTCGAAGCCGCGTCCGTTGTCCCGGATGGTCACGATGTGCTCGCCGCCTTCTTCGCGGCTTGCGATCACCACTTCCCCGCCGTACTTTCCCCGGACCCCGTGCCGGATGGCGTTCTCCACCATCGGCTGCACGCTCAGGGCGGGCAGCTCGAAATCATCGTCACGGATGTCGTAGACGATATGGATCTCCGGATAGCGCAGCATTTCGATCTCCGCATAGATCCGGGTATGCTCCAGCTCCTTCTGAAACGGGATCAGCGTCGGCTCCCCCAGGGACTCCAGATTCATCCTCAGATACGAGCCGAATTTTTCGATGGTGTCGAAGGCCTTCTCCGGGTCGATCCGGCACAGCGCCTGGATCGTGGAGAGGGTGTTGAAGATGAAGTGCGGCTGGATCTGCGAAACCAGAAGCTGGTTTCTCTGGTCATCGCTGTTCGTTGACATACAGCACCGCCTTGCTCTGGATCAGTTTTGCCGCTTCCTCGGCGCTGCGCTGTCCGGCAAAGAACGGCGCCGCACCCTCGGTGATGATCGCCTTCATGCTGTCATCCATGCCGAGCACCCGCGTGGTTGCCGCGATCACCTTTTCCACCAGGGCCACGTCCTCCTCCGACACGATGCGGAACTGATAGAGCCTGCCGTTGACGGTGGTGGTGTCCCGCTCGGCTTCCTTTCTGCTGCCGTCCTCGTTCAGGACGAAGCTGCCGTCCGGGTTGCGCTCGTACTTCACGGTCATGGCGTCTTCCTTCATGTTCTCATACACCTGCAGGTTCGTCGGGAACACGAAGCCCATGAACTGCTCCTGATAATCCGGCAGGAAGAACTGCCGCACGAACTGCCAGGCCGCTTCCTTGTCCCTGCAGTTCGAGGTGATAGCAAAGGAGTTGCCGATCTGCGCGAACATGCTGCCGTAGCCGTTCTCCGTCGGGTATCCGACAAAGGTGGCCGGGACGTCGCCGAAGCCGGCATTGTTTGCCTGGGCGTCTTCAAAGCGGTTGAAGTTGCACTGCTTCAGCAGCTGGATCCCCTCCATGATCCTGGCGTCCGAATCCATGTCTGCCAGGGTCGGGTTCTCCGCCTCCCAGTCGAAGGAGGACGGGAAGCTGGCGACGAACTCCAGCAGCTTGACAAAGCTCTCCGAGTCAAAGCGGCACTCGCCCGTTGTCCAGTCCACATAGTCCTCCAGCTCCAGATAGAGCAGGAAGGTCAGCACGTCGTCGGCCGTGATGAAGCGGTCGAAAACCGTGCTCTCCGGGTTTTCCGCCCGCAGGTTCTGCATGGCCTGCTGCAGGCTGTCCATGGTCCAGCCCATCTCGCTGCCTACGCGCGAGGCCAGGCCCGCCGTCGTCAGGATATAGAAGTTGCTGACCGTCTGATAGAGCTTTCCGTCCTCCTCAAAGGCTTTCAGGACATGCTCGTTCAGGTCGCTGCGGTTCAGCTCCGGGTCCGCGTCGATCAGCGGGTACAGATCCTCCAGCAGTCCGGAGGATCCGAAGCGGTCCGCCGAGAGCAGGCTGATGTCGATCAGGTCCGGGGCGTTGCCCGCGATGATCTCGGTCTGCAGCCGGTTGACGCCGGCGTTCCAGTCCGCCTCGTCGTCGCTGCTGTAGTCGTCATACTCCGAATAGTCCGTCACTTCGATGCGGTAATTCGGATTGTTGCGGTTGAAGCGGATGACCATCTCACTCGTAAACGGATAGAGGTTCAGAACCGCCAGGCGGATGACCTCCTTCTCGCTGCCCGTGCCGCCGGCATCCGGGCTGAGCACGACCAGCTCGTTCTGCACGCCCTTGGAGGTATCCCGCTCGTGCACGGCCGCGATCTGCCTGTCGCCGAACAGGCAGAAGCTGTCGCTCGCCGTGTGCATCACGTCGCTCTCCGTCCAGCCGAGGACCTTGCCGACCTCGCCGTCCTCCAGATTCATCCGGTACAGGCTGTCACCGGCGCTGTAATAGACGGCGCTGCTGTCCTGTCCGGCCGCCAGCAGATCGATAAAGTCTTCCGTCTTCCAGGTCGCCTCGACGCTGAGCGTCTTTCCGTCGAGCACGCTGACGGCGGGCTGGCCCTCCGCGTAGGTCGCGACGGCAATCCTGCCGTCCGGCAGCGAGACGATATAATCCGCCGAGTCTTCCAGCGACACGGTCTTCAGCACCGCGCCCGTTTTGCCGTCCAGCATGACGATGCGGTTATCCTCAAAGAAGTTGCCTCTGCCGACGAACCATTCGCTGACGGAAAGGCAGATCTGTCCCTCACCGTTCAGCGCAATGCCGTTCATCATCAGTGTATAGCTGCCGTCAGCCGACTGCACCTCCTGGGCATGGCTTTCCAGGCTGTCCAGCGGGATGTGCGAGATCAGGCTTCCGTCCGGCTTCAGCGAGGTCAGATAATACAGGTCCCGGCTCGGCGCTTCCTCTTCCATGCCCGTCTCTTCCGCCGGCATCTCTGCAGGCATCTCCGCCGGCTGCTGCGCGGGCGCTTCCGCAGGCTGCTCCGCAGCCGCCTCCGAACTCTCGCCCGCGCTCTCACCCGCGGCACGCTTTGTCAGCGTGTGCTTTTCCAGGATCCAGAGCGTCCCGTCCTGCCCGACGCAGAGCTTGTCGAACACGATGCTGGCATGCTCGCCTTCCGCTGCCTCGTTCTCCGGCACATACGCGATCCTTTCCAGCGCGCCGTCTGTGCCGACCTTGCAGAGAATGGGCCCGTAGACCCAGTACTGCTCCTCCCATTCCGGCGTGACGCCGTCCGGCGTCCGGTCATCGATGACGCCGAGGGACGTGAAGTACAGGTTCTCCCCGTCCGCCGCGGCATTCTGCAGTCCGGCCGTCAGGCGGCTGTCGCTGATTGCGAAGTACTGTCCCCGGTATCTCAGCTTCTCCTCTGCCGCCGGCGCGGATTCCTCTGCCGCCTTCTCCGTCGTATTTTCTGCCGGGGTTTCTGCCATCTTGGTCTCTTTTCCTCCGCATCCCGTCATCATGCTGACGCAGAGGATCAGGGCCAGAATCACGGCTGTTATTCTTCTCATGGATGCCTCCTGTGGTAAAATGGAATAGGCCTATGCTATCACGGGGCCTGTCACAGTTCTGTCACAGCGCGCTTCCGCTCACCGCGCAGCACGCCGTGCCGCGAAAAGCCGCAGGAACCGGACACTTTTCAGCGGCGCCGCATCAGCACCCCGGCATGATATCACACCGCCCGCCAAATGTCCAGTCTCCCGGCCCAGGATGCCGCAGAGGGTGTTGAATTCTGTTTCATACTCTGTTATAATATGGAAAAACATACAAACCCGGCCTGTTTTGGCCGGAAAATCCGACGATTTGTTTGGGGAGTAAGACATGGCTAACACATTGATAGACCGCAGATTCTATGACGCCATTGTAAATTTTGAAGGCTCTGAGGCTGCGCAGGATTATTACTATTCGGTCATGAATGCCGAGATGGACCGCGACGGGAAAAAGGACACCGTCAGGAACATGATCCTGCGTGTCTACTCGATGCTGTTCTGTGACGATCTCGGGGCTCTCCCCGGTCAGATCGCCGGTCCGGACGACGTGGTGGCGACCGCGGACCGCCTCCACACCGGCACAATGGGCTTTGACCGGCAGCACTGGTACCGCATGCAGCATCATTTCCCGGTCATCGACGATGACAATTATGACCGTTTTGCTGCCCTGGTCATCTCGGACCTGAACGCCGGGCCCCTTCACGAGGCCGCGCTGAACGACGGCGATATGCTGCTGGTCGGCGCGCCGGATCCGCTTCACATGACGCAGGAGCAGCTTGAAAAGCAGGAGGTCCGTGTCGTACGCATGAAAGGAGACGTGCAATGACGATCTTTACGGTAAACAGCAATTCCGAAACCCTCCGTCAGATCTCCGACATGCTTCTGGACCTCTATCCCGACGCCAGGCAGAAGAGCTTTCAGAGCAGTCTGCAGGCGCTGGCCGCCGCCCGTGAGGAGGAGGTCGACGTGGCCGTCCTGGATGTCATGCTTCCCGAGATGAGCGGTCTGGATCTCGGCCAGTACCTGAAGGATCTCAATCCCTTCGTCAACCTCATCTATCTGACGCATGCACGGGATTACGGCTACGACGCCATGTGCCTCCATGCCAGCGGCTGCCTTCTGAAGCCGGTCACGCGGGAACAGCTTCAGACCGAGTTTTCGGATCTCCGCCACCCGGCCATCATGAAAAAGCAGAAGCGCCTGTTTGCCCAGACCTTCGGGAACTTTGAGCTTTTCTGTGACGGCAAGCCTGTCGTCTTCAAATACTCCAAGACGAAAGAGATCGTCGCCCTGCTCATCAACAACCGCGGCGCCCAGACCAGCAACGGCGAGATCATCGCCTCGCTCTGGGAGGATGACGGCGATCCGGATAAAAAGGGTTCCTATCTTTCGAATCTCCGGCAGGACCTGCAGAACACCTTTGACCGCCTGAAGCTGCACGGGATCCTCCTCAAGCAGCGCGGCAGTCTTGCCATCGCCGTCGACCGCATCGAGTGCGACCTCTATGACTGGCTCGACAAGAAGAAGGAATCGCGCTATCAGTATCTCGGCGACTATATGAACCAGTACAGCTGGGCGGAATATATCCACGCCGAGCTGGATGAGATCAGCTATGCCATGGAGGATCAAACTGTTCGGGATGTGAAGGTACCTGCTATGACCAGAATTCTCTTTGTATGTCACGGCAATATCTGCCGAAGTCCGGCTGCCGAAATCCTGCTTCGTGATATGATCGCGCGCAGCGGCCTTTCGGAAGATTACACGGTCTCTTCCGCCGCTACGACGACGGAGGAAATCGGAAATCCTGTCTACCCGCCGATGCGGCGCCTTCTGGAAGCGCGCGGTCTGGACTGTTCCGGCAAAACCGCCAGAAAGGTAAGACGCTCGGATTACGACAGCTATGATCTGATCATCGGGATGGACGAGGAAAACCGCTGGGATCTTCGGCGTATCTTTCACGGCGACCCCGACGGCCGGATTCATAACCTGCTGGAATATCTCGGCCGCGGAGACGAATCGATCCCCGACCCCTGGTACACGCGCGATTTTTCCGGCTGTCTGGATGTCATCGAGCAGGCCTGTTATGCCCTTCTCGAGACGCTGAGCGGCGTGGTCTTCCTGGATTTCTCTGCCTGCGCCGATATCCCGTCTCTCTATTCCGAAATGCGCCAGAAGATGGCATGGAAAGCCTGGTACGGTGAAAACCTGGATGCACTTCACGATATCCTGACCGGGCTCCCTCATCGCGGCACCCGTTTTGTTCTCACTCTTCCCTCCGTGGACGCGCCGCCCGAAGTCCGTCTCTACGCCGACCGCATCGCATCCGTTTTTCAAGATTATGAAAAGGACAATCCATCATGAGTTCTTCTGCTTCCACTTCAAAAAAGCGTCACCCCATCGGGCGTTTTTTTGCTTTTCTCGGTGTCACGCTGCTTTGCCTGGTCCTGACGCTGTTGGGCTTGATCTGGGTCCTTGAGCGGGGCCCCTCCCCGACTGTCACCGGCATGTTCACCCGTTCGGTGCGTGAGACCAGCGCCATTCGCTGGATCAGCAACATTTTCCTCAGCGATGAGGAGCTGGAAAACTATAAAAGCGTCAGCACCGAGAACACGGTTACCGAGGCCGTCAACACCTCTCTGATCCATATCGCCGAGGGCACGGCATCCCTCCCGCCCTCCGAATCGGTTCAGCTTATCGATATCGCCGAGGGCACCTGCAAGGGGAAGCTTCTGATCGTGTCCGATCCGAAGCAGGTGATCCTCGGGACCTCGGATGAGTTTGTGAGACAGCCGGGGCTGCTGCTTACGGATATGGTCGCCAAATATGACGGCATCGCCGGAATCAACGCCGGCGGCTTCAACGATGAAAACGGCAGCGGCAACGGCGGCATCCCGCAGGGCCTCGTGATTACGAACGGCGAAATCATCTGGGGCGACGCCACGACGCCCTACCACATGGTCGGTCTGGATTCTGACGGGATTCTTCATGTCGGCGCTATGAGCGGCAATACTGCTGTCGAACAGGGTGTCCAGTGGGCAGTCAGCTTTATTACCCACGACGGGCTTGCATCCTCCCTGATCATCAACGGCGAGGTTCAGCAGCAGAATCTCGGCGGCGGCGTCAATCCGCGCACAGCGCTCGGCCAGCGTGCTGACGGTGCCCTGCTGCTGCTTGTTCTGGACGGTCGCAGCATCAACACCCTCGGTGCGACCATGGAGGATGTCGTCAATATCATGCTGGAATACGGTGCGGTCAATGCCGGCAATCTGGACGGCGGCTCGTCGTCCGTCATGGTTTATGACGGTGAAATCATCAACCACTGCGCCTCCGTTACGGGCCCGCGCAGGATCCCGACAGGCTTTATTGTGCTGAAAGAAGGTGCTGCTCATGGCTGAAGCCGGTCAGCGCAAAAAGGACCGCTGGGGGCTGTTTCTTCTGATCTGGGCGCTGGTGCTCCTGCTTTTGGGCGTCGGCTGCTGCTGCTTCCTCTATCGCTATCTTGACGTTTATGAAAAGACCCGCCCGGAGCCGGTTGTCGATGCCTATCTGGCGCAGAACAGTGCCGAGCAGCTTCTGAAAACGGCGCAGAGCAATGTTCAGCTGGATGTAACGGAATTTGAAGATCCTTCCGATCTCTATGCTGCCTATCTCTCAACCGTCGACACCGACCGTCCCCTGACCTATCGCCCCCGCACGAAGGACAGCAGTGAGCAGCAGCTTGTTTATATCGTCTATTGCGGAAACAAGGAAATCTGTACCCTGGTATTGTCGCCCGAAGGGACATCGCCGGGCTTCGGCCGTCACAGCTGGACCGTTTCCGAGGTCCGCTCGGCACCGATCACCGATACCCTGCCTTCTCTTCAGGTTGCGGTGGATGCGCTTGCGGATGAAACGCTGTCTTTGAACGGCAGGCCTCTCACCGCACAGTACATCACGGACAATGCGATTGCCATACCGGATCTGAGCAGGGTCGAAGCCGCCCTCTCTCCGAAGCCCAGCTTTGTCCGGTATGAAGTCGGTCCCCTGTACGGTGAAATCCGTGTCACTGATGGCAAGGGGAACACACTCTCCCCTGTCGGCGATGCCGAAGACGGGACCCTGCGTTTTCTCGCTTCTGCTGAAAAGCAGAGCGTTCGGATCCGTGCCCCGGAGGACATGCGCGTTTCCGTGAACGGCGTTGAACTCGGCGCTGAGGATGTTGCCTCCTCTTCGCTCGGCGTTCTGGAAGGCCTTGACGTCTATACCAAGGATGCTGCCTGCCGTACCAACATCTACATATTGGACGGTCTTTACGCCGTCCCGACGGTGACAGCCGTCGATGCCCGGGGGCAGAGCGTTGCTCCGGTCGCCGGCGCAGACAACAGCTTTTCGTTTTTCTATCCGAATGATGCCGGGACGGAGGAAATCCTGCGTCCGTCGGCTGAGATGTTTTTCAATGCCTACATGGATTATTCCGCGCATGCTTACGATGCGACGCGCTTCTACAATCTTCTCAGCTGTATCCTGCCTGGCACGGCGCTGTATGAGTATGTATCCACTTCCCAGCAGGCGATGGTCTGGGCTTCCGGCACTTCTACGGAATACAAGGATCTGCGTTATGATCATTTCCATAAGGTCAGCGATTACTGCTGTACCTGCACGGTCCTTTACAGTGCCGACATGACCGCCACCAGCTGGTACGAGCAGTACAGCTACAGTCTGGAAAACGCCTATGAGCTTGCCTTTGTCAGCGAAGGCGGCAGATGGTACTGTGCCGCGATGAATGTCATCAGCGCATTCTGAAGAAACAGCAGGATCCCCCCGCATCCAGCGGGGGGATCCTTTTGTCTTTTATTCGGTTTCGAGAGCCTTTATTTCTCTTGTCAGGCGGTTGATTTTTGAAACCAGGTCTTCCGGCATGTCGTCCTCAGCTTCTCCTTCCGGACCGTCTCTCCGGTCCCTGGAGGGCAGCGCCGGCAGCTTCCCGTCTTCCTCCTCGCCCGGGTTTTCTTCCCGGTCCGCGTCATACAGTTCTGCCAGAAATGTCTGCATCTGAGAATTCAGGTACTCGATATTCTGCTCTTCGCGGCGCCGCAGCGTACTCATGACGCTCTCCAGCTGTCTGGCAGCATAGCTGCAGCGCTGCTCGGCCAGCTTTTCCATGGCCGTCCTGTATTCTTCGGCATCGGATACGATCGCCTCGGCCCGCACATGTGCCTTCGCAAGAAGCTCGCGGTACGTCTCCTGTACCTCTTTCAGGGAAGCCCTTTCCGCCTGTTCCTTTTTCTCCAGGTCTTCCTTTTCCTGAATCTGCACCTGCAGCCGCTCGTTCTCGTCAACCATCTTTTCGGCCAGACTGCGGATTTCCTCGAAAACAGCATTGACCTTATTGGCATTGTAGTATTTTCTTTTCACGACATCGATCTGGATGGAGTCCAGATAAGACAGTATTTCGTCCATGATAACGCCCGCCTGAATCATATTCTGGTTTTTATCAGCAGCATTATAGCACAGAGATGCCGGAGTCTCAAGAGAAAAGCGGTCCCGAACTCGCTGCGGATCATTTTTTCTGTGGAAAAATCATGCAGGACATGGTAGAATGGGAGCAGATGCAGTATCTCCATCTCTTAACGGAGGTCGCTTTATGCGTTTTGATTCGGATTTTTGGATCATCAGACCGTTCAACCCGGTTTTTATGCTTGTTTTTGCTTTCTTTCTGCTGCTGCTGATCGTCTCGAGCATTCTGCTGAAGGGCAAGAGCGAGAAGCTTCGGACAACCGTACTGGTTACGGCCTGTATGATTACACTTGTCGGGTTTTTCGTCTATAAATACTATCTCTCCCTCGATACGGCCTTTAATGAGATTACGGCTTCGAAGGGCGGTTTCAACTGGTGGGGTGAGCTTCCCCTGCAGATGTGCAACATCAACATGATTCTGATCCCCATCGCCGTTACGAAGAAGAGCAGGCCCCTGATGAGCTTCTGTTTCTTCGTCGGGCCGCTCGGGGCCATGATGGCGCTGGCCATGCCGGGCCTTGGCTTTGACGGCTATTCCCTGCTTCTGCCCCGCATGCTCGGTTATTACGGAACCCATTTCATGGTTGTCATTGAAGGTCTGGCCATCGTGACCTACGGCTTTTTCCGTCCTTCTTTTCGGGACCTGCCCCGCACGATTCTCGCCACGTTTGTGATATCCTTCTGCATCTTCATGATCAACATGCTGCTGCGCTGGACCCAGCTGCATCCCAATGCCAATTACTTTTTCAATGTGGAGACCGAGGGAAACGCCCTTCTTGAAATCTTCCATAAATGGATTCCCATCGCCTTTGTGTATCAGATCCCCTGCGTTCTGATCCTCGGCGTTTACATGCTGCTGATCACCTCCGGTTTTGCTCTTGCAGACCGGCTGCGTGAAAAGAAGGCCGACAGCAAAAACTGACGCACGGAAAGAGGTGTCGCGTTTGAAACGATTTGTTCCCTATAAGAAGCTCTCAAAGAAGCAAAAGAGGGCTGTCAATGCTGAGAAGCGGGCCATGTGGCGGATCAGCCCGGTCACCCGCCGTCCTGACAACCCGAAGGCCTACAACAGAAAGAAAGCACGGAAGTGGGAGGATGACTCCTCTTCCGTGCTCTCTTTTTACTGACCTGTCGGGTCGAAGGTCCGGTATTGAATCGCCTCGGCAAGATGCTCGATCCCGATGTCCTCTGCCCCGTCAAGGTCGGCGATGGTTCTGGCCACCCGCAGGATTCGGTCATGGCTGCGTGCAGAAAGGCCCATTCTTTCGAAGGCATCCTTCATCAGCTCTTCCCCTTCCGGGCTCAGGCGGCAGAAGCGCCGCAGATCTCTGCTGTCCATATGGGAATTGCACATCGTATCGGCATTGTCGAAACGCTGCTGCTGGCGCTGCCGTGCCAGATTGACCCGCGTTCGTATTTCAGCCGAGCTTTCCGACGGCGCTTTGCTTCTCAGCTCTTCATAGTCCAGTGCGGGCGCTTCGACGATCATGTCGATGCGGTCGAGAAGCGGGCCGGATATGCGGCTCTGATAGCGCCGAACGTCATTCAGGCTGCAGCGGCAGCGACCTGACGGATGTCCGTACCAGCCGCATTTGCAGGGGTTCATCGCGCAGACCAGCATGAACCGGCTGGGAAAGGTAACCGTTCCCGATGCGCGGGAAACCGTCACCTGGCCGTCCTCAAGCGGCTGCCGAAGCACTTCCAGCACGTCGCTGCGAAATTCCGGGAGTTCGTCCAGGAACAGGACGCCGTTGTGTGCCAGGCTGATCTCTCCCGGTCGGGGATTGGACCCTCCGCCGGAAAGGCCGGCCGCGGAAATGCTGTGATGCGGAGAGCGAAACGGCCGGCTGCAGACAATCGGATTCCCGATTCCCGTCAGACCGGCAACCGAGTGAATCTCCGTCGTCTGGATGATCTCCTCCCGGTTCATATCCGGCAGGATGGTCGGTAGGCGCTTTGCCATCATGGATTTTCCCGACCCGGGAGGGCCTACGATCAGGATGTTGTGCCCTCCGGCAGCGGCGATCTCCATCGCCCGCCTGACATTTTCCTGTCCCTTGACATCCGCAAAATCCGGGAGGTTCTCATCGTTGCGGATCACGGCCGGCACCGCTGCCGGTTCGATCCGTTCCTCGCCGTTCAGGTGCTTCAGAAGCTGGCGGATATCACGGACCGGATAGACCTTGATTTCTTCCGCAAAGGCGGCCTCCGCCGCGTTCGCCTCCGGGACGTAGAGCTCCCTGATGCCGCAGCGCATTGCGGCGATGGCCATCGGCAGGGCGCCCGCCGCCGGGCGCAGCTCGCCCGTCAGGGAAAGCTCGCCGATAAAGGCGCAGTCCGAAGAAGGCGTTTTGATTTCACCGGCGGCACTGAGGATTCCGATCAGAATGGGCAGATCGTAGATCGTCCCCGCCTTTCGTTTGTCCGCCGGGGCAAGGTTGACCGTCATACGGCTTACGGGAAACTTGAAGCCGTTGTTCTTGATGGCGGCGCGTACCCGTTCGCGCGATTCCTTCACCGCAGCATCCGGAAGGCCGACAACGTCAAAGGCCGGCAGACCGTTGGTGATGTAGATTTCAACGCTGACCTCATAGCCGCCGACACCGGTCACGCCAAGGCTCTTGATGCAGGAAAACATCTTGCCCCTCACCTTCTTTCACATTTTTCGGCAGTCTCCCCGCCAAAAGCGGGGAGACTGCCGATTTTTTTATTCTTCGACGGCCGTAACGGCAATATGCAGCTCGTCAAGCTGCTTCTGTTCGACGGTAGACGGTGCGCCCATCATGACGTCCTGCGCGCTCTTGTTCATCGGGAAGGGAATGATCTCGCGGATGCTGTCTTCCCCGGCGAGCAGCATGACCATGCGGTCGACGCCCGGTGCGATGCCGGCGTGCGGCGGAGCGCCGTAGCAGAAGGCGTTGTACATGGCCGGGAATTTCTTCTTGACATCTTCCTCTCCCAGCCGGACCATCTCAAAGGCCTTGATCATGATCTCGGGGTCGTGGTTCCGGACGGCGCCGGAGGACAGCTCGACACCGTTGCAGACCAGGTCATACTGGTCGGCCGTGATGCTGAGCGGGTCGATCTCTCCCTTTTCCGCCTTCAGCAGCACGTCCAGGCCGCCGGAGGGCATGGAGAAGGGGTTGTGGCAGAATTCGAGCTCGCCGGATTCCTCTCCGATCTCGTACATCGGGAAATCGACGATCCAGCAGAATTTGTAGCGCTCTTTGTCCATATGAGCGGGAATCTGAGCGGCGAAGAGTTTGATGGCAACGCCGGCGGTCTTCTGCGCCTGCGAGCGGTTCGAAGACGAGACGACCACAAGTGTCCCGGGCTTCAGGCCGAGGCGCTCGGTCAGGCGGTCCTTCACCGCATCCAGGAACTTTGACACGCCGCCCACAAAGGCCCCGTTCTCGTCCATGCGGAACCAGTAGGGCTTCATACCGGACTGGACCTCGACGTCTGCAATCAGCTTATCGATCTGCTTGCGTGTCAGGTCACATCCGCTGATCGGGATGGCCTTGCTGACATTCCCGCCGCGGAAGGGCTCAAACTCTGTCTCGCTGAGCAGGTCCGTCACGTCCTGCGCGGTCAGGTCGATGCGCAGGTCGGGCTTGTCCGTGCCGTAGGTCTCCAGCGCGTCGTTGTAGCGGATGCGGCGGAAAGGTGCGGTGGAAGCGATGCTGTACTTTCCGTACCTAGCAAAGATTGGGGGCAGAACGTCCTCGAGAACCGCAAACACATCCTCCTGGGTGGCAAAGGCCATCTCCATATCCAGCTGATAGAACTCGCCGGGGCTGCGGTCGCCGCGGGCATCCTCATCACGGAAGCAGGGGGCGATCTGGAAATAGCGGTCAAAGCCCGAGGTCATCAGCAGCTGCTTGAACTGCTGCGGCGCCTGCGGGAGGGCATAAAACTTGCCGGGGTGCTTGCGGGCCGGGACCAGATAGTCACGCGCGCCCTCGGGCGAGGAGGCTGTCAGGATCGGCGTCGTGATCTCGAGGAAGCCGTGGTCGTTCATGGCACTCCGCAGGGCCGAAATCACCTGGCAGCGCAGAATGATGTTCTGCTTGACCTCGGGATTGCGGAGGTCAAGATAGCGGTACTTCAGGCGCTGGGACTCGTCCGCCTCGCGGCTGCGGTTGATTTCAAAGGGAAGCTCCCGGTAAATGCACTTGCCGGTCACGGTCACGGCATCGGGGACCACCTCGATATCGCCGGTGGGCATGTTCGGGTTCTTGCTGTCGCGCTCCCGGACGGTGCCGGAAACGATAACCGTCGATTCCTTGTTGATCGCCTTCACCTGCTGCAGCAGGTCCTCTCGCTCGATGACGAGCTGGGTCTTGCCGTAAAAGTCGCGGACGACGACGAAAGCCAGGCTGCCGCCGACCTCGCGTACATTTTCCATCCAGCCGGCCAGCTGAACATGCTCTCCGACATTCTCTATGCGGAGCTCTCCGCAGGTATGGGTACGGGACTGCATCATTTTACCATCCTCTTTTCTGCTGCCGCGGCAGCATTCTTTTCTGTTCAGCCGCGGATTGGCGCGGCGCTGTTTTTCTTCTGAACCGCCTCAGAGATGATCCCTGCGGCTTCTTCCGCGGTGAGCAGAAGCTGCTCGCCGGTTTCCATGTTTTTCAGGGAAAGGAGGCCTTTTGCCAGTTCATCCTCGCCCAGCAGCACCGCAAAGGGCACCCCGATGCGGTCGGCATAGCTCATCTTTGCCTTGAACTTTCGGTTCTCGGCATAGATCTGGCAGCGGATGCCGGCGCTGCGGAAGGCCGTGGCCGCGGTGACGGCGGGGCCGAGTTCCTTCGTCATGGGAATCACCAGGACATCGCAGGGGGCGGTCGGAAGCTCGTCGGAGAGCAGCTTCTGCTCCTGCAGGACGTAGAAAAGGCGCGTCAGGCCGATGGAGATGCCGACACCGGGAAGCGGTCTGTCGATGTAATACTCGGCCAGGTTGTCATAGCGGCCGCCGGAGCAGACCGAGCCGATCTCAGGATAGTCCGGCAGTTCGGTCTCGTATACGGTCCCGGTATAGTAGTCGAGGCCGCGTGCGATCCGCAGGTCAACGGCGAAGTTCTCTTCCGGTACGCCGAAGGCGGCCAGATGGCCGGTGACGATGCGCAGTTCGTCCAGGCCCTGATCAAAGGTCGCATCCATCCCGCGGAAGGACTCCAGCCTTTCGATGATCTCGGCATTGCTGCCGCGGATGGCCATGAAGTCGAGCACGTTCTCCGCCTTGTAGGGGCGCATCTGGAGCTCGTCGATGAGCATCTGCTTGACCTTGACCTCGCCGATCTTGTCCATCTTGTCCACGATGCGCATGATGTCCGAGGCCTTCTCCGACATGCCGTTCATGGCATAAAAGCCGTTGAGGAGCTTGCGGTTATTGACCTTGATCTGAAAGCGCCGGAGGCCGAGGCGGGTGAAGGCGGTATAGATGATGGCCGGTATCTCGGCTTCGTTGATGATATCCAGACTGCCGTCGCCGATGACGTCGATATCCGCCTGATAAAACTCGCGAAAACGGCCGCGCTGGGCGCGCTCGCCGCGATAGACCTTGCCGATCTGATAGCGCCGGAACGGGAAGGCCAGATCGCCGTAGTGCGCGGCGACGTATTTGGCCAGCGGGACGGTCAGATCGAAGCGCAGCGACAGGTCGCTGTCCCCTTTCTGGAAACGGTAGATCTGCTTCTCCGTCTCTCCCCCGCCCTTGGCCAGGAGAACATCAGAGGCTTCGATAACCGGGGTATCCAGCGGATAGAAGGCGAAGAGCGAATAGGTGTCCCGCAGGATCTGCATCATGCGCTCCATCTTCATCTGGTCCTCCGGCAGAAGCTCCATAAAGCCGGAGAGGGTTCTGGGTTTTACTTTCATGTTCAAAATCTCACTTTCTCTCTGGAGAAGGTTTACGACAGTGTATAATCCCCCCGCCTGCGGCGGGGGGAATCCGTCTGGTTTTGCTTATCGTTTCTGTGGGTTGACGATGTTTCTCCAATCCAGGTCACCGCGCCGCAGGCCCTGGACCAGGACCTCAGCCGTGGCCGCGTTGGTGGCAAAGGGGATCTGGTGCTGATCGCAGAGGCGTTCGACCTTGTTGATGTCGTCAAAGCCCTTGGGGTTCGCCGGATCGCAGAAGAACAGGACCAGGTCGATCTCGTTGTAGGAGATGCGGGACCCGATCTGCTGGGCACCGCCCTGGTCCGCGTGCAGATACAGCGTAATCGGAAGCCGTCACATGGGTGGCACAGAGATTATGCTCGGCAAGGATACCGCAGTAGGCAATGCAGAACTGAACCATCAGTTCCTTTTTTCGGTCATGCGCCATTAAGGCAATGTTCATTCAATTTCCTCCGAAATCACACAGCAATCTTGATTCACCATTCGACACTTTATTATAGCTGTTATTCTCTGTTTTCGCAAGGGAAAATGCGTGTGTTACGATACATTTTTTATCTCAGGAGGCGCATTTCCTCTTCGGAGGAGTCGGTATAGCTGCAGATGTTGATGTAGGCGTCCATGATGCGGCGCGCGATGCGCTGGACATTTGCACCCGATCCGCCGCGTTCGACCACGACGGCGATGGCGACATCGGGATCGGTATAGGGGCCGTAGACGAGGAAAATACCGTCGTTGGTGATCTTCTCGCCCTTCTGTGCGGTTCCGGTCTTGCCGGCGCAGATCCAGGGGCAGGCGGTCCAGACCTCGGCATTCGGTTCGTTGATCCAGTCGTTCAGCACCATGTACATGCCTTCGTGAATGGCAACCCAGTTGTATTCGGCCGAGCGGATG
>ONGJ01000147.1 GCA_900317375.1 uncultured Eubacteriales bacterium
CGCAGCGCCGGATATCCCTCTCCAGTTCCCGGACTCCTTCTATGACCGCGCAGCCCTGACCGATACCATCAACAGCATTCGCTGATTGTGTTCGTCAGAACCGCAAATCCTGAGACACGGGCAAATTCGTTCCGGTTGCACCGGGGGCGGCTGTGCGTACAACCGTCCCCGGCGCAGGCCGGGCGTGATGCGCAGAAAACCGATAACATCATAAAAGTGAGGAAACAGGAAGCTATGAAAAAACTGTTATTATTTTTGAAAAAAAACCCGGCGCTGATGGCTGCGCTTACAGTCGCATTATGCTTTGCATCCGTCAAGCTGCTTGACGGGGCGACGGAAGACGAGACCGGCAGCGTGCTCCTGAGGATCCTGCTCAGCATCGTCTGCGGAGCCGTGCTGTATGCTGTTTCCGGCCCCAAATCCTTTGAGAATCTTGACAAAGATATAGGATATGTACTTCGCAAGTACAGCGGTTTTCTCGTCTTTTCGGGGCTGTTGGGCATTTTCAGTATAATTACGGCTGTTGCCGGGGGTGCACCTCTGGTCAGCGGATGGCCGAAGGTGCTGTGCCTTGTAATCCTTGAACTCATTTTTGTCGGTCTGTTCGAGGAACTGTGCTTTCGTGTGATCATCAACGACGGGCTGCTGTATCAGTTCCGCGAGAACAAACACATTTTTGTCTGGATCGGTGTGATTTCGACGCTGCTGTTTGGATGGATTCATGTTGCCGGAGTAAGTGTGAACACACCGATTGCGGCAGCGCAGGCTGTGCTGAAGACCGTGTCTACAGGTCTGATGGGATTTGGGCTTTTGATCCTGTATTGGAAAACGCGCAATTTCTGGGCGGTCTCGATTGCTCATGCGCTTTTCGATTCGGTACCTCTTCTCGCGGCAAGTCTGTTTGATACCGGCGCCAAGGTCGGCAATTATGTGACGGAAGAGACGACAGCAGTTGACGGCGTCAGCGTCAATATGGGCGGAGCACAGATTGCTGTGTTTGCTGTCCAAACCGTTGTCTTTATCATCTTTATCCTCGTGCTCCTGAAGGTGCTGAAGACCATCGACTTTGAAAAGATCCGCAGAGAGTGGTAAGGGATGCAAATCCTCTCTGAAGAACGGCTGAAAGACCAACCCCATATGGCAGTTATCCGGGGACAACCCGGAAAGCATCATCAAAAAGAAAGGACGAGAAAGACAATGAAAAAACTACTCAGCATTCTCCTGATTCTGGCCATGGTTCTGTCCCTCGGCGTGACCGCCTTTGCCGAAGAGGAGAAGAAAGACGACCCGGATCTGAAAACCTTCCTGAGCGAACTGGCGGAGAAGGACAAGGTCACAGAAGAAGATCTGTCTGAACTGCTGACCATCCTGGGCAACCGTATTGCTCAGATGCCGGCATGAAGCACGAGATCACCAGCGCGGAGTATCCACTCTATAACTACAGTACCAGTCTCGGGTGTGATGTGAAACTCTACTTCCTGGACGGTGCGGCGGACCTGCCCTATATCGAGGCCAACGACTTCCTGCCCCTGCTCAATGACTTCATACTCGGCAGTTCTGAAAAAGGCCTCTGCTTTACGCTGGAGGCGGACGGCCCCGTCGTAACCTATATCCGTCAGAACCCAGCAGAAAATGCCGACGATAACGGCGCAACCATGGTGCTTGATTTTGACAGGGACACCATTGACTTCGTGGACTATAACCTGTTCTGCAAGGACGCGTCCGGCTCCACGCTGCTTGATATGACCAGAATCACAGTATTCAATGAAGAGGGAGAGCCGGCTGCTTTGCAGAAGCTTGACCAGGGCACCCTCACCCGGTACGGTCATGAGGTGATGCTCCCGCTGGGAGACTACGGCATCGATCTGGTTTGGCAGGACGGGCTTTACCTGATCCCGCTGCAGACCCTGTCCGATTTTATCCTGACGGCACCTGGTTCTGGCTTCTATTTCAATGGAAAGAACTTGATGTTCGCAGCAGACACCAGGCTCTGCCCGGACTTTTACTATGACGCCCCCACCGGCGAGCGCAGCGAAGCCCTGGCGGAATACGGCTATAACGAGCTGTGCCTGATGCTGGACTACCTGTACGGCATGAAGGACACCCATGATATTGAGAGCTTTGACCAGTTGTTCCATGATGTCGGTCTGCAGAGCCTGCTGAAAGGAACGAATGCGGAATATGCGGACAGGGCGATCTGGCATCTGATCACCGATTTCTTTGACGACATCCATTCCGACTGGCATGCCTATTCCTATCTGGCCGGTCCCGTCGATGTCCAGGTGCCCAACGGACCTTCGGTATCAAGATGGATTGAAAAAAGCGACGAATATGAAGCAGTTCGTAAGAAGTATTATCCTGACGGCGTTCCCGGCTATGAAGAAATCGGCAACACCGCCTATATCACCTTTGACAGATTCTATATCGAAGGTCAGGACGGCGATCAGTTTTATCATGTGGAAGACCCGATGGACTTTGAAGACACCGATACCATCGGCCTGATCATGAAGGCTCATGCCCTGATCAACCGTGAGAACAGCCCCATCGAGAATGTGGTCATCGACCTGAGCTGCAACGGCGGCGGCCACGCTGATACTGCGATCTTTGTCATGGCCTGGTTCCTGGGCGAGGCCTCCATCGGCATGAAGGACATGATGACCGGCGCAATGTGTTCCTCCACCTACCGGTGCGACGCCAACCGTGACCGCAAGTTCGACGACAGCGACACCGTTAAAGATAAGAACCTGTTCTGCCTGATCTCGCCCGTGAGCTTCTCCTGCGGCAATCTGGTGCCCTGCATGTTCAAAGAGTCCGGAAAGGTAACCCTGATTGGGCGTACTTCCGGTGGCGGTGCCTGCAATGTCCTGCCCAGCTGCTCGGCCTGGGGTACCTCTTTCCAAATCTCCGCTCCCCGGCAGCTGTCCTTCCTCAAGAACGGATCATTCTATAATGTTGATCGCGGCGCTGATCCGGATTATGTCCTGGCAGATTTGAACGAGTATTATGACCGCGAGGCCCTGACGGATTACATCAACAGCCTTTACTGGGCTTCGAATGCCAATGATTAATCGATATCATTCCAATGAAGGAGGCAGATTTCTGATGAAAAGAATCCTGAGCATGCTGCTGGCTGCGCTGCTGTTGTTCACTTTGTCCGCAGCTGCGTTTGCCGACGAAACGAACGATGAGAACAAGTCGCTGATCGAAAAGCTGGGAAGCGGCGAGTTGTTTACGGTAAAAGAACATACCTATCAGATCGATACCAAGACGGTGCCTCTGTATCAGGGTTTTGCGGATGAAGAGTCCACATTTGACATAGAGGTTGCCTTCCTGGACGGCGAGACGAATGTGCCGTACGTTACCCTGGAAACCATGAAGGAAATGCTCTATCGGTGGGTTTCCATGGCAAAAGCATCCGAAGGCGGGAAAAACTATGATCTTGAGATCGAAAAAAACGGTGACACGGTCATTCTGACCAGAGAGAATCAATATCCCGTAAAGATCAATTTTGCCGAGAACACCATCGAATTCTATGACTATGACGCGTTTATCAAAATTTCGCCGGATGCGCCTCTTATGGACGTTATCGCATCCAGCGGTTACGATGCAAACGGCGAACCTGCCCTGTTCCAGAAGAGCGACACTTCCTTTGAACGCTATGGAGACCCGCTCACACTGAAGCCCGGTGAATACGGCATCGATCTTGTTTATCAGGATGACGAGTATTATGTACCCCTGCAGCTGATCAGCGATTTCATCCTGACGAACTATGGCGGCAATGTCGTGTATAACACGGAAGCGGTATGCATTGTGTATATCGGGAGACCGGATTATCTGGGAGATGCTTTTTATCCCACTGATGTGCCGGAAGAGAGAAGCGAGGATCTGATCGCCTTCAACTATAAGGAGCTCTGCCTGGCGCTTGATACGCTCTATGGCCTGAAAGCGCAGCACAATATTACGGATTTCAACAATCTGTTCCAGTCGACGGGCCTGGTTGTATCGCTGCTGAGCAAGGACCCGCAGGAAGCGGGACAGGCGCTCGCAGATCTTTGCTGCAAGTATTTCGACGACGGACACAGCGGAAATGTCAACGCGTCTTACATGATGAAAGAAGCCGTGAAACGCAACTGGGGTCCTTCG
>ONGJ01000064.1 GCA_900317375.1 uncultured Eubacteriales bacterium
GGAATGAATCCGTAGACAGAAATACAGAAGGAGGCAGCGGGAAAGATGAACAGGAATGCTGACGACCGCAGGATCATCGCTGCCTGCACGTCCTGGGAGGACGTGGAAAACCTGAACCTGATGCTGAGCCGGCTGATCGAGGCGACGGAATCCCGGAATTTCCTTCCGCTGTGCGTTGCCTTTGACCGGAGCGGTGTGGAATCCAGAGGGGAAGAAAGCATCCGGGAGCTGATGGCGGCGTTCGATGTTTCCAATCTGGCGGGCTTTCTGCTGTTCGGAGAGATGATCCGCTCTGACGAGATCAACCGGCATATTATTCAGCTTGCACAGGAAAAAAAGCTGCCCGTGTTCATGATGGAACGCGAGTATGAAGGCTGCATCAACATGGCTTTTTCCTACGGGGACGGATTTGAAAAGGTCGCCCGCCATCTCGTGGAGGAGCACGGGTGCGGCGATATCGTCATGGTTGCGGGGATCCAGGGAAACTCCTATTCCGAGGAGAGAATCAGCCTGTGCCGACAGATTCTGGAAGAGAACAGCAGTTCCCTCCCGCCGGAAAAAGTGATTTACGGCGAATACTGGGACGAGCCGACCTACCGGGCGCTTGACCGCTATTTCGCTGACGGCGGCAGGGTCCCGGAGGCTTTTCTGTGCGCCAACGACGCGATGGCCATCGCGGTGTGCATTTATCTGTCCGAACGGAACATCCGGGTGCCGGAACAGGTCCGGGTTGCCGGGTTTGACGGCACGCTCCCGGGGGAGAGCCATGTGCCGGCAATCACCACAGCACGTCCGGATTTTTCGTATATGTTCGGGAAAATGCTGGACCGGATGGAAAACTGGCGGGCGGAGGATACGGGGAAGACGGAGCTGTGGCCGATACCCTATGAGTTTTTGCAGAGGGAGTCCTGCGGCTGCGTACAGAGGAACGCATTCCTGTCCACCAAGAAAAGCGGAGAGCTGAAAATCGACAACCTGATCTACACCCGGCATATTCGGGCGATGGGCAATTTCATCCGCAAGACCCTGAGCATGAACTCTCTGGAGATGCTTTCGGAGCAGCTGTCCTCCCTCTTCGCCGGCTGGCCGAATCCCTACTACTTCGCAGCCGTTCTGGATGAGAAGGACCGGAGCCGGGTTCGCTGCGTGCTGCACGGCAGACACGGCCTGTTTGCCTCCGGCTCGACGCTCTGCTGGAAGGAGTCCCCGGTCATCGACGAGGAATCGGTGCGGAGCGATCCCGCAATCCGAATTCTGCTGGCGCAGCTGCTGCAGAATGAAGAGGAGACCATGGGCTACCTCATATCCGGGATGCAGGCCTGGAATATGCGGGAACAGGAGCGATTCGAAGAGGAAGCGCTGTTCCTTTCCGCGGCGCTCAACGCAGTAATCGGAAACCGGCGTCTGGCGGAGGCAAACAACGCCATTCTCCGGCTGGCGGAGCATGATTACCTGACGGGGCTGTACAACCGCAGGGGATTCCTGCGGGAACTGGAGCGCAGGCTGCAGCTTCCGGAGATGCAGGGGAAGACCCTGACGCTGTTTTCGATGGACATGGACGGTCTGAAACCGATCAATGACGTCTACGGCCACCAGGAAGGGGACTATGCCATTCAGAGTCTGGCGAAGGCGCTGGAGCAGGTGACGGGAGAAAAGGGAATCTGTGCCCGATACGGCGGGGATGAGTTCGCATTTGCCTTTCTGGAACCCGAGTCCATGCTGCCGGAGCTGGAGCGGATTCGGGAATGCATCGAGACAGAAGCAAGAAGAATCTGCGGGCCGAAAGCCTACCTGATCTCTGCCAGCCTCGGCGCGACTTCCTGCCCGATGGACAATCGTCCGTCGCTGGACCAGATCCTGGCAGAGGCCGACCGAACACTGTATGCGGACAAGAGCACCCGCAAGGGGCGCGCCGCAGACCCTGCGAAGAAAGACTCGAGGGCAGACTGAAGCACCGCCGACAGACAGAGCGTGCAAAACCCCGGCAAATCCGGAAAACGGTCCGGATTTGCCGGGGTTTTGTACGGCAGATGGAAAGCACGATTATTTTGCGGCAGGGGCAGGAGCGGAAGACCGGTCACGCTCGAGGTCCGCAAAGCGCTCGCGGGCGTGAAAGGATTTGCAGATCGTGGCATAGTCGCCGAAGACCGTCAGCTTGTCGCCCACTTCAAAGACCGTGTCCGCACCTGCAGGAACCGCTTTTTTCCTGGGTTTTTCCACCAGCATGACCAGGATGCCGGTATTCGTTTTCAAACCGGTCTGAGACAGCGGAACACCCCGATACTCGTTGGGGATGTGGTTCAGCGTTACCAGCGCGATGGTTTCGGAGCCGATATAGTCCAGAAGCATGATGGTATTGAAAGAATCCGTACGCCCGATCAGACGATCCGCGAGATTCTCAAGCTGATGATCGCCCCAGGCCCTCACGTGCGGAAAACGCATGAAAATGAAGATGATGGTAATCGCCGCAAGGGGGATCAGCGCCCCGGCATAATAGTGCTCCACCTGGCTGAGCTTCAGCGACAGGAAGACGTTGATGAAAGCCGAAACGATCGTGATGTTGAACACATAGCCGAAAAGCATCGTGATCCGTGCGAGCCGGCGGCGGGAACGGTTGGAGATAAACAGTTCACTCTCCCTGGTGGTGTAGCCGCAGCCTGTCAGCAGAGAGATGACCTGAAACCGCGCCCGCTCATCCGGCAGGCCGGTAAACCGGAACAGAATCGTAAACAGTTCCGTGATAATCCAGTAGATCAGAATGATGAACGAGAATAACAGCAGGGCTGTATAAATGCTCATGGGCACGGACGCTCCTTCCCTATGCAGCCGGTTCTTCGGGGCGCTGCGTTTTCATGTTCGTATTATAGGCGGCCGCGTATAAAAATGCAAGGCTTCTGCATCCTTTCTGCGCAGCTGCTTCGGCTTGTGCAAACGAAAGAGATATGCTATAATTCCATTCACAAAATCAAAAATGAAGAGATGGAGGGATCCCATGTCAGCAGCAATCATCGACGATTCGGTTAAGAATCCGTCCTGCGAAAAGCCTTCGCAGACGTACAGTCTGGGTATTCTCTTTATGGATGAGAGCGAGAAGGGGCTGACGCATCCTTTTTTTGCTTCCGTGCTGAACGGATTTAAGATCGCGGCGGAGGCGCGCGGTTATGATGTGACCTTCATCAACCAGCGAGTCGGAAATCAGGTCCTGACCTGGCTTGAATACTGCCGCTGCCGAAAGCTGGACGGCGTATGCCTGGCCTGCGTCGACTTCGTGGATGCCCAGGTGACCGAACTGGTCAGGAGCGAGGTGCCCTGCGTGACGGTAGACCATCTTTTCCGGGGGGTCCCCGCGGTCCTCTCTGACAACGAGACCGGGGTGCAGATGCTGGTGGAGCATGCTATTTCCCTGGGGCACAAACGGATCGCCTTTGTCCATGGACACAACAACTCGGTCGTCACCCATACCCGCATTCAGCAGTTCCGCCAGACCATGGAATTCCACGGGCTTCCCGTTCCCGAAAACTATGTCTGCGCAGGCCTGTACAGCGATATCCCGCTGACACGTGAGCTCGTCAAAAAGCTGCTTCGCCTGCCGGAACCGCCTACCTGCATCCTGCTGCCGGACGATGTCTGCTATTTCGGCGCGGAGGAGGCTGCACGCAAGCTGGGGCTGCGCGTTCCCGGAGATGTGTCCTTTGCCGGCTATGACGGGATAGCCATGACCCAGGCAATCCGCCCAAGGCTGACTACCATCCGGCAGAACAGCGAGGGACTCGGCGCAGAGGCGGCCGCAAGGCTGATCGACATCGTTGAGCACCCCGAATCCGCCAACTGCCTGCCGTCCTTCCTGCCCGTCGAACTTCTCAGCGGCGAAACCGTCGCCGTACCGATCTGACAGATCACTGACCATGCGTAAATACATCGGCGACCGTGACTTTTACCGCCGTGTCGCGGCCGTCCTGATGCCCATTCTGATTCAGCAGGTCATCACCAGCTTTGTCTCACTTCTCGATAACATTATGGTCGGACAGGTCGGCACCGAACCGATGAGCGGTGTGGCCATCGTGAACCAGCTGTTCTTCGTCTATTATCTCTGCGTGATCGGCGGGCTGTCCGGCGCGGGCATCCTGACTGCACAATTCAGCGGAAAAGGGGACCGGGAGGGCATCCGGCACTCGGTCCGGGTCAAGCTGATACTCGGCATCGGCATCTGCCTGATCTGCGCGGCGGTGCTGCTGCTCTTCGGCGACCGACTGATTCAGGCTTTCCTGCACGAGGGTGAGAGCGGCCTGGACCTGGAGGATACGCTGCACCACGCACAGGATTATCTGGACGTCATGCTGCTGCAGATCCTGCCGTTCATGCTGTCCATGCTGTATGCGAGCACGCTGCGTGAGACCGGCGAGACAGTCCTGCCGATGAAGGCGGGGCTGATTGCGGTATTTGTGAACCTGGTGCTGAACTGGTTCCTGATCTTCGGCAAGCTGGGCTTCCCCAGACTGGGCGTGGTCGGTGCCGCAGTTGCCACTGTCATTTCCCGTTTCACCGAAATGGCGATCGTCGTCATCTGGACACATCGGCATTTGGATCGATTTCCCTTTATGCGTGGGGTCTGGTCCTCCCTGCAGGTGCCGGGGGAGGTCTTCCGGAAGGTCATCATCCTCGGCATGCCGCTGCTCTTCAATGAACTGTTGTGGTCCGGCGGTATGACCGTTCTGAACCAGTGTTATTCCGTCCGCGGCCTCGAGGTCGTCTCGGCCATGAATATCTACATTACGATTTCGGATCTGTTCTTCAGCGCCTTCATTGCCACCGGAAACGCAATCTCCATCATGGTCGGCACGCTTCTCGGAGCCGGGAAGCTGGAGCGCGCCGTGGACGAGGACCGCAAGCTGATCGCTTTTGCCATTGCGCTGAGCTTCGTGCTGGGCGGCTGCATGGCTTTGTGTGCACCGCTATTCCCTCGTCTGTACAATACCGTGGCGCGGGTCAGAGAACTGGCCTCGGAGATCCTTCTGATCGGTGCGATGATGATGCCGCTGCATGCCTTTGCCAACTCCTGCTATTTCACGCTGCGCTCCGGCGGCAAGACGCTGATCACGTTTCTGTTCGACAGCGGTTCGGTCTGGCTGCTGAGCATTCCGGCCGCCTTTCTGCTGGCTTATCGGACGCAGGTCCCGATCGTTCCGATGTTTGCGATCGTTGAAGGCCTGAATATCCTGAAATGCGCGGTCGGATATCTTATGGTCCGGCGCAGGCGCTGGGTCGTCAACCTTGTCGGACGTCAAGCTTAAGAAGATGATGAGAAAAAGGACCGCGGAGGCGGTCCTTTTCTCAGGAAAGGCTGTATTTCGTGCTGTATTCCGTTAAGTAGCGGTTAAACACGGCGTCTCCGCCGCCGAGCAGCTGCTCCTCGTAGCTGTGGGTGTCAAATTCACCGTTTTCCAGCCGCAGAATGGCCAGTGCAATATTCGAACAGTGGTCTGAAATCCGTTCGAAATCCGTTATCAGATCGTTGAACACGAAATTCTGCGGAATGTTGCCCTGCCGGTTCTTCAGGCGGTCGATCTGCCGCCTCCGAAGGCTTTCCGTGAGGACATCGATGGCTTCCTCCAGCGGTTCGATGCGGGCAGCCATGTTCAGATCATCGCTCCGAAATGCCGAAACACTGAGATCCGTGATTTCAGAAACCGCAGCAACCAGGACATCCAGATCATCGAGCGCGGCGGGGGAGAGCACCAGCTGCTTTTCAAACAGCTCCCGCGTACTCTCGGCGATATTTCGCGCATGGTCGGAGATGCGTTCAAAATCGGAGAGCGTGTGCAGATATTTGGACACTGTCCCGCTCTGCCGGGGGGTCAGCACCTGCAGACTCAGCTTCAGAAGGTAGGAACCCAGCTGATCTTCATAGCGATCCACCTGGTTTTCCAGTTCCAGAACCCGATCATAAGTGTCCGGGCTCGGCTCATGCAGAAGACGCGCGGCCAGACGGACCGCTGTCCGGGTATGCTCGGCCATCTCCTCCATGGCGGTTTTGCTCTGCTCCAGCGCCAGCGCAGGGTGAGCGAGGAAGCGCTCTTCCAGCTGAAGCATCGGCTTTTCACCGGCGCTGCGGTCCCCGCGGACGAGACGGGTGACCAGGGCTTCAATCAAACCGGTGAACGGGGCCAGGAGCAGGAGGTTTGCAAGCCGGAACAGGGTGTTGACCAGCGCGGTTGAAAAGGGATCCATAACCATGGACATGAAAGGGAAATGAAAGACGGCGTTGGCACCGTAAAACACTGCCGAGCAGCCAATCACCCCGATCACCGCTGCGACCAGATAAACGGCGGCGGCCCGTTTTCCCTCCGTGGTAGCCCCGATGGCGGAGAGGAGAACGGGGAGCGCGGCGCCGATGTTGATGCCCATGAGCAGCGGGAGAACGGCATCGAAAGTAAGGGCGCCGGTGACGGAAAGGGCCTGCAGAATGCCGACGGCGGCAGAGGCGGACTGCAGAACGGCCGTGAACGCGGCACCGACCAGAATGCCGAGCACCGGGTTGCTCATGGAGGTCATCATCCCGGTGAACCACGGCTGGCTCCCAAGCCCGCTGACTGCGCCGCTCATCATGTGCATGCCGAACATCAGCAGGGAAAAGCCCATCAGAATGTCGCCGACATTGCGGCGGACCGGCGTTTTGCCGTGAAGGCGCAGAAAAACCCCGGCCACGGCGGCAAGCCCGGTCAGAGTCGAGGTTGAGAGAACGGCGCTGAGCGCGCCGGTGCCCTCAATATAACTCAGACAGAGAACCCAGCCGGTGATGCTGGTGCCGAGAATGGCACCGAGGATGACGTTGATAGCCTGGCGAAGAGACATGAGGCCGGAGTTGACGAAGCCGACAGCCATGACGCTGGTCGCCGAGGAAGACTGAATCACGGCGGTTACGCCGGTACCCAGCAGAAGAGCACGGACAGGGGTCCCACTCAGCCTGAAGAGGATGGGCTCGAGCTTGTTTCCGGAAACCCGCTTCAGACCATCGCCCATGAGGGTCATGCCGAACAGAAACAGCGCAACACCCGCAAGCAGACTGACGGCCTCCAGAACGCCCATACTTTTGCCTCCTTCCCTATGAATTCCGATATGATTCATCATTATACGGGAATCCGTGCGTCCCGTCAAACGTCAATTTGAAAATATGAAAGGACCGCAGATGGATGAGAACTTGTTTTTGCGGTCCTTTTCGGGTATAATTCACTCATCTGAAAACAAAGGAGCAACAACCATGGCTGTACCGAAATGCATGCTGAAAGGGAAAGAGCTTGACGATGTGAGAGAGGACTTCCGTACTGCCCGCCGGGTGGAACAGTACCGGCTGGGGGAGAAGGCCCTTTACTTCCCGGAGGGACTGCGCTGGAACTATCTTCCGCTGACCGAAATTCAGAAGGTCGAGGAATCGTTTCGCGTCATCAGCGCCGGCCACTGCGTGCCGGTGCGTGAGAAGCGGCCGGAAATCGACATCTGTACGGAAGAGGGGACCGTGCATATGCAGCTGGAAAAGCAGGAGAGCATGAAAGAGATTCTGAACGCAATCAGCGCGGTAACAAAGCATGGATAAGATGACCGTTCGCCGCGCCGCTGAGATCTGCGGCGGCGTGCTTGCAGGAGTCTGCCCGGAGGACACCGCACTGCGGCAGATCGTCATTGACAGCCGGGAGGTAAAGCCCGGAGACCTTTTTGCCGCCTTCCGCGGCGAGAAGACGGACGGACATCGCTTTATCGGGGCGGCCTTCGAGCGCGGGGCGGCCTGCTGCCTCGCGGAGAAGCTGCCGGCGGGGGAGACGCGCCCGGTCATTCTGGTCCCCGATGTGTTGGATGCGATGGAAAAGCTTGCGGCCGCTTACCGCGCGCAGTTTGACATCCCGGTCGTCGGCATCACCGGAAGCGTGGGAAAGACAACCGCAAAAGAAATGATATCCGCTGTTTTGGAACAGCGGTACCGGACACTGAAAACCGAGGGAAACCTGAACAACCGGTACGGGATTCCGATGATGCTGTCAAGGCTGGATGAGAGCTGTCAGGCAGCCGTGATCGAAATGGGGATCTCGGAATTCGGCGAAATGCATCATCTGGCCCATATGGTGCAGCCGACCGTGGCGGTCTATACGGTCATCGGGCATGCCCATCTGGAATTCCTGCAGGATCTGGACGGCGTCCTCCGGGCCAAAACCGAGATGCTGGACGACATTCCTGAGACGGCGCCGGTGCTGGTGAACGGGGATGATGAAAGGCTGGCGGCATTTCCCTGCCGGCAGAGAAAAATATGCTTCGGCCTCGGCAGAGACTGCGATGTCCGGGCAGAGAACATCGAGACCGCGGCAGAACTGCACTGTGACATCGTCTGCGGACTGCGCCGGATTCCGGTGCGGATTCCGGCCTTCGGCATACAGCACGTCCATGCGGCGCTGGCTGCCGCAGCAGTCGGAATGCTGCTGGGGCTGAGCGATGAAGAGATTGCCGCCGGAATTGCCGATTTTCGAAATGTCGGGCGCCGGGGGGAACTGGTACGGACGGACTGGCTGACTTTGATCGACGACAGCTACAATGCCAATCCGGATTCGGTTCGCTGCGGCATTGATTCCCTGATGCAGATCCCCGCGCAGCGGCATCTGTGCATGCTGGGCGACATGCTCGAACTCGGCGAAGAGAGCGGGGAGCTTCATCACGAGATAGGCCTTTATGCAGCACAGAAGGGGGTTGACCTCGTTGTCACCTCCGGGACCTTTGCGCGGGAGATGAGCCGGGGCGCCGGAGAGAGAGGAAAGCATTTTGAGAGCCGGGAGGCGCTGATCGCCGCCCTGCCGACGCTGGTGAGGCGGGGCGATGCCGTCCTGGTCAAGGCTTCAAAGGGCTCGCACTTTGAAACGGTAGCAGCTGCTCTTCGCGGATGGAAGGAAGAGAATCCGGCCTGCATTCTTTTGGATATGGACGATACCATCCTGGATTTCAAGAAAGCAGAGGCACGGGCACTGGCCCGCTCGCTGGAAGAGCTGGGAGCGCCTGTCACTGATGAGATGCTGCAGCGTTACAACAGCATCAATCAGCAGTACTGGGAACGGCTGGAAAGAGGGGAAATCACGCGCGAACAGGTCCTTCTCGGCCGATTTGTGCAGTTCCTGCAGGAATTCGGCCTGGATGCGGACCCGGAAGCACTGCGGGACCGGTATATGAAGAACCTGTCACAGGGTCACTTCTTTGTCGAAGGCGCGGAGGAGCTTTTGAAGGCGCTTTCCGGAAAATACCGGCTGTTTCTGGTCTCAAACGGTACGGCCTGTGTACAGAAGGGAAGACTGGAAAGCGCGGGGATTGTCCCGTATTTTGAAAAGGTCTTTATCTCGGAAGAGATCGGGGTCAACAAACCGGACCCACGCTTTTTTGAAGCCTGCTTTGAAAAGATGGAGCCTTTCGACAGAAGCCGCTGCATGATCGTCGGGGACAGCCTGACCTCGGACATCCTCGGTGGGAGAAATGCAGGCATTACAACATGCTGGTTTAATCTGCGAGGGCGGGAAGCGCGCGGGGATCTTGTGCCCGACTGGCAGATCAGCAGGCTGGACGAGCTTCCGGGCCTTCTGGAGAGCCTGTACGGAACCGGCGGAGAGGCCTGAGTGCAGATCCTGTGTTGACGGATTGCGTCGAGTATGGTATATTATGCGTTAATTTCTGCCAAAAAAGGAGTTGTTGATCCGCAATGGACGATGGCAGTCGATTGCCAATCCTGATTTCTATTCTGCTGCTGGCGGGGGCGGTTTATTTTGCCCTTGCCGAGACCGCATTTTCCTCCTGCTCGCGCGTTCGGATGAGAGCCGCCGCCGAGCGGGGCGAACCCGGCGCAAAGCAGGCACTTTATATCCTTGACCATTTTGAACGTGCGATCACGACCATGCTGATCGGCACCAACATCTGCCATCTCTTCTTCTCGGCGCTGGTCACCGTGGTCGTGACCAGACGCTGGGGCCTCTCGGCGGTGGCAATCGGCACGGTTATTGAAACTCTGATTGTGTTCTTTGCCGGCGAGATGCTGCCGAAAAGCATTGCCAAGAAGTTTCCTGAGCGGCTGTCCAAGAGCTGCGCAGGAAGCCTTCGCTTTTTTATGGGTCTTTTCAGGCCCCTCTCGGCGGTTCTGGCAAAAATCGGGAAGGCTTTTGCCAAAAAAGGCGGAAGAGGGCCGGAACTCTCTGTCACCGAGGACGAACTCTACGACATCATTGAGGATATGACGGAAGAGGGAAGCCTGGATGAGGAGCAGGGCGAGCTGATTTCCTCTGCGCTGCAGTTCGGAGACCTGACCGTGGAGAGCGTTCTGACCCCGCGCATGGACGTGGCGGCTCTGGATGCCGATGCAGACGGCGATGAGACCCTCAGCGTCATCAAGGCCGAGAACCACAGCCGCCTTCCGGTTTACGAGGGAAGCATCGACCATGTGATCGGCGTGCTTCAAATCCGAAAATACATCAAGGCCTATCTCCGCGAAAAACGTCTGCCGGATCTGCGCAGTCTGATGGACGAAGCGTTTTTTGTCCATCAGAGCACGGAGCTTTCCGAACTGCTGCCGATGCTGTCAAAACAGCGGACCAATATGGCCATCGTGACGGACAACTTCGGCGGAACGCTCGGCGTCGTTACGGTGGAAGACATCGTGGAGCAGATCGTCGGGGAAATCTGGGACGAGGACGACGTGGTTGAGGAAGCAGTGACCGACCTCTCTGAAAACGCCTGCATCGCCGACGCGAATGAGAGCGTCAGCGACCTGTTTGAGCATTTGAATTACGAAGACCCCGAACACAACGACGAGCTGGTCGATACCCGCCTCGGCGAATGGGCATATCGGATGTTCGATACCATTCCCAGTCAGGGCGACAGCTTACGCTATCACGACCTGGTCATTACGGCCCACGAGATGGACGGCGCCCGCATCCTGACGCTGAAGATTGTGCGGGATCCCCAGCCTGCGGAAGGGGGGCGGAAATCATGACTGCCCTCTGGATTGCTGCCGGTATTCTTCTGTGCCTGGTACTCTCGGCTTTCTTCTCGGAATCGGAAATGGCTTATTCGTCGTGCAATCCGCTGAGGCTGGAGAGCGAGGCGGCAGAGGGGTCGACCGCCGCCCGTGTGGCGCTGGCGGTTTGGAAACGTTTTGATCATACACTCAGCGCCATTCTGATCGGAAACAACCTGGTCAATATCGCCGCCTCCTCACTGGCCTCTGTCCTGGTCATCCTGCTGACAGGCAGCGATAACTGGACCTGGGCGGCAACCCTGGTACTTACTCTGCTGGTGATTATCTTCGGTGAGACCATTCCCAAAATCATCGCCAAGCAGAACGCCAACCGTGTTGCCAAGCGCAATGCCTGGCCGGTACGAATCCTGACTGTTGTGCTGAGCCCGCTGATCTGGCTGACGGTCGGCCTGGTCCGCCTGCTGACCTTTTGGATGAAGCCGGAGAAACAGGATGATGAGGAAGCGGTGGAAGAGCTGCAGAGCTGGATCGAAACGGCGGAGGACGAAGAGGTCCTGGATGAAGATCGCTCGGAACTGGTTCAGGCGGCGATCGACTTTTCCGAGGTTTCGGCCTACGAGGTGATGACAGCCCGCGTGGATGTGGAAGCCATTGACATTGAGGACGACTGGGAAAGAATCCTTAGGCAGGTGGAAAACGCATCACATTCCCGCCTTCCGGTCTATGAAGGCAGCATCGATCATATTATCGGCGTGCTGGTGCTCAACCGCTTTCTCAAGGCCATGACCGACGGTGACCGCAATATCCGCGCCATGCTGCTGGAACCCTGTTTCGTCTATAAGACCATGAAGCTGCCGGACGTGCTGGCACAGCTCAGGCGCGCCAGACAGCACCTTGCTATCGTCACCGATGAGTACGGCGGAACACTGGGCGTCATCTCGATGGAAGACGTCATTGAGGCAATCGTCGGAGATATCTGGGATGAGACCGATCAGGTGGAGAGCCCGGTCGTGCAGCGCAAAGACGGCGTGTGGGAGTTCGACGGCGATATGCCGATTACAGAATTCCTGAACGTGGTCGGGATTCCCGAGAACGAGTTTGAGGCGGACAGCGATACCCTGGGCGGATGGACCATCGAGTCCTTCGGCGGACGTT
The DNA here is from genome assembly GCA_900317375.1 of uncultured Eubacteriales bacterium. Taxonomy (GTDB): domain Bacteria; phylum Bacillota; class Clostridia; order Oscillospirales; family Oscillospiraceae; genus Limivicinus. The sequence continues at coordinate 12,149 of ONGJ01000064.1, forward strand.
TCCCCGAACCGGGCGAGAGCTTTTCCTACAGGGATTTCCGTATTACCGTTCTCTCCATGGATGGGCGCCGTGTCGGCCGCGTCCTCGTTGAGCGCGCCGCGTCGGCAAACTGACTGCCGAGAAAAGAGATTTCCATTTCCCAAAACGGCCATCCGTGCTGGCCGGCAGCGGGAAATGGAAATTTTTCTTGCATCGGGCGTCTTTCTGCGTTATAATACATTGGCTTTTCCGGGTGTGGCGCAGCTGGTAGCGCGCGTGGTTTGGGACCATGAGGCCGCAGGTTCGAACCCTGTCACTCGGACCAAAAAACGAGCAGGAGTTCTTTCTTAAGAAGCTCTCCTGCTCGTTTTACAGTTATAGGGAATTCAGGTCATTCTGCGGATTTCATAGCCGCGCTGGGCATAATACCCGACCGACAGCGATGTGGTGACCACGCCGATATCCGAATTGGCCGCATGGACGAAGGTGTTGTCGCCGATGTAAATGCCGACATGCCCGACGTAGTTGTTTCCGGAATAGAAGCAAAGAACGTCACCCGGCTGAATATCGGAGGGATCCACATGGACGCCCTGATCTCGAACGTCATTGGCAATGGAGCTTGTCGTATAACCGAATTGACTGAACACGTACTGGACAAAGCCGGAACAGTCAAAACCGGTGGCAGGCGACTTGCCGCCCCAGGTATAGCGCGTGCCGAGAAAACTCAGCGCGTAATCGGCAATTTCCTTGCCGAGATCCGAACCGGCGGCACGGCGTACGCTCCCTGCCGGCTCGTAACGGCCTTCTTTTACATAGGCGGACCAGACAAAGCCTTCCTGACC
>ONGJ01000142.1 GCA_900317375.1 uncultured Eubacteriales bacterium
GCGGCTCTGATCGTAGCTGCGGGGATGTCCTCACGCATGGGGGACTTCAAACCGCTGCTGAATATCGGCTCCATCTCCATCGCTCAGCGGGTGGTGGCCACCTTCCAGCAGGCGGGTGTAGAGAAGATCGTCATGATCACCGGCTATAACGCCGTTCTGCTGGAGCGGCATCTCAGCGGCAACGGCATCGTCTTTCTGCGCAATGAGGAATACCGGACAACCCAGATGTTTGATTCGGTCCGGATCGGCCTGCGTTACCTGAAGGACAAGTGCGACCGTCTGCTGTTTACCCCGGTGGATATTCCGCTGTTTACCGCTGCGACGGTGCGCATGCTGCTGGACACGGATGCAGAGCTGGCCTGCCCTGCCGTGGGCGCTGAGACGGGCCATCCCATCCTGATTGCCGCCTCGCTGATTGACCGCATTCTTGCCGACCCGGGGGACCGGGGCCTGCGCGGCGCGCTTGAGAACTGCGGCTCCCGGATCCGTCTGATTCCCGTCAACGACCTGGGCATCCTTCATGATGCGGATACGCCCGAGGATTACCGGGCTCTGCTGCAATACCACAACGAGCAGCTGGTGCGGCCGGTGCTCAGCGTATCGCTGGCGCGTGAAAAGGTCTTTTTTGACGGGCGTGCCGCTACGCTTCTGCAGCTGATTGACGAGACCCACTCCGTACGCACCGCCTGTCAGCGGATGCAGATGTCCTATTCCAGCGGCTGGAACGTCATCCGCACACTGGAAAGCCAGATCGGGCGTACCCTGATCCGGCGCAGCCAGGGCGGCGCAGGCGGCGGAAAAAGCAGCCTGACCGAAGACGGAAGACTGCTGCTGGAGCGCTACGGGCTTTACTCCGAGGCGCTCCGGAAGACCGCCGACGGACTGTTTGAAGAGTATTTTGAGGGGATGTTCTGATGCAGAAGGTTTATCTGATCCGGCACGGACACCCGGACATTCCGCTGGGCGAGCGCTGGTGCCTCGGCAGGACCGACCTCCCTCTTGCCCCTGTCGGCCGGATGCAGGCTGCGCTCCTGCCCTTTGATCACGAGCTCACCGGAAAGCCGGTGTTTTCCAGCTATCTTCTGCGGGCGCTGGAAACCGCGTACCCGCTCTGTCCGAACCCTCTCGTCCGGGAGGGGCTGGAGGAGCAGGATCTCGGCGAATGGGACGGCCTGCCCTTTTCGGAAATCATGCGGCGCTGGCCCGAGCTGTACGCCGCACGGGAGAAAGACCCGGATATCTGGCCGGAGAGCGCCGAGACCACGGAAACGGTGCGGCAGCGGATGCGTTCTGCCGTGCTTCGCTGTCTGGAGGAGGCGGAGGGCGATCTTGTCATTGTCAGTCACAAGTCTGCCATTGCCAGCCTGACCGGCCAGCGGCCTAAGCTCCTGCATACCTCGGTTTCGACCCTTTCATGGGACGGTCAGGCCCTGACCGTGCTCGATGTCGGCCGGATCCCGCACCCGGTTCTTACAGAAGCGGTCTGCATGGCGCTGCTGCAGGCGGCGGGAACCCCGGCTCCCGTCATCGCCCACTGCCGTGCGGTGGCTGGGAAGGCCATGCAGCTGGCGGATCGGGCCGAGGCTGTCGGTGCCATGCCGAATCGCGGGCCGCTTTATGCGGCAGCGCTCCTGCATGATATTGCGCGGACCGAGCCGGACCATGCCGCCGTCGGCGCCGCCTGGCTGCGCACGCTGGGCTATCCGGAAGAGGCCGGGCTCATTGCCCGGCACCATGATCCGGAATCAGACAGCCTTGATGATGCAGCCCTGCTGTATCTGGCAGATAAGTTCATCCAGGGCGATCATGAGGTGACGATTGACGAGCGCTTTGCCGCCAGCCGCCAACGCTGTATGACCGTCGAGGCCATACAGGCACATGAACGTCGTTATCAAGCCGCAAAGCGGATCGAAGAAATGCTGAACAGGAGTTGAAACCATGTCCGATGTCTATGCTGAAATCCTGGAACAGATCGGCCGGGTAAAACCGGTCACGGTCAAAACCGTCGTCGAAGGCAGGGAGGGGCGTCTTGCCGACGGCATGCACCGTACGATGTCCGAGGGCGTCATCCCGGTTACCGACCCGAAGGGGCGCAGTTTTGCACGGGTGACGGCGGAATATGACGGAGAGACGCTGACCGTGTGTGAGCCCGTCATGCCGAAGGAGCGCCTGCTCGTTCTGGGCGGCGGGCACATCGCGCTGCCGGTCTGCGAGTTTGCCGCACATCGTGGATGACCGGCCGGAATTTGCCAACCGCAGCCGCTTTCCCGATGCCGCAGAGATTGTCTGCGACAGCTTTGAAAACGGGATCCGCCGCTTCGGTGTGACACCCTTTGATTATGTGGTGGTCATCACCCGCGGGCATCGGCACGACGCCGACTGCCTGCGCGTCCTGCTGCGAGGCGAAGATCCGGCCTATCTGGGCATGATCGGCTCGCGCCGTCGTACCAGAGGCCTGCTCGAGATGCTGAAGGAAGAGGGCTTTGACACGGACCGCCTCGGCAAGATCTGTACCCCCATCGGGCTGGACATCGGTGCCATTACCCCGGCGGAGATCGCGGTCTCGATCCTCTCGGAGGTCATTGCCTGGAAGCGCATGCCCGAGCACGGCGCTCCCGGACGCTGCTGCGCGGACAGTGATCTGGAGCTTTCGACGCTTCAGTATCTGGCGGAAAATCACGATCCCAAAGCGATCGTCACCGTAATTGAGACCAAAGGCTCGACCCCACGCGGCGCCGGTGCGAAAATGGCCGTCAGTCCCCTGGGCAAGGTGACCGGCAGCATCGGCGGCGGCTGCAGCGAGGCAGCCGTCATCCATGACGCCGTGCGCATCATCGGCACCGGCCGCTACAAGATTGTGGAGATCGACCTGACCGGTGAGGTCGCCGAGTCCGACGGCATGGTCTGCGGCGGCACGATGAAGGTCCTCGTTGAGGACGCCTGCGAGGGATAAAAAATGCCCGGCCTTTCGGCCGGACTTTTTTTACTGTCCATACAGCAGCAGAATATTGGCAGGGGCAATCCCGATTTCTCCCGGGAAAGCCCCGGGCCTTTTTTCTTTATTCAGACGCCACCAGACAGGCGGACTGTCCGGCGTCTGGTTCTGATACCGGAACTGGAGAATCACCTCAAAGGGTTCCTCCATCTCCTCCACATAGGTGACCGGATACCGGTTTTTCTGGGTACTGACGTTGAAGTAGTGGGCACGGATGCCGACAGCGGTCAGATTGTCGCCGACCTCCTGTGCCGTCTGCAGGCGGATCCCCCAGGCGGGGACCTCGACCTCGTGAGATCCGGTTTTTCTGGCCTCGGCAATATTCTTGCAGCCGGTCAGCACGGCTGCCGGAACACTGCCGGGATCGGCAAAGAGTTCCTTGGTATCCTTGATGCAAAGCAGCTTTCCCCGGTCCATGACCGCAATCCTGCGGCTCATATTGTAGGCCTCTTCCCGGCTGTGGGTCACCATCAGCACTTCCCTGCCGTATGCCTGCAGCATGTCGCGCAGTTCGATCTTCAGCGAGTCGCGCAGATGTGCATCCAGGGCAGAAAACGGCTCGTCCAGCATCAGCAGACGCGGTTCGCTGACCAGAATGCGGGCCAGGGCGGTGCGCTGCTGCTGCCCGCCGGAGAGCTGGGCCGGTTTGTGGTTCTCGAGTCCGTCCAGCTGCATCAGCCGGATGATCTCCGAAAGCCGCTTTTCCTTCTTATCCCGGTCCTTTTCCCGGTTCAGGCCGCAGAGGATGTTCTGCCGCACGGTCATGTTCGGGAAGAGCGCATAGTTCTGAAACAGGTAGCCGACCTGCCTTTTCTGGGGAGGCAGGTTGATGTGCTTTTCGGAGTCGAACAGCACCGCGCCGTCCAGCTCAATATGCCCCCGGTCCGGCCTTTCGATGCCGGCAATGCATTTGAGGGTAAAGCTCTTGCCGCAGCCCGAGGCACCCAGCAGACAGGTGACGCCGTTTTCGGCTTCAAACTGGGCGTCCAGGGTAAAGGACCCCAGCCGTCGCGTGATGTCCACGATCAGGCTCATGCTTTCACCGCCTTTTTCTGACGGGCTTCCAGCATGTTGACCGTGAGAAGCACCACCGTGCTGATGGCCAGGTTGATGAGGACCCAGAACATGGCGCCCTTTTCATCGTTGGTGCGCCAGAGCTGATAGACCGTGGTCGAGATGGTCGCCGTGCGGCCGGGGGTATAGCCGATCAGCATGCTGGTAGCACCGTATTCGCCGAGGGCGCGGGCAAAGGCCAGCACGGTTCCGGCCAGAATTCCCTGCCGGCAGGCCGGCATGCGGATGCGCCAAAAGATATAGGTGTTGGAAAGCCCCAGCGTCTGCCCGGAATAGGCAAGCGTCCTGTCAAAGCTTTCAAAAGCACCGCGCGCGGTCCGGTACATCAGCGGAAAGGCCACCACCGACGCGGCAAGAATCCCGCCGTACCAGGTCATGACAAATTTGATGCCGAACTGCAGCAGGAAAATGCCCAGCGGCCGCTTCACGCCGAAAATCAGCAGCAGGAAATAGCCGCATACCGTCGGCGGCAGGACCATCGGCAGGGTCAGGATGACATCCAGGATGCCTTTCAGAACCCGCGGAAGCCGCGCCGCATAGTACGCGAAGAAGATGCCGAGAAAGAACACCAGCACACAGCTGATCGCTGCGATGCGCAGGCTGTTCCATAAGGGATACCAATCCATAGAACCTCACTCCGACAACAGGCGGGTTTGTCCGCCGGCTGTTTTCTTTTGATCAGGCCGCCGGCGAGAAGCCGACCGACGCAAACACGGCCATCGCCTCTTCTCCGGTGAGGTAGTCCAGGAATGCCTGGGCTGCTCTCGGGAGCTTTGCCGTATTCAGCACCGCCGCAGGATAAATGACCTGGCCGCACATCTCCGCCATTGCAGCGTCCACGCTGTCCAGACCGGCCGAGAAGGCATCGGTGGCGTACACAACGCCGCAGTCCACGCTGGCTTCCGAAACCTGGGTGGTGACTTCCTTCACGTTAGTTCCGTAGGTGAGGCAGCCGGCTTTTGCCAGATCTTCCTCATTCAGGCCGTAGAAGGCAAGAATCTTCTGCGTATACTGGCCTACCGGCACGTCGCTGTTGCCCATGGCCATGAAGACATCGCCGGCCTTCAGCAGCTCGGCCAGCTGGTCAAAGCTCTCAATGCCCTTGGGGTTGCCTTCGGGTACCGCAAGCACAACCTTGTTTTCCAGGAGGTTGATGCGGAGACCAGCGTAACACCTGGATGCGCTGCTTCATAGAGCTCCTTAATCTGGTTAAGCGTTTCGGTCATCGAAGCTGCCGCAAAGACAACCAGCTCGCCTTTTTCTTCAGTCATGGCTGTAAAGCCGACAGACTCAAAAACCGCGGTTGCTTCCGGTCCGGTCAGATAGTCCAGGAATGCCTGGGCCGCATCCGTGTTCTTGCTGATATTCAGCACCGCGGCGGGATAGACGACCTGACCGCACATTTCCGCCGTTGCTGAGTCCACGCTGTCCAGGCCGGCCGAGAAGGCATCGGTGGCGTACACCACGCCGCAGTCCACACTGGCTTCCGAAACCTGGGTGGTGACTTCCTTCACGTTGGTGCCGTAGGTGAGGCAGCCTGCCTTTGCCAGCTCTTCCTCATTCAGGCCATAGAAGGCGAGAATCTTCTGGGTGTACTGGCCTACCGGCACATCGCTGTTGCCCATGGCCATGAAGACATCGCCCGCCTTCAGCAGCTCGGCCAGCTGGTCAAAGCTCTCAATGCCCTTGGGGTTGCCTTCGGGTACCGCAAGCACAACCTTGTTTTCCAGGAGGTTGATGCGGGCTTCGGTGCGGCAGAGATGAAGACATCGCAGTCCGCACCCTCTTGGATCTGGGTCTTCAGGGTACCGGAGGAGTCGAAGTTGTAAACCAGGGTAATGCCGGGATTCTCCGCCTCATAGAGTTCCTTGATCTGATTCATCGTCTCCGTCATGGAGGCCGCCGCAAAAACGATCAGTTCCGTCTCGTCTGCGGCGAAGGCGCTTGGTACTGCCAGTGCGACCAGCAGGGTCAGCACCAGCAGCAGGGTGATTCCTTTTTTCATGCACGTTACTCCTTTTCCCATGTTTCAGGGTCTGTATTATATAAACGGGTGTTTCACCGCTTATACCGC
>ONGJ01000102.1 GCA_900317375.1 uncultured Eubacteriales bacterium
GACTGTATTGTATCGCCGAAGGGGCGGAAAATAAAGCGCAAATACCGGAAGCTGCCGCATGCTATTTTCTCAAAAACCGGAAAATAGACCGCCTGTCATCAAGGAGGAACACAGCATGGGCCGTCGATCCGTACGGAAAAACAAGACGATCTTTCAGCAGATCCGGGAAGAGAAAGGCCTGTCCCGGGAAGCCGCCTGCGAAAGACTGGGATCCGTCAGCTACAGCCGCCTCGTGCGGATCGAGGCAGGCGAAACGCCTGCCTATCCCGAGGAGGTCATGCTCATGGCCGAGGCTTACGGGGAGCCGAACCTGCCGAATCTCTACTGCGCCAACGAGTGCCCGCTGGGGAAGAACTATATCCCCGAGATCGAGGTGAAAGAGCTTCCCATTATCACGCTGGAGACGCTGAACCTGCTCAACAGGCTCACGAAACAGAAGGACCGGCTGATCGAGATCAGCGCGGACGGCGAGCTCAGCCCCGACGAATACAGGGATTTCACCGCGATCAGGAAGGACCTTGAGAAGATGTCGATGGTGATCGACTCGATGCAGCTGTGGATCGAAAACAGGATCGTCGACGGGAGAATCCGGGAGGAACTGCTGTCGGACGAGCGCAACGAATAAAAAATCAGCCCCCGCCGGGGACGGAAGGCACGGAAGGCAACGACTTTCTGCAGGGTATGATATACTCTATAAACATTTATGACGATACGGCATGTTCAAAGAGAGGGCTGCACTATGACACTGGAAGAATACCGGAAGCAGGCACTGGCAAACCTGCGTTTGATGTCCAGAACCGCAAACGGAGAAGTGGACACATCGGCAAGCGCGGATAAGGAAAAAATAATGGCTGTTTCCAGCGGCGATACGGCAAAGACGCTTGCGGACCGCAATTTCAAAGAAGCGCTCAAAATGGCGTGGGAAAACAGATTCCGGGTCTTCTCAGGGCCCGAGGATCTGCGATCCTTCATCGAGGACCTGGCGCGGGAAGTGAACCGCGGTCTGCTCAAGGACGGGGTCCTGTACAGGCGCGGAGCCGATTCCGAAAAATACAGATACACGCCAACAGCACAGCTTGAGGCTTCGGCAGCGTGGTTCTATGAGCATCTGTTCTCGCTTTTATGCAGGGAACCGTTTGACGCGGCGGAAGCGGCGGCAAGTGCGGAGTATTATATCAATCTTACCTGCCATCTCTTTGCCGACGGCTGCGGCAAGTGCGCCATGGTGACCGCGGCATGGCTGCTCATGCGCGGAAACCACCCGCTGCCGGTCTATCCGGGGAGAGAGGCATATTACGGCGTCTGCAAAACGTTTCGCCACGGGCCCGTCGCCTCGGAAAATGACAGGGCGGATTTTGCCGGATTCCTGCCTGATTACAGGGGCCTGTTCCGGGAAGTAGCCGACGCCGTTCAGGAAGACACGAAAGCGCTGACCATCCTGCTGCCGAACAAGATTTTCACCGGCAATGCGGCGCAGACAGCGGCGCAGATCGACGCCATCCGGCACAGGCTGAAGCCGGAAGCGCTCAGCCTGGATGCGGAAAGGCTGCAGTACATCACCAGTGTGGGACTGCGGATGCTGCTGAACCTGATCAATGAATACAACACACTGTCGATCTTCAACGTCGGCGAGACGGTCTATGAGACACTGGACATCTCGGGCTTTACGTCCCTCATGCAGGTTGACCGCGCGCTGAAGACCGTCAGCACCGAGGGGTGCGAACTGATCGGCAAGGGGCAGAACGGGAGCGTTTACCGCTACGCCCCGGACACGGTGGTGAAGGTCTACAGCGATAAGAACAAGCTGGAGGATGTGCGCCGGGAAAACCAGATGTCCCGATTCTGCTTCGTCTCGGGCCTGCCGACCGCGATCCCCCTCAACCTGGTCCGGGTTGGGGAGCAGCTCGGAGCCATGTACGAGATGCTGGACGCCCAGTCGCTGACCCATGAGATCATCACGAAACCGGAGCGGCGGGAGGAACTGATCAATGGCTATATCGCCCTGATCCGGAAGATCCACGGTATCGTCCCCCAGGCGCAGGATCTGCCGCGGGGCCTGGCACTGCCGAGACACAAGGAGAAGTTCATCGGCTGGGCCACGGACCTGGAGGAAGTGATCGGGCGGGAGACCGCCGATCAGCTGCGCGGGATCATCGGGGCGATCCCGAAGAAGAACACGCTGCTGCACGGAGACCTGCACACGTCCAACATCATGGATGTGGGCGGCGAACTGATCCTCATCGACCTGGACGGGATCGGTCTGGGCGACCCGGTTTTTGACCTGGCCAATATCGCGGCGACACTGAACGGCTTCCCGACCCTGGTGCACCGTGACGCGCTCGAGTGGGGGGACCCGGAGCTGCGCGCATGGGCGCTGCAGAGGACCCTGGACGGCTATTATGCCGGGCTTGAGGAAGCGGAACGGGAGGCGCAGAAGCGCCTTGTCATGCTGTGCATGCACACGCGGGTCGCACGTTATGGCATGAAGCACGATACCGTCAGTGAGACAGACAGAAAAGAGGAACTGAAGAGACTGTATGAACTGGTTCAGGCGTATCATTGAGCCGGGAAAGGGCATTCCCGAGGCGCGGCAGCCCTATTCCACGCGGGATATCCTGAAGATGATGTGGCCGCTGCTGACAGAGCAGTTTCTGCAGCTGGTGGTCGGACTGGCGGACGCGATGATCGGAAGCCATGCCGGAGAGGCAGCCATCTCGGGCATCTCGCTGGTGGCCACGCTCTATGCGGTGTTTCTGTTCGCGTTTAACGCGCTGGGCGTCGGCGGCTCGGTGATCATCTCGCAGTACCTGGGAAGCGGACAGGAGAAGAAGGCCGACGAGACAGGGGCGCAGCTCTACCGCCTGTCGGCTCTGTTTTCGATCATCTGCATGGTGATCACACTGATCTTCGGGCGCACGATCCTGCACGGGCTGTACTGGAAGGTGACGCCGGAGGTGATGCAGGCGGCGGAGACCTATCTGTACATCCTGAGCTTTTCGCTGCCGCTGAACGCGCTGTATAACGCCGGCGCGGCCATCTTCAAGAGCAACGGCCTGACGCGGACGACGATGTATATCACCGTCGGCATCAACCTCATAAACATCGTGGGGGATCTCCTCGGCGTGTTCGTGCTGCACGCGGGCGTCGCGGGCGTGGCCTGGCCGACGACGATCTCGTGGGGCGTGGCAATGGCTGTGATCACATGGCTCTGCATGCAGAAGAAAGCGGGCAAAACCACCCTGCGCCTGTCGGAGGTGCTGCGCCGCGATCCGGTCATCGAAAAGCAGATTTTGAGCGTGGCAATCCCCAACGTGGTTGAAAACAGCCTGTTCCAGGCGTCGAAGGTGGTTCTTGCCGGCGTGATCGCCACCTTCGGAACCACGCAGCTGGCGGCCAACGGCATCGGTCAGACGATCTGGAATCTGTCGGCTATGATCGGCCTTGCGGTCGGGGCGGTGTATACCACCGTGATCGGCCACACGACCGGTGCGGGGGACATGGAAGCCTCGGAGTATTACCTGTACAAGCTGACCCGGATCACCGTCGTGCTCTCCACGCTGTGGAATCTGGCGCTGACGCTGAGCCTGCCGCTGTACATGGATTTTTACAGCACGACGCCCGAGGTGCGGGCGCTGGTGATCTCTACCACCGTGCTGCACAATATCTTCACGGCCTTTGTTTCGCCGCTGGCCCAGTCGATGCCCTGCGGCTTCAAGGCGGCCGGGGACGTGCGGTATCCCATGGTGACCTCGCTTGTGTGCACCTGCGGGATCCGTGTCGCGTTTACCTTCCTGCTGGGCGTCTGGCTTCAGATGGGCCTGATGGGCTATATGTGGGCGATGTGCATCGACTGGAGCGTGAAGGCCGTGCTGATGGTGATCCACGCCGCGCGCGGCTCGTGGAAGAACAAGCAAATTATCGAAGCGTGATGCGGAAAAGGAAACGCTTCGCGCGGAATAAAAATCAGCCCCCGCCGGAGACGGCGGGGGATTTCCATGCCCTTAACAGGCTTCGATCTCTTTGATGTTGTATTCGTTGCCGGTCACAAGATAGGTGTTCCCGCTGCCGCAGTGGGGACAGGTCTTCCCCTGGGGCACGGTGTCGTAGGTCTGGCGGCAGTCCTGACAGTAGGTGATCGCGTGCAGCGTCTCGATCTTCAGCTCGGTATCCCGGAAAAGGTCGTTCTTCTTTCGGGCATATTCCCAGAAATCCGTAAGAAACTCCGGCACGATGCCGCTGACCTCGCCGACCTCAAGGGTGATGGAGCCGACCTTTGTCAGCTTGTTTTCCGCGGCCAGGTTTTCGACCGTCTTCATGACATAATAAATGGTTCCCAACTCATGCATGGCAATTCCTCTTCCGCATTTTCTGCTGTGCTGTTCGGCACAAAAGGTTCGAAGCTCATCTTAACATAAACGGCTGCGTTTGTCACGAAGTATTCAGCGCCCGACTTTGGATTACTGCATTTGCGCGGAAGTGGAGCTGAGCTCTCGCCTTCAGATTACTGCGCCGCGCAGATATTGGGGAGAGGCGGCTGCCCCACCTGTTTATAGCGCCCGCAGGATCTCAAAAAGGGGTAGACTGTTTCCCTTGGCGCGCACGTCAGAGACTTCCGTTGGAGCGCCCGACTGCAGATTGCTGCCGGTTTTTCTGCTGTCAGGACAAATGGACTGAAATGTAAAAAACTTTTGCCAAGCGGTAAGATTTGTGCTATGCTGTAAGAGGTAAAAAATACATTCAAAGGAGGAGAACGCACAATGGCAAACAGCACAAAAGAGGCACTGGCTGACGCACTGAGGCAGATGATGAAGGTAAAACCGATCGATAAGATCACCGTGAAGGACATCGTGGAAGTCTGCGGCGTGAACAGGCAGACATTCTACTATCATTTTGACGATGTGGACGACCTGCTGGAATGGGTATTCGAAGACGATGCCGAGCGCGTCCTCCCGAAGGAAGTGGTATACGAGCACTGGCTGGAGGATGTGATGACCTTTATGGATTATCTGGAGAACAACAGCGATTTTACGCTGAACGTTTACAACTCCAACAGCCGTCTGTATATGCTGCGCTACCTCAAGGCCAAAATGAAGGCCTGCATCGAGAGCTTTGCCGTCATCGTCTCGGAGGGGAAGAACATCGAGCGGCAGGATTTCGAGTTCATCACGGAGTTTTACGCCACCTGTGCCATCGGCTTCATCTCGCAGTGGATGGACGCGGGGATGCAGATGCCGCGTGAGATGATGCGCGAGCGGATCCTGAAGGTGATGGATCAGAGCGTGGAGAACATCATCAACCGCTTTGCCGAACAGATGAAACGCGAATAAGCGGTTACGGCGCGGCAGGGGAGCGGAAGGGCTTTCCGGCAGGCTTCGGATAAGGAGACAGGCAGAAGTGAAGAATACCGAAAACCATGATTACGCAATGGAGCGCCGGCTGCGGGCCCTGAACCCCGAGCTGCACCGGCGCTTTACCGATGCGGTGTTTGCGCTGCAGTACAACCTTTCGCATTACAAGCTGATTTTCCCGGAGTACACGGACCACAGCAATCTGCACTCGATGACGGTCATCGACTTCTGCAACAGGCTGATCGGCAGTCAGATCCGGTGTCTGGACCCGGATGAGCTTTACGTCCTGCTGATGGGCTGCTATTTCCACGACACGGGGATGGGCATCACGCTGAAGGATTATCAGGAGTTTTCCAAACAGATCGACTTCAGGGATTATTTCGACACCCACAGCCATGACAACCTGCCCGAGATCATCCGCAGCTTCCACAACGAGTATTCCGGCCTCTTTATCCGCAAATATGCCGAGCTTTTTGAAATCCCCTCGGAGGAGCACCTGTTTGCCGTCATCCAGATTGCGCGCGGACACCGGAAGACGGACCTGCTGGATGAAAAGGAATATCCCGCGGCGCTGCGGATGCCGGACGGAAACACGGTCTGCCTGCCTTATCTGGCGGCACTGATCCGGCTGGCGGACGAGATCGACGTGGCCGCGGCCCGAAACCCCAAACTGCTGTATGACATAGAAAGCCTGACGGACGAGGTGGAGATCATAGAAAACAAGAAGGTCCGGGCGGTACGGGAACTGGCGGTCACGGAGGACGAGTTCATCCTCTATGTCGACCGCAGGGATGAGGAAATCCTCGGACATATCCGGGCGATGGTCGTGAAGATGCAGAAAACACTGGACTATTGCCGCAGGGTGGCGCTTCAGCGCTGTCCTTATGTGATCACGCAGCAGCGTGTGCGCATGGAAGAGGTCGGCTGAAGAAAAGGGAGAGAGGAGCGCTATGTTTCGCAGGATACGGGAAGAAGACGCCATGCTGGCACGCCTGTTCTTCAGACTGCTGCCGGTACAGGCGGCGATCGTGGCGATGGGCTCAATCAACTCGATCGTGGACGGCGTGGTCGCAAGCCGCTTCATCGACCCCTCAACGGTGGGCGTCGTCGGTCTGTACTACACCATGCTGCGTATCCTGGAGGCAGTGGGCGCGGTGCTGCTGGGCGGCGTTTCGGTGCTGAGCGGCCGCTATCTGGGCAGCGGCAAAATCGACCGGACGCGGGGGATCTGCTCGCTGGGAATGGCGCTGGCGATCCTGATCGGTGCGCTTCTGACGGCGGCCAGCTTCGCCTTCCCCGGGACCATCGCGAACCTGCTCGGTGCGAACGCGGAGCTGAGGGAACCGCTGAAGACCTATATTCTCGGCTACGCCTTCGGCCTGATCCCGCAGCTGCTGGGCCAGCAGATCGCAGCCGATATCCAGCTGGAGAGGCAGGAAGGGCTGGGCAACGCGGCCGTGGCGGCGATGATCGTCACCAATGTGCTGCTGGACTTTTTATTTGTCGCGGTGCAGGACAAGGGAGTCTGGGGGCTGGCATTGGCGACATCGCTTGCAAACTGGGTGTACTTTTTGATCGTGGCACAGTATTATTTTCGGCCCAAAGCGCAGCTGAAGCCTTCGGTGAAGCTGATCGCCTGGAACGAGACGGCAGAGATGCTGAAAATCGGCTTTCCCAACGCACTGCTGGTCTTCTGTCTGGCGGCGAGGAGCCTGGTCATCAACCGCCTGCTGCTCGTCCATGCCGGAGGGGACGGCCTGAGCGCGCTGTCCGCCTTCAACATGATCAGCGGCCTGATCCTCTCCGTCGCCCTCGGCAGCGGCGCGCTGGTGAGGATCCTGACCAGCGTCTTCCTGGGAGAGAATAACCGGGAGGGCATCCTTACGCTGTTTCGCCTGATCTTCAGCAAGGTGCTGGGCATGATGGCCGTGATCGCCGTGATCGTGATCCTGCTGTCGCCGGTGCTGGCGGCGATGTTTTTCCCGGATACCGCGACCGAGGCATACCGGCTGACAAAACAGCTCTTCTTTATCTATGGCTTCGCCATTCCGCTGACGCTGGTGTGCCTGTCGTATTCCAGCTACTGCCAGGCGGCCGGATTCCGCCTGTTTGTGAACATCCT
>ONGJ01000023.1 GCA_900317375.1 uncultured Eubacteriales bacterium
CGGACCGACTTGACCTCGGTACCGGCAAGCTCAATCCCCGCCTCAAAGCGCTCGAGCACGAAATATTCATGAAACGCCTTACGGTTGTCGGCGATCTTTTTTATGCCAAGCTGCTTCGGCAAGGTGCTTCCCCTCTTTCAACAGCATCATAGCATATCCGCCCTGATTTATAAAGTCCTTTTTTTGAACAATTCTTTCCCGGCACGTTTTCTGTTCTTGACAAACGCATCCCGGATTTTTATAATATCCCAAAAGTCAGATGAGGCATCTGCATACAGGGACGGGATCCCGCCAATGGCGGGGACCGGAAAATCAAAAGGACATCTGCAGAAAAGGAGAGATTTTATGGCGAGAATTATCAACGAACCCGCACATACGTTTAATGAGTATCTGCTTATTCCCGGTTATTCCTCTTCCGAATGCATTCCGGAGAATGTATCGCTGAAAACTCCGCTGGTCCGCTTCCGCAGGGGAGAGGAGCCGGCCATCACCATGAACATCCCGATGGTTTCGGCCATCATGCAGTCCGTTTCCGGTGACCGCCTTGCTGTTGCGCTGGCGACCGAGGGCGGCATTTCGTTTATCTATGGCTCTCAGACCATAGAGGATGAAGCTGCCATGGTGCGGCGTGCCAAAAGCTACAAAGCCGGGTTCGTCCGCAGCGATTCCAACCTCTGCCCGGATGCGACGCTTCGCGATGTCCTTGCCCTGAAGGAGAAAACCGGCCATTCGACCGTGGCTGTGACGGAAGACGGTACAGCGGACGGAAAGCTGATCGGCATTGTGACCAGCCGGGACTACCGCATCAGCAGGATGGAACTGTCCACTCCCGTGAGCGAGTTCATGACGCCCTATGATAAGCTGGTCTGGGCAAAGGAAGGCACCACCCTGAAGGAGGCCAACGATATCATCTGGGACCACAAGCTCAACTCGCTGCCGATCATCGACGACAACGGAAGACTCTGTTATTTTGTTTTCCGCAAGGACTACGAGAGCCATAAGCAGAACCCGAATGAGCTGCTGGATGTACACAAGCGCTACGTCGTCGGCGCGGGCATCAACACACGGGACTATGCCCAGCGCGTTCCCGCCCTGATCGAGGCAGGGGCCGATGTGCTGTGCATCGACTCGTCCGAAGGTCATACCGACTGGCAGAAGTTTACGCTCGCCTGGATTCGTGAGCACTACGGCGACACGGTCAAGGTCGGCGCAGGCAACGTGGTGGATGCCGCAGGCTTCCGCTTTCTGGCCGACTGCGGTGCGGATTTCGTCAAGGTCGGCATCGGAGGCGGTTCCATCTGCATTACGCGTGAGACCAAGGGCATCGGCCGCGGGCAGGCAACAGCCGTCATTGAGGTCTGTGCCGAGCGCGACCGCTACTTTGAAGAGACCGGCATTTACGTGCCCGTCTGCTCGGACGGCGGCATCGTCTATGACCATCATATTACGCTGGCCCTTGCCATGGGTGCGGATTTCGTGATGCTGGGCCGCTACTTCGCCCGCTTTGATGAAAGCCCGACCAACCGCGTCAACATCGGCGGAACCTATTATAAGGAATACTGGGGCGAGGGCTCGGCCCGCGCGCGCAACTGGCAGCGCTATGACATGGGCGGCGATAAGAAGCTTTCCTTCGAGGAAGGCGTCGATTCCTATGTGCCTTATGCAGGATCCCTGAAGGACAATGTGGCCCTGACGCTGAGCAAGGTGAAGCACACGATGTGCAACTGCGGTGCACTGACAATCCCCGAGCTGCAGGAGAAGGCCGTTCTGACTCTGGTCTCGTCCACCAGCATCGTCGAGGGCGGCGCCCACGATGTCATCCAGAAGGACACGACCCCGTCCTTCAAGTAAAAAGAAACATGAAAACCAAACAGCCCGCCGGTTGGCGGGCTGTTCTTTTGCCGCAGAAGGAGGGGTTTGAATGTTCCGATTGGAAATAACCGATCTTCCGAATCCCGAATGATGCCTTGTCAAATGTTTCCCAAAGATATATAATGAAATGAATAATAATCTGACCTCCAATCAAGGGGGACGGATGCCCTGGGAGGATGCCCTTCCGGAAAACAGAGAAATCAACGATGTCACCAAGCCTGTAGGAAAGCTTTCATTACTGGAGAAAGCCATGACGATTGAAAAGACCATAAACGGAAACACTGCCGAGCTGAAGCTTACCGGATGGCTGGATACCAAGACTGCGCCGGAGCTGGAGGCGGCACTCAATGAATTGGAACCGGGCGTCGATACCCTGGTGCTGGATCTGGAGCAGCTGGAGTATATCTCTTCGGCAGGCCTGAGGCAGATCGTTGCCGCCTATAAGTACATGAAAGGCGCATTGACCATTCGTCATGTTTCCAGCGAGATCCGAAACGTGCTGAAGATGACAGGCCTTGACAAGCGCTTGAAAATCGAGGAATCGGCGATGCAAAGAAGTACGCCAAGTGCGCGCTGAAGTACAAGGACGAACGCCCGGAGCTGGCGCGGACTTTTGACGCGCTTTCCCGCCAGGAGATGGAGCACATGTCCATGCTGCATTCCGCTGTGGTCGGGATCATCGAGGAGTACCGGCGGACCGAGGGCGAGCCCCCGAAGGAGATGATGGCCGTGTACGATTATCTGCACGAGAAGCACATCGAAGAGGCAGCGGAGGTCCGCACGCTGCAGGGGATGTTCCGGTAGGATTTTGGTAGTAATTTGGTAGTAATTTTGCATCAATAAGGCCCTATACACCGTATATTACGCGGTTTATAAATGGGATTTCCGGAGATTGCGGTCGGAACTTTTTGCTTCCAAAAGTTATCGAAAACAAGAAAAAAGACTGGAAAACGATCATTTTCCAGTCTTTTTGGTTGGCGCAGAAGGAGGGATTTGAAGAGACGATTTTGGCAGTTATTTAGCCTTTTTTGTTCTCATTTCCTGTTATTTCGCGTGAAAAAGTACCCGGAAACCTATTATTTGCTGTTAACCATTAGCAGCCTTTGTTATCCTCTAAAGGGGAAAACAAAGGGGGAAAAGTCCGCACAGGTGTAGCAAAGCAGGTGGGATCTATCCGTATCTGGAGTATCCGTTGAAACAATGATTGGCGCAATCAGAATTTAAGAACTATATAAAATAGCAAATTCGCTTTTTCCCAAGCTGTGGTCGCACCGCTCCATTCCCCAAAATTAAAAATAATTTGATTTTGGGGAATTGAGGCGTTATAATTGGTCTACAATAAGCTTGGGGGGATCATGATGAAGATTATCGAACGTACTTCTTATCTGGAAGAGGTGAAGGATCTTCTTCAAACGCCGGATATCAAGGTGATCACAGGTGTGCGAAGATCCGGCAAGTCAAAGCTGCTGGACGCGTTGGCTGCCTGGCTGGAAGCCAACGATACGCAGGCCAATATTATCCACATCAATTTCAATTTGACAGAGTATGAAAGCCTTATGGAGTATCATGCTCTGGAGGGCTATGTTGAAAAACATTATCAGGCTGGGAAAAACAATGTTTTGATGATCGATGAGGTGCAGATGTGCCCCTCTTTTGAAAAGGCTGTCAACAGCCTTCATGCGAAAGAGAAGTATGATATCTATGTGTCCGGCTCAAATGCTTTTCTGCAGAGCAGCGATCTGGCAACGCTGTTTGTGGGCCGAACCTATGAGGTTCATGTCTTCCCGTTCTCCTTCAGGGAATACCTGTCGTATTTCCCCTCCGAGAACCTCTATGGCAGCCTGACAAAGTACATCACCGAGGGCGGCATGGCTGGATCGTATCTCTACAAGAACGACGCGCAGAAATACCGCTATATCAACAGCGAGGTACTCAATGCTCTGATCGTCCGTGATATTGTGAAAAAATACCGGCTAAAGAATGAGCCGCTGCTGCATGAGCTGATCGACTTCCTGATGGACAATATCGGGAACGTGACATCTATTCGCGCCATTACCGATACCCTTCGCTCCAACAAAACGAAAGTTGATCACAAGACGGTCGGGAAATACATGGACGCCCTGTGTAAAGCTTTCGCTTTCTACAGAATACGGAGATACGATGTTCGAGGAAAGCGGTATCTCCGCTCCGAGGACAAGTATTATCTGGCGGATCAGAGCTTTCGTTTCGCACGGCTGGGAACAAAGAATATGGACTACGGCCGCGTCCTGGAAAACATCGTGGCAATTGAGCTGCTCCGTCGGGGGTATGAGGTATATGTCGGCGTCCTCTATAACAAGGAAATCGACTTTGTGGCCATGAAACAGGGCGAAAAGCTGTATATTCAGGTCGCTAACGACATTTCCGATCCCAAGACCTTTGAACGGGAGGTCACGCCCCTTTTGAGCATCAAAGATGCCTATCCGAAACTGGTGATCGCGCGCACTTGGCAGCCGGAATATCAGCATGAAGGAATCCGAATCCTTGATGCCGCAGACTGGCTCAGCCAAGTCGTTCCCCAAAAGTAAAACTGATTCATAATTGGGGAACAGATTACGAGCTGCTGCAAGAAACCATATAATTACAAAAGCCGAGGCACGAATCTTCTGTTCCGAAGAATCACGCCTCAGCTTTTGTTTTCCATAATGATTTACCTCATTTCTTTCTTTCCAAATTGTGTAACCGCAACCGTGAGCACGTTTACAAAGACCAGTACCGCAATCGGCAGGAATGGGAACATCGAAAATGTCATCGTGTTGGATTGCACAGTGAAATCATGCAGAGAGCAAGACACCAAATAGCCGCTATAACAATACGGGTATACAATCCATAGCGGCGTGTTTGCCACCAGTACGCCGGGAACGACCAAGAGAAGATTTAACCCCACGGAAAGCAGCGGCTTTTCAAAAACGACGGTGATTGCCCACATTACCGCAACACAGGGCAGCATGGAGGAAAATAAACGCGCACACCACTTGAGCAGATAGGCCAGCGGCAAGGCTTCCGTGATCCCCATCGTTCTTGTGGCAATTTCACCCGCTACTATAAACACAAGGAAGAACACAACCATCTCCATAAACAAATAAAACAGGAGAACAAAAAACTTTGCCAAAGACATAGTGTAACGATTGACGGGCAATGCCAGCATTTTCAAAATACCGTTATTCTGCGTTTCGCGTCCTGCAATCATCACGCAAACAACGATCATGCTGAATGGAAGAAGATAGTACGAATAGACCAGCGCACTCTGGATAAACATAGCGGGCCATGCGTTTGTGTACTCTGGGGTAAAATAGCTTGATAAATTTGACACGCCGGAGATAATCACCAGCAGCGGAGCAATAAAGATCAAAGGGACGATCTTAGACCGTTTCACCTTTGTAAACTCAATTTTGAGTAATTCAAAAAAGCTCATTCTGTCCCCTCCTTACTCATACTGTAGCCGTTTTGCCATCCAAAGCCCAACACCAAGAAAAAGTGCGGTTTCGACCACGGACACGACGGCGACTGACACATCCGGCTGTGCGCTCATAGCGATGGCGGGCTTGAGCATAATCACGAATGGATGTACCATAAGCAGAGCCGCGTCTGCTGCGGCAAGCGCCATCCCGCTTAAAAATCCGGCGACGCCGACGCCAAGCGGTATCCACATATTTTCAAACCGAGACGCGACCAGCAGCATAAAAGAAAGCGTGGGCATTGTGGTGATAAATGAGTAGAGGGAGAAATAGACCACAGCTCTCAAACTGAAAGCTCCTTGAGGTAATTCAACCATGCCGATCCTCGCAAGCGCGGCGTTCTCCAATGCAACGGCAAAAAGAAGCATGACGGTCAGAATGACAAATTTGGAAAGATACATGGACGGAACGCTCACGGGCAGCATATACATTTTTTTGACTGCGTTTCCCTTAAACTCCATGTTGTAAATCATGCAGGCGGCAACGACAACGCCAAATAGATTTAAGACCATAATCATGCCGTAAAGCTGTGTCAGCAGAATATCCATCGGGTCTAATGGCAAACTGAGCAGCGTTTCTTTCCGCACCATAAAATTGACAAAGGCATATGCGGCTCCCAGCACGCCAACCGCAAATAAAACGGGAATAACCCCTGTTCTTTTCTCTTTGCGGAGTTCGATCATAAGCGCGTTCATAGGATGGCCCTCTGCTTCCTGTCCGCGTTATCCTTGTCGATCATGGAGAGGAAAACATCCTCCAGCTTATCGGCGGCAAATCCATTTTTCAGCGCGTTTTGCCGGAGATCATGCAGACTTCCCTCGAACAACAGCCGACCATGATTTAAGATACCGATGTCGTCTGCCATAAGTTCAATTTCGGACAGCATATGCGAGGAAATAAACACGGTACAGTCGTAAAGCCCCGGCAGGGATTTTACAAGGTTGCGGATTTCGTGGATGCCGGAGGGATCAAGGCCGTTTGTCGGCTCATCCAGAATGAGGATCGGCGGTCTGCCCAGCAAGGCCCCGGCAAGCCCTAACCGCTGCTTCATACCGAGAGAATACTTTTTTGCAAGCCGATCCCCAAACTCAGAAAGGCCAACGAGCTCCAGGGCCTCCTCTACCGCGCTTTTCGGCAGATCTAAAATACGGCGAATAATATCAAGATTTTCGCGGCCTGTCAGATTCGCATAAAACGAGGGAGACTCAATGAATGATCCGGTTTCTTTCAGAATAGCAAGGCGATCCTGGGGAAAGCGTTTGCCGTCAATGGTAAAACTGCCTTTTGTTGGGGCTGTCAGTCCCAGCAGCATTTTCATGGTGGTGGATTTTCCTGCTCCATTTGGACCGAGGAAACCGTAAATGCTGCCTTGCCGCACATGGATTGAAACGTCGTTTACGGCGATAAAGTTTTTGTATTCTTTCGTCAAGTGTTCCGTTGTAATGATGTGTTCCATGAGGTCAACTCCTTCCGATGCTGTAATCATAGAGTGTCAAGCTGACATTAACATTCTCTGTTCCTTACTTTTTCCTTACTTTTTCACGACGGCAATTCCATAATTGAACTGCTATGGTATAATGACCTCAAGGAAGTGAGCTAAATGGACTCCTATTTGCATAACAAAAAGCTCCTGCTTGTCGATGACGAGCCGGAGCTGCTTAAAATGATAGCTTCAATCTTATATAATGATGGTTTTGAAAATATAGTAACTGCATCTACCGCAGCGGATGCTATATCTACCGCAAAAAATGAAAGTCCCGATCTGGTGGTGCTGGATGTAATGTTGCCGGATGGTGACGGATTTTCTGTTATGCGAGAAATACGGGAATTTACGAATGTCCCCGTCATTTTTCTAACCGCAAAGGACGAAGCTGAGGACAAACTGGCCGGATTGTGGCTGGGCGCGGACGATTATATTGTAAAGCCATTTTTGCCGCAGGAGTTTCTGCTGCGCGTTCATGCCGTCCTCCGTCGGTGCTACAAGGAGGACTCGCCAATGATCCAGTTAGAGGACTGCACTATTGATTTCAGCCGGGCAGAGGTAAATAAAGCGGGAGAGGTTATCCCATTGACCGCAAAAGAACACATCTTGTTGGAAACGCTGGCCAGGAATGAGGGCAGGATCGTTACTGTGGACGCTCTTTGCGAAGCATTGTGGGGGGAGAATCCTTTCGGGTATGAGAACAGCCTAAACGCCCATGTTCGGCGCGTCAGAGAAAAGATCGAAACAAATCCCTCAAAGCCAGTTTCGCTAATCACGATCAAGGGGCTGGGCTACAAGCTGAACATGAGGAAGTGAAACTGTGAAATCGTTTACAAGGTATATTTCTAAAAATCTATTCTGTTTTATCATTTATATCATTGCCCTGCTTTTTATCGACTTGCTGGTGTTCGGATTGATATTTTACAATACGGTATCTGAGGATTACGGAAAACACGCGCCGTCGAGGATGCTAGAAGAAGTGTCCGAAGCGTTGACGCAAGACGGCCTCCCGGATAACGTACTTGAAACGCTGGAAAGCAATCATATTTGGGCGATGCTATTAGACGAAAACGGAAACAGAATTTGGGCTGCATTGACCCCGGAAGAAATACCTGCGGCCTATTCGCTCCAAGATGTTGCCCTATTTTCAAAGGGGTATCTGCGAGATTATCCTGTATTCGCGTGGAATACAGAAAATGGCCTGTTGGTATTGGGCTACCCTAAAAACAGTTATCGAAAAATTACCGCCAATTATTATTCAACACGTTCTTTTCAGCTATTGCCCGCCTATTTCTGTGGTACGCTGCTGCTTGACCTACTACTGCTGTTTCTTGCCTATTATTTCTCAAAACAAAAAATAATAAAAAACACGGGGCCGATTGTCGCGGCAGTTGAAACGCTTTCCGATGGAACGCCAGCCCATTTATCTATAAACGGCGAATTATCAGGCGTAGCAGAGAGCATTAATAAAACATCCGAGATACTAAGCAGGCAAAACGATGCCCGTGCAAACTGGATCAGCGGTGTTTCCCACGACATACGAACTCCGCTTTCTATGATTATGGGATATGCCGAACAGCTTCAAAGCGATACACATCTTACAGATACTGAGCGTAAGATGACAGCAATTATTATAAAACACAGTGAGCGTATAAGGAACTTAGTGAGTGATCTTAACCTTGCGTCCAAGCTCGAATACAACATGCAACCGATCAGCGTTAAGCAGGAAAACGCAGTAGCCATTGTGAGACAGGCAGCCGTAGATTTTATCAACACCGACATTTACGACAAATATCCGATTGAATGGCTAACCGATGAAGAATTGTCCGCCTGTCTTATCCATGCGGATCGAGATTTATTGAAACGCGCAATATCAAACCTTATACAAAACTGCATCAATCATAATGAGAATGGTTGTACTATCTATGTGTCTGTAAGTATAGAGCAAAACAACTGTGTTATTCGTGTTGAGGATAATGGTATCGGAGCATCTGACGAACAGATTGAGAAACTCAATACCGCCCCTCATTATATGGTCTGTGATACAAACACGACGGAGCAGCGTCATGGTTTAGGACTTCTCATTGTAAAGCAAATAGTAGATTCGCATAATGGTACGACATACATTGAACACAGCACATTCGGTGGATTTGCTGTAAAGCTTAAATTGCCTATGTAACACAAAGCCGGTGAGCGACACACTCATCGGCTTTGCGAATTTTTATCGCTCAATTTGAAAGAAGAGCCTGATCTGTAAATTTAAAAAAGTAGAAATGACCCGAAATTATCCGTACTGTCTGTATGTCCGTATGTGTTTCGAGGCCGTTTCATAAAAACAGAATATGTACTCCCAGCTGGGAAAGATCGTTTTGGTCTTCCCCGGCTTTTTCTTTTTTTTCAAAAACAATTTTTGTCGGGGTACTTGCTATGGGCTGGCCTGAGATTGGGGGAAGTGAGGAGGAAAAACGCGAATACTTCAAAATCGCAAAAGCCAGATGCAATTTTTCTCAAAAAATTTTTTTCGAGGTACTTGCAAAACTGGCCTCTGAGTTTGGGTTGAGTGAGAGGGAAAAATGCAGAAACCTCAAAGCCACCAAAACGGGCAGATGAAAAAATCTCAAAAATTTTTTCGGAGAGTGATTGCAATTCGGCCTTGTTTCTTTGGGGTAAGTGAAAGGAGAAGGCGATTCCTTTCAAGTTTTTCAAAATAGGAGCTGAACGAAAATGACACTGGAGCAGAAACTACAGGAATTTGACCGGGAGATCCTATCGACGAAACAGGCACTGCGGTTTTACGAGCAGAAGGAAAAAATCGTCCAAAGCGAAATCAAGCGCCTCATGCGAAAGGAGCGAACCCATCGGCTCTGTGTCCGCGGTGGGATGCTGGAGCACTTTCTGCGAGAACCGGAACTCTTGTCCGATGACCAAGTGCAGGAACTGTTGACGTTAGCTTTTCGCCAGGAAGCAGTTGTACTGAAACTCAGCCGGATGCTAGCTGTGGTTAAGGAACGGGACAGAAGAACCATTCCCGAAGGGTAAGGGCGCAATTATACACCGCTCCCGGTGAATTGCGTGAAATATGTGTATGTCTTGCAGACGGCTCGGAGCAGAACGGATGTTCTTCTCCCCAAGGGGCTGACGCCCTGCGCCGTTTTGCACGGCTACCCCAATAGAACGGAAAGGAGAGATGCTCTATCCCATGTCCCCACTTCAGTATCACCATCACCCAGCGCAGCCGGGCACAGTCCGCCGTAGCGGGCGCGGCCTATCAAAGCGGCGAAAGACTCTTCTCGGAATATGACCAAAAATGGAAATCCTACTCCGAGAAGCGCGGGATCGTTTTTGCCGAAATCCTGCTCCCGCCCAACGCGCCGCCAGAGTATAAAGATCGGGCAACGCTTTGGAACTCCGCCGAGAAAATCGAAATACAGTGGAATGCCCAATTGGCCCGACGCATCGTTCTGGCTCTCCCGCGCGAAGTGCCGTCCGAGCAATATCCGAATATGCTGCGTGAGTTCTGTCAGGAGAATTTCGTGTCGCAGGGTATGTGCGTGGACTATGCCATCCACGACAAAGGCGAGGGTAATCCTCATGCGCATATCCTGCTGACCCTGCGGGCGATGGACGAGCATGGACGATGGCTCCCCAAGAGTCGCAAGGTATATGACCTGGATGAGAAGGGAGAGCGAATACGGATCCCCTCCGGGAATTGGAAAAGCCACAAGGAAAGCACTGTGGACTGGAACGAGCAGAGCAAGGCCGAGGTCTGGCGGCATGGCTGGGAAGTGACCACAAACCGCTTTTTAGAGAGAAACGGAAGAAGTGAGCGCGTCGATCTCCGCTCCTTTGAACGGCAAGGCCTTGACCTCGCCCCCACGATTCATCTCGGCCCCGCCGTGACGCAGATGGAAAAGCGAGGCGTTCAGACAGAGCTGGGAAATTACAACCGGGAGATCCGGCGTATGAACCAGATCCTGCTGAGTGTTCGCAAAACGATCACCGCGCAGAAAAGCCGGATGGACCGTCTGGTTGAAGAACGCTATCGTGAGGAAAGCCAGGAACTCACCTTGCCGGAGCTTTTGACGGAATACCTGGATGAGCGAAAAGCGGAGCGCAGCGACTGGTCTTCGTATGCCCAAACCAAGGGAAGCGCAAAGGATTTGAAGCGTGTCTCCGAAGCGGTCGTCTATCTGCAAACCCATGAGATCAACATGCTGTCGGAATTGGAGCAGCACGTTGCGGAGAAAGAAGCTGCTTTATCGAAAATCCGCAATACCGTGCGCGGCAAGGAAAAGCGCATCCGGGATATCGACGCGCTGCTGAAAGCGCCGAAAACGATTAAACAGTATGAACCGCTCCAGAAGGAGAAAACCGGCATCATCCTTAAGAAGTGGCGTGAGGATTACTATCGCCAGCACAAGGACGCGCTGGATGCGTACTACCGGGCGCAGAGGCTGATCCGCAAATATTACCCGGACGGAAAAGTTCCCACACCGACACTTTTAAAAGAGCGAAACAAATTAAAAGAAGAGTTGGAATGGCTTCAGCCGAAAGTAAACGAGTTATCTGAAGAGCTGGAGAACCTGAGTGTTGTCCGTATCTGCTTAGCGCCACCGAAGGAGAAAGCAGCTCCTACGCAAGAGGTGGAAACACATCCTGCGCCCGAACCGAGAAAAGCCATCACACCGCAGCAGGAGAAAGCGTCTGCCATAGGACGCTTGCATAAAGCGCAGCAGATCGTTGATGAAAATGATCGGCGCAAGCAAGCGGATCGAAAGAAAAGCTATTCCATAGAGCATTGACAGGGCGGGCATTTTCGACCTCCCTCAAAGGGCAATCTTTTTTGTACCAGCCTTCTGCCACGGAAAAAATATTTGGATGAGTACTTGCTATTGAGGCTTGCCCTTTGTGATGAGTGAAGGAGATCGACATCTCTGACAGAAAGGAAAAGTATGAATATCTACGAAACGGTAAAGAGCCTCGTCACAGTCCGCGAGGCGGCGGAACGCTATGGACTGAACATCAACCGGCACAGCATGGCCTGCTGTCCTTTCCATGAGGACCGGCACCCCAGCATGAAACTGGACGAACGGTATCACTGCTTCGGCTGCGGCGCAGATGGCGACGTAATCGACTTCACGGCCAAGCTGTTCCACCTGTCGCCCTATGAGGCGGCAGACAAGCTGAATCAGGACTTTGGAGCCGGATGCTTACCTGAGCCCGCGCATCCGCCTCCTCGTCCGCGAGAACCGTTACGACATTGCCGGGAAGTTCTGCTGGCTATGGAGCTTCAACTCCGCAGGCAGAAACAAGCGGTTATTCCAACGGATAGAGCAAAACCTATTCCCGTGCAGTACGCCGAGGTTTGCCAGATGTACGACTTCATCTGCTGCTTGTCGGACTTTCTGGAGGGCGGCACAGGAAAAGAGAAACGGGATGTGATCGCCTATCTGACTGATGGCGTCCTAGAACGCTATGAGACAGCACTGAGGAAAGGGGTGATTGAATATGGTGACATCTTCGTGGGAAAAGCCGATCTGGCTGGTAAAGGGGAAGATCGATGAGGTGCGGTTCTGCGAGGCGTTTCTGGTAGAGCACCCGATGATCTGTATTCACGAGAGTCTTTTCACCGTTGACGGCAAAGTCCCGGATTTGGATAAGGTCAGAAACGAGATCTACAACCAGATCAAGCCCTACTGGAGAACGAGCATATACAAAAAAGTGTCAGCCTTGCTGGACGCCTTGCGGACAGAATGCTATTCCGATCCTCTTCCCATCTGCCAGGATCGCATCCACATGGCCAACGGAACACTATTTCTGGACGGACGCTTTGAAGCTGCCAAGGACTTCTGTATGAACCGGCTTGCCGTCGCGTATAACCCGCAGGCGGAGACACCGCGACGATGGCTGCAGTTCCTGAATGAGCTGCTGGCCCCGGCGGATATCCTGACTCTGCAGGAATACATAGGCTACTGCCTGATCCCCTGCACCAAGGCTCAGAAGATGCTGATGGTGATTGGCAAAGGCGGCGAGGGCAAATCCCGGATCGGAACCGTTCTCTCCGCCCTGTTCGGGACAAGCATGAAAACGGGCAGCATCGCCAAGGTGGAGACGAGCCCCTTCGCCCGCGCCGATCTGGAGTTTCAGCTTCTGATGTTGGACGACGACATGAAGATGGAGGCACTGCCCCAGACGAATATCATCAAGACCATTGTCACATCGGAGCTGCCGATGGATCTGGAGAAGAAGGGTAAGCAGAGCTTCCAGGGAACCATGTACGCACGGCTGATCGGTTTCGGAAATGGCACGATGAAATCTCTGTATGACCGAAGTTACGGTTTCTTCCGACGACAAATCATTCTGACGACTAAGAACCGCCCGCGGGATCGGGTCGATGATCCCTTCCTTTCCGAAAAGCTGATTGCGGAGGCCGAGGCGATATTCCTCTGGGCGCTGGAGGGTCTGAAACGTCTGATCGCCAATAATTACCAATTCACCATCAGCGAGCAGGCCAGGCAGAACCTGGAGGAGAACATCTCCGAGGGCAACAATGTGACGGCCTTCCTCAAATCTGAGGGATACATCGAGTTCAAAGCGGACTATGAGATTAGCTCCCAGCGGCTCTATGAGCTGTACAAGCTCTGGTGTCAGGATAATGCGCTCAACGCTCTATCGCTACACAGCTTTTGCGTCCAGATGGCAGCGCTCTCCAGCGATTACCGCTTGGAGCAGACCAACCGTATCCGAGTCAATGGACGCTATGTTAGAGGTTATGTAGGAATCTACTCCGATCTGCCACCGTAATAAGCAGTACGGAAATACAGACAGTACGGATGATTTCAAGTCATTCCAACTTTACAAAAAGCGAAGGGCGGACATTTTTGTCATGGCCTTGAAACAGGGCAATCTTTTCTGAGACACCCTACGAATCAGAGACGAAAGTGAGGTGAGCGATTTGTATTGTAATTATGAGGAACTGCCGATGTTCCTGTCAGTGGAATTACTAGCTAAGGTTCTGGATGTCGGGCTTAGTACTGCTTATGGTTATGTCCGATCCGGTGAGATAGAAGCAGTTAAGGTTGGAAAACAGTATCGGATTCCCAAAGAGAGTCTTCGGAATCTCTTGCCCTCTTCCAATGCCGGGTAATTCTTCGTTGACGCTACTGCTGCACGGGGTGTAAAATGATTATGCTACATCCTGTGCGGCAGATTTGAAAGGAGGCAAACATGCCGCGCAAAGAAACGACAAGGAAACGCGCGCCCGCTGGGATGTGTGTTCCTTATATCAAAACAAAGATCAAAAACGGAAGAGAATATACTTATTACGAGGTCAAATGCACAACGGGCTACGATCCCCTGACGGGGAAGCAGAAGCAGCGCACGCTCTCCGGGAAGACGCAGAAAGAGGTCATCCAGAAGTACAAGGCTCTGCAGGCTGAGGTCGATAAAGGTACCTATGTGGAGCCATGCAAGTTAACGGTTGCGGAATGGCTGGAAATCTGGCAGAACGAATATCTGAACAGCATTAAGCAAAACACCGTCAGCAGCTATAAGACAACCTGCAGAGTTCATATCCTTCCCGCGCTGGGAAAGGTAAAGCTATCCAAGCTGACGCCACTGATGGTTCAGCAATTCTATAACAATCTCAGTAATGCGGCTACAGGGGAACCGCTGTCTCCCAAAACAATTAAAAATATCCACGGGACACTGCATCGCGCGCTTTCCAGAGCTGTCGCCCTGAAGTACATTGCGAGTAATCCAGCGGACGCCATTGGCATTGATCTTCCCAAGGTCCAGCAAAAGGAGATCACGCCCATGGAGGACGAGGAGATCAAGAGTTTTGTCGAGCAGATCGGTTCCCATAAATACCGAATCATTTACTTGATTACTTTGTTCACCGGACTGCGTGAGGGCGAGATTCTCGGCCTCTCCTGGGATTGTATCAACTGGGAGCAGCACACCATTACCGTGAAACAGCAGCTACTAAAGAACAGGGAAACGCGGGAATTCTACCTTGGCTCGCCAAAGAACGGAAAACCGAGAACCCTATATGTGGCAGATACCGTGATTGCTTTGCTCCGAGAGCAACGGGCTGAACAGGGAAAACTTGCGAGAATCTGCACCGGATTTGACAACAAGTGGAATCTTGTCTTTACCAATGAAATCGGGGAGCATCTTTCGCCGGTCACGGTATATAACAACTTTAAGCGCCTTGTAAAAGAGATCGGCTGTGACAGTCAACGCTTCCATGATTTGCGACATGCTTATGCGACTTCTTCCATCCAGGCAGGCGATGACATTAAAACTGTTCAGGGCAATCTTGGCCACTATACTGCCGCCTTTACACTTCAGCAGTACGGCCATGTAAAGACCTCCATGGCCAAGGAGAGCGCAGCACGCATGGAAAAGTATATTCAATCCGTCCTTCCGGTTCCCCCGAAAACCGTCTAAAGGGGAAAATAAAGGGGAACCGAAATACAGCCATATAAATATTGAACTTTTCGAGGGTCAAATCCAGCATCAAAAAGAAAAAAGCCTTGACTTCGTAACGAAATCAAGACTTTTTTCTGGCGCAGAAGGAGGGATTTGAACCCTCGCGTGCTTTTTAGACACCTACTCCCTTAGCAGGGGAGCCCCTTCGGCCTCTTGGGTACTTCTGCAGATCCGAACGCTTAGCTACTATAGCACAAAGCATCTCCCCTTGTCAAGGAAAAAGACAATTCAACGCGGCCGCTTCCCCGGCCGGGAGCGTCTCTGCAGATCCGTCCTGCCCGGCTCAGTCTCCGCCGGCGCCGCTGCGCATGATCTTCCCGAGGTTCCACATGTCTGCCGCCGTGCGGGCGGCAGCTTCCCGGTTTTCCGGCTTTTTGAACTCAAAGGCTGCCGTCTGGGCTCCGCAGTCCAGACAAACGGCATACCAGCACCAGCCGTGCTCTTCCTCCAGCAGACCGGGACCGCCGCAGTAAGGACAGTCCTGCAGCAAAAGCTGTTCGTGAATGTTTTCCATCTCTTCCTCCTCTGACAGGCTGCTGAAAACGCGCTGTCCGTCTTTCTGCGGGTATTGTACCACAGGGAAGCAGGAAAAGGGAAGAGAAAAGTGCTTTTGCAGGAATCCTGTTGCCAAAGCCGAAAGGATCGTGTAAAATATGAATAGAAAGAAACAGAAAGTAAGAACGGAAGGAAGGCTTACCGGATGAAACTTGGCTTTTATGGGGCTGCGCACGAGGTCACCGGCAGCTGCATGTTGATTGAGGTCGGGGACAAAAAGGGGATCGTGGACTGCGGCATGGAGCAGGGGAGAGATGTGTTTGTCAACCGGCCTCTGCCGGTACCGGCGGCTGCACTGGACTTTGTGCTTCTGACGCATGCCCATATCGACCACTCGGGTTTGCTGCCGCTTCTGTATAAACAGGGATACCGCGGACCGATTTATACCAGCGAGGCGACATACGCGCTCTCCGAAATCATGCTGCTTGACGCAGCCAGCATTCAGGAAACCGAAGCCGAATGGAAAAACCGCAAGGCCATGCGCAGCGGCGCCGAAGAGGTGGAACCGCTCTATGACACCGAGGACGCCGCGTGTGTTCTGAAGCAGTTCCGCCCCTGTTCCTACGGGACCATGGTTCAGGTCAACGAAGCTGTCAGCATCCGGCTGACGGACGTCGGGCACCTGCTCGGCTCGTCCGCTATCGAGGTGTGGCTGCGAGAGGACGGACAGACAAAGAAAATCTGCTTCAGCGGCGATATCGGCAACACAGATCAGCCGATCCTGAAAGATCCTCAGCATGTGGCGGAGGCCGACTATCTGGTGATTGAGTCCACCTACGGTGACCGCCTGCACAGCATCGAGCGCGTCGACTATGTCAGTGAACTCGCCTCACGGATTCAGAAGGTCCTGGACCGGGGCGGCAATATGGTCATCCCCTCCTTTGCTGTGGGCAGGTCGCAGGAGATCCTGTATTTTATCCGCCAGATCAAAACAAGGGGTCTTGTCACCGGGCACGGCGATTTCCCGGTCTATATGGACAGCCCCCTCGCCATTGAGGCGACAGGCATTTTCCTGCAGTGTGACACCGCGTATCTGGACGAAGAGATGCGGGATGAAATCCGTTCGGGCATTAACCCGCTGATGTTCCCCGGCCTGAAGCTTGCTGTCAGCCAGGAGGAATCCGTGGCCATCAACGAGGACAAAACGCCCAAGATCATCATCTCGGCCAGCGGCATGTGCGATGCCGGCCGTGTCCGCCATCATCTCAAGCACAACCTCTGGCGTCCGGAGTGCATGGTTCTCTTTGTCGGGTACCAGTCGGTCGGGACCCTCGGCCGCATTCTGGTGGATGGAGCACAGAGCGTCAAGCTGTTCAACGAGAAAATCCAGGTTGCGGCCGAGATCGAAACCCTGCCCGGCATCAGCGGCCACGCAGACAAAAACGGCCTTATCAACTGGCTGAGGGGCTTTGAGAAAAAGCCGGAGGTGGTGTTTGTCAACCACGGCGATGCCGAGAGCACCGACTCGTTTACCGAATGTCTGAACCGCGAACTCGGCTACCGTGCCTTCGCCCCCTACAGCGGGGCTGAATTTGATCTGCTTGCCTGCCGCTGGATTTCCTTCCCCGAGGGAGAACTGATCGAACGCGATGCCCCCGCCGGCAAACCGCGAAGGATCAGCCCGGACTATACAGCCCTGGTCGCGGCGGCGGAAAAGCTGCTGCAGACCGCCAAATCACTGGAGGGCCATGCAAACAAGGAACTGCGCAGTCTCACCGAGGCAATCCGCAAGCTGACCGCCAAAATGGAACGATAAAGAATCAACCGCCCGAAAGGGCGGCTGATTTTATTTCCGGAAAATATTCAGAAATCCCTTCATGTAATTGGGGTCAAAAACCTGCAGGCGGCGCATCGGCCAGAGCCGGAGGAAAATCCTGCCGTTGATGTCCTGCTCGCTGACCATCCCGAGCACGCTGTAGCGCGAATCGACGGAATTGGCGCGGTTGTCGCCCATGACAAAATAGAAGTGTTCCGGTACGGTCAGCGGATAGCTTACATCGCCGGCATCACCCTCGGTGAACAGGGCATAGGACTCATTCAGCTCGATGCCGTTGAGGGTGACGCGGCCGTCCTCGCTGACACTGATCTCGTCTCCGGGACAGCCGATCGCGCGTTTGATGAGCACCCGATCGCCGTTGTTGAAGGAAACCAGATCGCCCGTCACAGGCAGACTCTTCGGAATCGCGAGAACCAGGTCGCCCTCAACCAGAGAGGGCGCCATGGAGGTGCCGTAAACGACATAGCCATACTGCATGACCATGTAGACGCTGGCGCCGATCGCCAGGACCAGAACGGTCAGCAGCAGGATCAGAAAGACCTTCAGAACGGTTCGAGCGGGCTTTTTCTTTTTCCGGCGGGGTTCTTCGTCCTCTTCGTCATCCTCGTCGTCCTCGTCCTCATCTTCATCCTCTTCGTCGTCTTCGTCCTCGTCTTCGTCGTCTTCGTCCTCGTCCCGTTTCCGACGGCGATCTGTCTTTTTCTCCTGCAGCATCTGCCGGCGTGACGCTTTTCCGCGGCGCCCGGTTTCTTCCTGTTCTTTTTCGTCTTCTTCCGGAGCCGCCGTCAGTCTTTCGGCGGCGTCAAGCCGCTCAATCTCACGGCGCAGCTGCTCGACGGTGGGACGGTCGACAGTATGCATGAAGCGAAATTCCTTATCATCCATCTGCCTCGCCTCCCGTCGTCTGCAGCCGTTTCTTCAGCAGTTCATTCATATCCTGCCAGAAGGCATCACTGTCCTCCTGGGCACGCTGGATGATCTTTTCAGCATGGGAATTTGCCTGCTCCTGCGTACCGGAGGCCGCTTTCTCGGCACGCCGGATCAGTTCGGCCGCCGCCTTGCCGGCGTCTGCCAAAGTCTTGTCAGCCTTCTGCTTGGCGTCGTCCATGACCTCCTGCGCATAACGGTTGGCTTCCTGCATCCGGGCGACCGCTTCGTTGTCAGCGTCCTCCAGAACACGGATGGACTGCTCCTCCTGCTGCTTCAGCCAGGTTTCACGCTCTTGCAGGCGGCGCTCCCATTCCTGGAGGCGCTGTTCCTTCTCGGTCAGAGCCTCGCGCTGTCTGGCCGCTGCGGCATCGGCGGCCGTACGTGCTTCCTGCAGCAGCGTGGCTGCCTGAATGCCCGCATCGGCCAGGCCGGAATCATTCCTTTCCTGATCCTGCTTCAGCCGCTGAAGCTGTTCACGCAGCTCATTCAGCTCCTGCTGCAGGGCATTATTATCCGTCTCGACTGCAAGAAGAATCTCGAGAAGGTCCCGGCGGCTCAGTTTTGATACTTGTACATCAGTCATTTCAACCTCACTGAATTTAACTCAGATGAGACAGGTTCAGCTTCAGATTTTCGATCAGGGCTTCGAGTTTTGCCTGTTTCTCGCGTTCGGCGTTGACAACGGCCTCGGGTGCGCGGGTGACAAAGTTCTGGTTTGAAAGCTTCCCGATCTGTGCCTGCAGCTGCTTGGCGGCATTGGCCAGCTCCTTTTCCAGGCGGGCGCGTTCTTTCTCCAGATCCACCAGATCCGCCATCGGCATGAACATGCGGGCATTGTCCGTAACGGCGGAGACCATCCTGTCGGCATCGACGGGGACAGCATCCAGCACGCTGATGTCGTTGGCGTAGGCCAGTTTCATGATATAGCTGCGGCCGGCGTCAAAGGCATCCTGCTCGCGCGTGACGATCATCAGGTGAGCTTTGCGGGAAGGCGGCACGTTCATCTCGGCACGGCGGGCGCGCACGGCCTTGATGGCGTCCATGACGGTCTCGAAACGCTGGGCATCCACGGGGAAGGAGAGAGCCTCAGAGAAAACGGGATAGTCCTGTACCATCAGGGCATCTCCCTCGTGGGGGATGGCCTGCCAGATCTCTTCCGTGATGAAGGGCATGAAGGGATGCAGCATTTTCAGAATCTCGGTCAGGACGTAGAGCAGGACCTGCTGGGCACTGCGGGAGGCTTCCTCGTCACCGCTGTTCAGGCGGGGCTTGGTCAGCTCGATATACCAGTCGCAGTAGTCGTCCCAGATGAAGTCGTAGATCTTGCCGGCGGCCACCCCGAGCTCAAAATGATCCATGTTCTCGTTGACTTCACGGATGACGTCATTCAGACGAGAGAGAATCCAGCGGTCCTCGAGCTCAAGCTTTTCGGGAAGACGGTTCTCGGTGACGGTGAGGTTCATCATCACAAAGCGGGACGCATTCCAGAGCTTGTTGCAGAAGTTGCGCATGGCCTCGCACTTTTCGACGTAGAAGCGCATGTCGTTGCCGGGGGAGTTGCCGGTGATGAGGTTAAAGCGCAGGGCGTCGGCGCCGTACTGGTCAATCATGTCCAGCGGGTCGATGCCGTTGCCGAGGGACTTGGACATCTTTCTGCCAAGACTGTCGCGGACAAGGCCGTGAATGAAGACCGTTTTGAAAGGCTCTTCGTGCATCTGCTCCATGGCGGAGAAAATCATGCGGGCAACCCAGAAAAAGATGATATCGTAGCCGGTAACCATGACCGAGGTGGGATACCAGTAGTCCAGCTCCTCGGTTTTTTCCGGCCAGCCCATGGTCGAGAAGGGCCAGAGCGCTGAGGAGAACCAGGTGTCCAGCACGTCTTCCTCGCGGCGGATGTTTTTGCTGCCGCAGTGGGCGCAGCAGGTCGGGTCCTCGCGGGAGACCGTGATCTCGCCGCAGTCGTCACAGTACCAGGCGGGAATCTGATGACCCCACCACAGCTGGCGCGAGATGCACCAGTCATGGACGTTCTCCATCCAGTTGAGATAGGTCTTGGTGAAGCGTTCGGGCACAAAGCGGACACGGCCGTCCTTCACCACGTCGATGGCAGCTTTGGCCAGGGGCTTCATTTTGACAAACCACTGGGGGCTGGTGAGGGGCTCCACCACCGAGCCGCAGCGGTAGCAGCAGCCGACGTTGTGGCTGTAGGGCTCGACCTTGACGAGATAGCCGGCCTCTTCCAGGTCCTTCACAATCGCCTCGCGGCATTCATAGCGGTCCATGCCGTTGTACTTGCCGCCGTTGATGATCTTTGCGTCCTCGTCAATGCACTGGACCTGCTCCAGATTGTGGCGCAGGCCGACCTCATAGTCGTTCGGGTCATGGCAGGGGGTCATTTTGACCGCACCGGTGCCGAAGCCCAGCTCGACATACTCGTCCGCCACGATGGGCAGCTTGCGCCCGACCAGCGGCAGGATGGCATTCTTGCCCACCAGATGACGGTAACGCTCGTCGTCCGGATGGACGGCGACGCCGGTATCGCCCAGCATGGTCTCGGGACGGGTCGTGGCGATGATAAACTCCTCATCCGAATCCTCAATGGGATAGCGGATGTGCCAGAAATGGCCGGGCATGTCCTTATACTCAACCTCGGCGTCCGAGAGGGCCGTGCGGCAGTGCGGGCACCAGTTGATGATGCGGCTGCCCTTGTAGATGAGGCCCTTGTCATAAAGCTCACAGAAGGTTTCACGCACGGCGCGGGCACACACCTCGTCCATGGTGAAGCGGTTGCGCTCCCAGTCGCAGGAGACGCCGAGACGCTTCTGCTGTTCGATGATGCGGCTGCCGTACTGATTCTTCCAGGCCCAGACACGCTCAAGAAACTTCTCACGCCCCAGGTCATAGCGGGTCAGCCCCTCAGATTTGCGCAGCTCTTCCTCCACGCGGATCTGGGTGGCGATTCCGGCGTGATCCTGGCCCGGGAGCCAGAGTGCGGAATAGCCCTGCATGCGCTTATAGCGGGTGAGTATGTCCTGAAGCGTCGCGTCCAGCGCGTGACCCATATGCAGCTGCCCTGTAACGTTGGGTGGGGGCATGACGATGGAAAAGGGCTTTTTCTTTTCATCGCGTACGGCGTGAAACCAGCCGCCTTTTTCCCAGAAATCGTAGATCCGCGTTTCCACGGTATGAGGATCATACACTTTCGGCAGTTCTTTCATGAATAAACACTCCCATCAAGATAAAAATCCGCCCTGAAGAAGCCTTCAGGGCGGCATAACCGCGGTACCACCTGAATTCCGCATGCACGGCATGCGGCACTCGGCGCCCTTAACGCGGGCGTACGCCGACACTACACAGAACCCGGCTCAAAAACAGGGAACCTTCCCGTCGGGCGCTCGGGGCCGACCTTCCGCAGACCTTACCGGGGGCTTTCACCGGCCGCCCCCTCTCTGAGGGAAAGGAAACTGCGTACTCCTGCCTGTCACAGCGCAAAAGACAATATCTGCAAGCCTGTTGATTATACAATCAGGAGGCGCGGATGTCAATCCTTTTTGTCAAGCCAGTCGCAGGCGGAAAGGGCGGCAACATTGCCCTCCCCCACGGCTTTGGCCAGCTGAAGCGGTTTGCCGGTGCAGTCGCCCGCGGCGAAGACGCCCGGGACCGCGGTGGCCATGCGGCGGTCCGTTACGATGCCGCCGTTTTCATAGGTCAGACCGGGAACCAGCTGGGTTACGGAGACGGTGTCCTTGATGATGAAGACACAGTCGACGGAATGGTCCTCTCCGCCGAAACGGAGCGTGTCTGCCTTCATGCCGCCGAGAATCTCGTAGCGTCCGTTCTGCGGGAAGCGCAGGACGGTGCAGCCGATGCCTTCGAGAAAGTCGGCGTCCTGCTTTGCCTCTTCGCCCGCACCGACGACGGCGACGGTCTTGCCGCGGTAGAGCATGCCGTCGCAGGTGGCGCAGTAGCTGACCCCGCGGCCAAGAAACTCCGCCTCACCGGGATAGAGCTTTTCCCGCGTGATGCCGGCACACAGAATGATGCTGCGGCCCATGTAATAGTCGCTGCCGACGGCGACGCCGAAGGAGTCCTCCATAGGCAGAACGGAAAGGGCCCGTCCCTCGACGAGGACTGCACCGGTCTCCTCCAGCTGACGCCGGAAGAGCTCGGACATCTCAGCTCCGCTCATGGGCGGAAGGCCGGGATAATTGGTGATTTTTTCGGCTTTGTGCAGACTGGTGGTGTCGCTGCGGTTGCTGACCGCCAGCATGGTTTTCCCGCGGTTCTTCAAAGTCATGGCGGCGCTGGTTGCCGCGGCGCCTCCGCCGATGAGAATAACGTCAAACGCTTGATCCATAAAGAACACCCTTTCGGAGCTGTATTTTTACCGGCAACAGCATATCACATTCTTTTGGAAAGAGCAAGGAACAGGGCTTGTCAGCGGGAGCAAAATTGAGTATAATACGGTATTCACTTTTACCCGGGAGGATATGTGACATGGAAGAGACCGGCAGAAACTTTATTGAGAATTTTATCGTTGAGGACCTTGCGCCCGGCGGGCAGTTCGAAGGCATGCAGGTACACACCCGCTTTCCGCCCGAGCCGAACGGCTATCTGCATATCGGACACTGCAAGGCGCTGACTATCGATTTCAGCACGGCCGAGCATTTCGGCGGGATCTGCAACCTGCGCATGGACGATACAAACCCGGCCAAGGAGGATACGGAATACGTCGAGGCCATCATGCAGGATATTCACTGGCTGGGCTTTGACTGGGGCGACCGTTTCTTCTACGGTTCGGATTATTTTGAAAAGACCTATGAGTTTGCCCTCGAGCTGATCCGCAAGGGCCTTGCCTATGTGTGCGAGCTGAGCCCGGAACAGTTCCGCGAGTACCGCGGGGATACCACCCATCCGGCCGTCAGCCCCTGGCGCGACCGGCCTGTGGAGGAGAACCTGGAGCTGTTCGAACGCATGAAGAACGGCGAGTTTCCGGAAGGAAAGTACACCCTGCGCGCGAAGATTGATCTCGCCAGCGGCAATTTCAACATGCGCGACCCCGTGCTGTACCGCATCCGCTATATCGAGCATCACCGCCAGGGCACCAAGTGGTGCATCTACCCGATGTACGACTTCGCCCACCCGATTCAGGACGCCCTGGAGGGCATCACGCATTCGCTGTGCTCGCTGGAGTATGAAGCGCACCGGCCGCTGTACGACTGGGTGGTGTCCAATGTCAGCATTCCGCAGCACAAGCCCCGCCAGATCGAGTTTGCGCGCCTCGGCATCAACTATACGGTCATGTCCAAGCGCAAGCTGCGCCGTCTGGTGGAAGAGGGGCGTGTGTCGGGCTGGGACGACCCGCGCATGCCGACACTCTGCGGTCTGCGCCGCCGCGGCTATACCGCACGGTCCATCCGGAACTTCTGCGAGCGCATCGGCGTTTCAAAGGTCGACTCGACCGTCGACTGGGCCCTGCTGGAAAGCTGCCTGCGTGACGACCTGAATGCCCACGCACGGCGCGTGATGGCGGTGCTGAAGCCGCTGAAACTCGTGATCACCAACTATCCCGAGGGACAGAGCGAGCTGCTGGATATTGAGAACAACCCGCTGGACCCCGAGGCCGGGACGCGGCAGGTCAGCTTCTCGCGGGAGCTGTATATCGAACAGGATGACTTCATGGAGGTGCCGGCGCCGAAGTACAAGCGCATGCACCCGGGCTTTGAGGTTCGCCTGAAGGGGGCATATCTTGTCACCTGCACGGGTGTTGCGAAGGACGAAAACGGCAATGTCACTGAGGTCTATGCCGAGTATGACCCCGAAAGCCGCGGCGGCGATCCGGCCGACGGGCGGAAGGTCAAGGGCGCGACGATCCACTGGGTCGACGCGGCGACTGCGGCCGAGGCCGAGGTGCGCGTGTATGACTATCTGTTCTCGGATCCCGACCCGGACGGACCGGACAAGGATTTCCTGGAGTTCCTGAACCCCGAGAGCCTGGTGACGCTGCAGGGCTGCCGCGTCGAGGCCTGCCTGAAGGATGTGCCGATGCCCGAAGCCGGCAAGGATACCGAGAGCTTCCAGTTCCTGCGCCAGGGCTACTTCTGCCTC
This sequence comes from uncultured Eubacteriales bacterium, assembly GCA_900317375.1. GTDB lineage: Bacteria > Bacillota > Clostridia > Oscillospirales > Oscillospiraceae > Limivicinus. The sequence continues at coordinate 24,719 of ONGJ01000023.1, forward strand.
GACAACAGAGACGCAAAGCCCGGCCATCTGGTGTTTAACCGCGCGGTGGCACTGAAAGACAGCTTCAGAAAATAACGTGGATCATTTCAGGCTTCATTCGAATTTTCAGCCCATGGGAGACCAGCCCGAGGCCATCGACACCCTGGTCGAGGGCATCGAAAACGGCATTGACGAACAGATTCTGCTCGGCGTGACCGGCTCGGGCAAGACCTTCACCATGGCCAATGTGATTGCGCGTCTGAACCGGCCGACCCTGGTGCTGGCGCACAACAAGATCCTGGCGGCGCAGCTCTGCAGCGAATTCCGGGAATTCTTCCCGGAAAACGCGGTGGAGTATTTCGTCAGCTATTACGACTATTATCAGCCCGAGGCCTATATCCCCCATACCGACACCTTCATCGAAAAGGACGCCTCCATCAACGACGAGATCGAACGCCTGCGCCACAGCGCCACCTCGTCCCTGTTCGAGAGACGGGACGTGATCGTGGTGGCCTCGGTCAGCTGCATTTACGGTCTGGGCGACCCCATCGACTATGCCAACATGGTCATCTCGCTGCGGCCGGGACAGAGCTACGGCCTGGATACGCTGCTGCGGAGGCTGGTGGAGATCCGCTATGAGCGCAACGACCTGGCCTTCGAGCGCAACCGCTTCCGCGTGCGCGGCGACAGCGTCGAGATCTTTCCGGTGTATTCGCAGAACAGCGCGATCCGGATAGAGTTCTTCGGGGATGAGGTCGACCGCATCAGCGAGGTCAACCCCGTGACCGGCGCGGCGGTGCGCATTCTGAACCACGTGGCCATCTATCCGGCCAGCCACTATGTGACGACGAAGGAGAAAATGGCGGCCGCCATCGAACGCATCCGCGAGGAATGCGACGAACGTGTCCGCTTCTTTGAGGCGCAGAACAGGCTCATCGAGGCCCAGCGCATCCGCCAGCGCACCGACTATGACATCGAGATGATGCAGGAGCTGGGCTACTGCTCGGGCATCGAGAACTATTCCCGCGTCATCTCAAACCGTGCGCCGGGCTCGCCGCCCATGACCCTGCTGGACTATTTCCCGAAGGACTTTCTGCTCTTCGTGGATGAGAGCCATGTGACGCTGCCCCAGGTGCGGGCCATGTACCGCGGCGACCGGGCCAGAAAGGACGCCCTGGTGGACTACGGCTTCCGCCTGCCGTCGGCCTATGACAACACGAATTCCTCACGCGCATTCACCAGCGCGTATACGTGTCGGCGACCCCCGGACCATGGGAGCGCGAACGCGCAGGCCAGCTGGCCGAGCAGATCATTCGCCCCACCGGCCTGCTGGATCCCGAGATTTTTGTACGGCCGGTGGAGGGGCAGATCGACGATCTGATCGGCGAAATCAACGATCGCACCGCCAAAAACCAGCGCACCCTCGTGACCACGCTGACCAAGAAGATGGCCGAGGACCTGTCCGAGTACCTGTCGGCTGCCGGCATCCGGACGCGGTATATGCACCACGACATCGGCACCATCGAGCGTATGGAGATTATCCGCGATCTGCGCGCCGGGGCCTTTGACGTGCTGGTGGGCATCAACCTCCTGCGCGAAGGTCTGGACATCCCCGAGGTCGGCCTCGTGGCGATTCTGGATGCGGACAAGGAGGGCTTCCTGCGCTCGGAGACCAGCCTGATCCAGACCGTGGGACGCGCAGCCCGCAACGCCGAGAGCAAGGTGATCATGTATGCCGACACGGTCACGCCCTCCATGGCGGCCTGCATCCGCGAGACCAACCGCCGGCGCGAGAAGCAGCAGGCCTATAACCGCGAGCACGGCATCGTTCCGAAGACCATCGTCAAGGATATCCGCGCCATCATCGAGATATCCAGCCCGGCCGAAGCGGTCCGCCGCGACGGTGTCAAGATGACACAGGCGGAACGGAAGCGCCTGATCGAGGATCTGGAAAAGAAGATGAAGAAGGCAGCGCAGATGCTGGAATTCGAGATTGCCGCCCAGCTGCGTGATGAGATCATCCGGCTGCGGGGGGAATCCGTCTGAGGCCGGATTCCGGCACAGTATGTTCAAAACAGGCCGGAGAGGTTCATAAGACTCTCCGGCTTTTTGAACATACGCCTCCGCTTCGCCTGTATCGGACAGCGGGAAGGAAATGCTGCTTCGGGCTGCTGTTTTTGTTGTCTTTCAGGCGGATTCATGATAAAATAAAAATGCATATGCTGATTGATGCAGCAGCGGAAAGCGATTCCGATGTCGCAGCAAATCCATCATCAATGACGAGGAGAAGAAAATGGGAAGCACACTGAACGCTTATCTGAACAAATTTGAAGAATTCAAGGCCCTTCCGGCGGGGCAGCCGATCACAATCCGGGTCACAGATCAGGATGCCACGGAGATCGCCAGGGAATACCTTGTTGAGAACAAGGCAGGTGTCAGCCAGCTCATCCAGAAGCGCTTAGGCCTCAAGCTGAGTGTCGATAATCCGTCCGTCTCGTTCCGGAACGATGAAATCCGCGTATCCGCTTCCGGCGGCATGGGCTTTCTGAAGGCAAAGGCCGCCCTCACGGCGGAAGTCAAATGGGACGGCAAGCCGGTTGTGGCCGTCCGCTCGGTTGAGATTCCGTTTTTGCCTGTTACACCGGAAAAACTGAATTCCGTGGTGGAAGGACCGCTGAAGAAGGGGACGGGGATTGTCGAGCAATATGCCGAAATTCGCTCCCTCAAGGTGACGGACGGCGCTATGGTCCTGGAAGCCGTCAGAAAATAAACTGCGGATGATACAGCCGTTATGCTGACAGCCGGCTCTGTGTGCACAGAGCCGGCTGCCATTTTTATGAATGACCCGGTTTGGATGGAAACCTGCTTTATACCGCGCGGCCGGCGTCGTTACCGCCGCGGATGGCCAGCGCAATGTTAAAGGGTGCGGCACAGTCGCCGATGCTGTAGGTCTCTTTGACGGAGATGCCGTCCAGAAGAGCGGTGTTCGGCAGCATGTCGGCCGCATTGACGATGGCGTCGCAGGGAATCTGCGTATCGAGGCCGGTCTCCAACGTCACGGTTGCCACGCCGTCCTTCACACTCTTGATGGAGGATTCGGGGTAGGCGTTGAAGCCCAGCGCGTAGAGCGCCGTCGTCATCATGCGTTTGGCGTGCTGAGACTGCTGAATATCCAGATCATCTGCCTTATTCGGGGTGATCATGGTGACATGCTTTTTGTGAACGGTGAGCCACAGGGCAGCGTCAAAGGCCTGAGCATTGGAACCGTAGACGATGACATTCTCGCCCATCTCGGTGAACATGAAGTCGTCCATCTCGATGACCGGGACATCACCGTTCACCGTAAGCGTATCACGGAGACCGCCGACCGCAAGAATCACGGCATCGGGTGCCTCGGAATCGATCAGTTCCTTTGTGACCTCGGTCCCGGTCTTGACGGTCACGCCGCTGATTTCCAGCTGGCGGACCAGGTATTTCTTCAGATCGGCCAGATTCTCATGCGGGCCCTTGACCATGTTTGCAAAATCAAGCATGAAGCCGAGAGAACCCCGCTTCTCGTAAAGCGTGACATCGTGGCCGCGCTGGGCTGCAATGCGGGCTGCCTCCATGCCGGCGGGGCCGCCGCCGATGACCATGACCTTCTTCTTGGTCTCGGCCGGGGGCAGCTCGTAGGTGGCGGGACCGCCTTCGCGCATGACGCGCTGGGTCAGCGCATTGACGCGGCAGTAGCAGAACATGGCGTTCATCTCATTGGAACCGGAATGACAGTGCAGGCAGCGGGTGCAGGGGGCGATCTCATCCAGCCTGCCCTCACGCAGCTTGTTGACATACTCCATATCCACGGTCAGCGGACGGTTCATCAGGAAGAAGTCGAGCTTTCCGTCTTCCAGCGCTTTCTCGAAAAAGTCAGGGGCGTGGGCGGGGTCCATATAGGTGACCGCACCGACCGGAATGTTCAGCTCCTTCTTGTACATGGCCGCAATATCCAGCGCGATGCCGCAGCCGCTGGTGTTGCCGATGGCCTTGCCCTGGAAGTGGCGTGTAAAGTCATACTGGGTGCCGAAGCCGGTGGCGCCCTCGATGCCGTTCAGGATAAAGTACAGATCGGCGGCAAACTGCGCGACGTGATGCCCGAGCGGCCCGATGCGCAGGTGCATCGAGCTGCAGCCTGCAGCCTCGAAGAGCTTGGCGGCCGCGATGCCCTCCTCGATGCTGAGCGACTTGGTGTGCGGGGTCGTGACATCGGTGTCCAGCGTCATGATGGTCGGGTTGTTGGTGATGTTGTCGTTTTCTTCGATGCAGTCGATCAGGCACTGGATGGGCATGTCGGGGCAGTCCTTCCTGAGCTGCTCCAGAATTTCGGTGACAAAGCGGGCGCGGTTTTCAATGCTCTTTCCGCCGTATTCGTCCTCGCGCGTGTTGTGGAAGCGGGAAAGGAAGTGTGCCGGCATGTTGAAGCCTGCGCAGTTGAACTCGATCACCTTGAAGCCGACGTTATAAAGGCCTTCGGCAACCTGGATCATACGGGCCTGCTTGGCATGGATGTCGTCGACGGTCATCTCGTTCTCGCCCATGCCGAAACCGGAGATCTGATAGCCGAGGACGGCACCGTATTCGGCACAGCCGTCTACCAGCTTCTTGATATACGCAAGGGTATCCGCATCGTATTCGCCGCTTTCCGGCACTTCCAGCCAGCTGACCGACTCAACAAAGATCAGTTCGACGCCGCCCTTGGCAAGATTGAAATAATAGCTGAGAAACTCGTCCGTCATACCGGCAAGATAGGCCGCAGAGCCGGCGGCGGATTTTACCATGCGGTGGTTCAGCTCGACATTCCCGATCTTGAAGGGGGAAAACAGCGTTTTGAGTTCCATGTCGGCTGTTCGGAACTCGGCCCCGTCCAGCTGGGGGTTGAGGTAAGCCTGGGGAATCTTGTCGAAGACCTTGATCGCCTCTTCGGGGGTGACGGCCGCGTCGTCAGCAAAAGCTGTGGCCGGACCGGCGATCGTTTGTAGAGCTCCCACTGCGCCGACGCTGACAGCCCCGGCGGCAATGCCTTTCAGAAAGTCTCTGCGGGAAATGTTTGTTGCCATGGTATCACGGTTCCTTTCCTTAAATTTGCGTGCATGCGTATGCCGCGTTGCTTTTATTTTACCGTTTGCGCTGCCCTTACGTCAAGAGATTTTGCACGCCGATCCCGGAAAAAATCAGCATAGGAGGAGACCGGGGGATGGGAGATTTCCCTGTTGTTTTGAAAAATCGGATGTGTTAGAATAAAGCAAGCGAATGAGAGGAGCAATGACTGATGATGCTGATGGCCATTGACGGGAACAGCCTGGTAAACCGCGCGTATTACGGCGTTCGGATGCTGAATGCGCCGGACGGCACCCCGACGAATGCGATATACGGCTTCCTGGCCATTCTGAGGCCGCTGCTGGAGGAATACAGACCGGACGCCCTAGCGGTAGCCTTTGACCGGCGCGAGCCGACCTTCCGCCACAGGGCCTGCGGCTTTTACAAAGCCCAGCGCAAACCGATGCCGGAGGACCTGGCGGTACAGATGCCGGTTCTGAAGGAACTGCTGGACGCAATGGGGGTCGCGAGGCTGGAACTGGCGGGATATGAGGCAGACGACATTCTCGGGACGCTGTCCGCACGCAGTGAGGCAGCGGGAGACCGGTGCCTGCTGGTCACCGGCGACCGCGACGCCCTGCAGCTGGTGGACGGACAGGTCGGGGTGGTTCACGTTGTGACCCGCGGCGGGAAGAGCGACCACGTGCTGGTGACGCCGGAGGTGTTTCAGGAGGAATACGGCTTCGGACCGAAGTATCTTGTCGACCTGAAAGCCCTGATGGGCGACAGCTCGGACAACATTCCCGGCGTACCGGGCGTGGGGGAGAAGACGGCACTGGACCTCGTGCGGCGTTACGGGTCTCTGGACGGAGTGTATGAAGCCCTGCAGGACCCGCAGAGTGAAATGAAGGAGAGCCTCAGGAAAAAGCTGAGAGAGGGCGCGGAGAGCGCCCGCACATCCTACTGGCTGGCTACCATCTTTCGGGAGGTGCCCCTGGAGAAGTGCGAGACCTGTGCCTCAGCGGCAGCGGAGGATCTGCGCTGGTCCCTGCAGAGGACGCCCGAGCTGCTGGCGATGATGAAAAGGCTGGGCTTTCGGAAGCTTATAGAGCAGTGGAAGCTGGATCAGGTGGAAATGCCCATAGCGGGAACCGCTTCCGCCCTTCAGGCCGCCTCCCCGGAGGTAGAAAAGGCAGCTTATGCGCAGGTGCGCAGCGTGGAAGATGCCGAGGCGCTGGAAGAACTGCTCGGCAGACTGAAGGGGGCGGACTGGACGGCGGTTTCACTGCCGGACGGAGACCTGGCGACGTTGGAGCTCTGCCCGGTGCCTGGGGACGGCACGGTTTATCGCCTGGCGCAGATGCTTCTCGAGCCGGAAGCCTTTGATGCCGCCCTGGGGACGATCTTTTCGAAGGCTGTGAAAAAGAGCGCTCACGGCGTGAAGGACCTGATGAACCGGACAGTGGCAGCGGGGCTGTCCCGGGACGGCTTTGTGTTCGACACAGCCCTTGCCGGGTATCTGCTGCGTGCAACGGATTCGGACTACAGCATTCCGGCGCTCAGCATGCGCTGGCAGACGGGAGAAGACCCCAACGAGGCGGCCCAGATTGCCGCCCTGACCCCGGTGCTGACAGAGACGCTCGAGAAGGAGGGCATGACGGCCCTGTTTCAGGAGATCGAGATGCCGCTGTGCCGCGTTCTGTCCGAGATGGAGGAGAAAGGCTTTTTGGTGGACCGGGCGGCGCTGAGTGCATACGGAGAGGGCCTGACGGCGGGCATCAGCGCGCTGGAAGAAGAGATCTATGCCCTGGCGGGACACCCCTTTAACATCCTTTCACCCAAGCAGCTGGGTACGGTGCTGTTCGAGGAGCTGATGCTGCCTGCGGGGAAGAAGACCAAAACAGGCTGGAGCACGAACGCGGATGTGCTGGAGCGTCTGCGCGACAAGCATGCCATCGTGCAGAAGGTGCTGGATTACCGCACGCTGACAAAGCTGAAGAGCACCTACGCCGACGGCCTGCTGCGGGTGATCGGGCCGGACGGACGTATTCACACCAGTTTTCAGATGACCGTCACGGCGACGGGGCGCCTGTCCTCAACGGAGCCCAACCTGCAGAACATTCCGGTCCGGCGCGAGCTGGGGGCGCAGATCCGCACCATGTTTGCCGCACCGGAGGGCTCGGTGCTGGTGGACGCGGACTACAGCCAGATTGAGCTGCGTCTGCTGGCGCACATTTCGGGGGATGCGGCCATGCAGCAGGCCTTTCTCTCGGGCGAGGATTTTCACGCGGTGACAGCCTCGCAGGTCTTCAATGTCCCGCTGGACGAGGTGACGCACGCGATGCGCGCAAGCGCAAAGGCAGTCAACTTCGGCATCGTGTACGGCATTTCCGCCTTTTCACTGGCGCAGGACATCGGGGTGCGCCCGGCAGAGGCGAAGGCCTATATGGAGGCTTATCTGAACCGCTTTACGGGTGTGAAAAGCTATATGCACAACGTGGTGGAGCAGGCACGCGCGGAGGGCTGTGTACGCACCCTGTGGAACCGCAGGAGGGATCTGCCCGAGCTGAAGAGCGCGAATTTCAATACCCGGGCCTTCGGGGAACGCGTGGCGCTGAACATGCCGATTCAGGGCACCGCGGCGGACATCATCAAGCTGGCCATGGTCCGGGTGCGGGATCGTCTGGTGACAGAGGGCCTCAGGGGCCGTCTCGTCCTGCAGGTGCATGACGAGCTGATCGTCGAGTGCCCGGAGGAGGAAGCCGAACGGACGGCGGAAATCCTGCGCGAGGAGATGGAACAGGTCATGACCCTTTCGGTACCGCTGACGGTGGAGGCCAAGTACGGCCGCACCTGGGCAGAGGCACACTGAAAGAAGGAATACAGGAGCAGGAAGGAAAGTGTTGACAGGCGGCAGCCGGGACGGACGCCGGAAGGCGGGAAAGGAGAAAAACATGAAAATCACCAAAAAGAACGGAAACATCACGGCGTACGACGATCAGAAGGTCGTAAGGAGCATTCTGAATGCAAACGCAGGGACACCGCTGGAAAACATCTCACAAACGGTTGCCGAGGCGCTGGCGGATGACGTGTTTTCTCAGCTGACGGAGAAGAGCGAGATCATCACGACAAGGGAAATCCGCAATTGCGTGTATGAGACGCTGCTCGACCGGGGCTACCCCGAGACGGCGAAGAGATACATGGAGTATAAGGACTGAGACCTTATCGCCGGCGGGGCTGCATAACACGCCGCACCGGGGATAAGGTCCGGAGACGAAAGGGACCGGAGGAAAGGGGAGAGACGGCTTGAAGAAGCACGGGAAGCTTCTGGCAGCGGCGCTGGGCGTATACGTGCTGCTGCTCATACTGCTGGTCGCGACCGAGGCAAGAGCGCCGGATGCAAACATACGGAATGTGTGGGATGCGATCTGGTACTCGCTGATTACCATGACGACAGTCGGCTATGGCGACCTGTCGCCGGTGACGCCGGCCGGACGTGTTCTCGGCCTGATCTTTGCCCTTTCCAGCATCGGCATTCTGACTGCGCTGATCGGCATCGGGTTGAGCCTGCTGTCCGGACAGATTGTGCCCCGTCTGCGCCTTTGGTCGGGAAAGCATCGGAACTGGTACATCTTCAGCGAGGAGAACGCCGACTCGGCGGCTCTCGCTTCCGCCCTTTCGGAGGAGGACCCGGACTGCATGACCGTTTTCCTGAGCGGGGAGGAAAAGCATCTGCGGGCAGGAAATGCCGTGCGCATCGAGAGCGAAGAAGAGGCCCTGCTGCAGCTGCACGGTGGGAAGACGGAAGGCACCGCCTTCTTTTATACCGGCGAGGACCCCTGGGACAATCTTTCGCGGTCGCTGGAGACGGTGAAGCTGGGGGCGCCGGTGTACTGCATGGCGGATGTGCCGGTGGACGCGCTGCCCGTGGGCATGCATCTGTTCAGCCGGCGGGAGGCCCTGAGCCGCTGCTACTGGAAGGAACACCCGCTGAAAAGAAAGGAAAGCCGGGTGATTCTGATCGGCTGCGGCCGGACGGGCAGCGCTCTGCTGGAACGGGCATTGCTGACCAACGTCTTTGAGGCGGACAGGCAGACGGAATACCACGTGTTTGACGACCGGACGGACTTTGCGGCCCTGCACCCGAGAATTCTGGAAGCGCTGAACGGGGAGGGCGAAGACCCGGACCGGCTTGTGTTTCACGGCGGCGTCTGGACGGAGAATCCTGAGCTGCTGCGCGGGGCGGACCGGATCATTCTGGCGGCGGATGAGGACGCGGAAAACCTGAGGGTTTACGAACGGCTGCACCGGTGGTTCCCTACGGGGGCGCAGGTGCATGTGCGCTTGGATGAACCGGCACCTGGCCTGATCTGCTTCGGCGAGCGGGAAAAGACGCTGACACCGGAGTTCGTGATAAAGGACGCCGTCAACCGCAGCGCGATCCTGATGAACGAGATCTACAACAAGGGCAGCGCCAAGCCCGTGGCCTGGAAGGATCTGAGCCATTTTCTGCGGCAGTCGAACATCGCCGCGGCGGACCATCTGATCGTAAAGGCACGCATCCTGCTGAACGATGAGGACATCCTCGAGCTGAGCCGGGAGGTGTGCAGGAAAGCTTACGCGCGCTACAGGGCGATCGCACAGGAAAAGGCGGAGGAGCTGCAGGAACTGGAGCACCGGCGGTGGCTGCGCTTTTACGAACTGTACAACTGGGAATATGACCCGGTGCGCGACAACGGGATGCGGCGGCACCCGATGATTCAGCCCTATGAGGCGCTGAGCCCGGCGGAGCAGAAGAAGGATGCGTATGCGTGGGAGATCCTCGGACGCATCGCGGAGGAATAAAAAAACCACCCTGAGGGTGGTTTTTTATATCCCCGCTTACAGGGGGATTTCGACCTGCTCGGCAAGCTCCTTGAGGCGGGATTCGATCTGTTCGGAGATGTCACGGCTTACACGGCTGTTCAGGGCCTTGAGCTCCTCATTGTTCTGATTTTTCAGCAGCTTTTCGCAGTTCTGACGGATCTTGGCCCGGATGGTCTGCATACGCCTCTCCGAGATGTCGGACGGATCGCCCCAGCGCAGCCGCGGCAGCAGATGCCGCTCCTTCTCGGGGGCGCTTCCGGTCTCTTCCTCAGTGCCGGAGAACAGCCTGCCGACACCGGTGTTTTTCAGAGAGTCGGAAAGACCCCAGTTCGGCATGTCGATATGGGGGAGGGCATTGCTGAGGACGAGGCGACGGACCGCCAGAGGGAGGTTGGCGTGCATCAGCTTTTCGTCTATGGCCTTTCGGCCCATCGCATGACTGACAATGAGGATCAGGAAGGAGAGGATAAAGCCGATCAGCATGCCGATAGGACCCTCGCTGATGAGGACGATGCCGCTGCCGCCGCAGACCATGGCGACGAGAATCGAGATGATCGACTCAACAAAGACGGCCGTCCAGGTCAGCGTGTCCGCGGAAAGCACATCGCGCGCCTCCAGCTTTTCAAGAATGTGGAAGTCACTCGCGCTGAGGACAGAGGAAATCTCCAGCGACCGGTCGGGAACATGATAGCGGCGGCAGATCTCGGAGGTGTACTGCTCCAGCTCGTCAGAGATCACCTGCAGCCAGTCGGCTACGGGCCGGTAGAGTACGGCCTTGGCCTGCTCGGAATAAAGATAGACCTTGATGCGCTCCTGAAGCGCGGCCTCCATGTCGCTGATGCGCTCGATCTTTCCGCTGCGCCAGTCCAGAAGGACCGGCTTGACCGCCTGGTCCAGCAGCGGGTCCAGCAGCGCGTTCAGAGCGGAGAGGTAGAGGTCGTTCAGGTGGGCGGAGACGATCGACTCGACAATGTTGGAGGCAATCAGCTTGTCCACATCCTCACGGAAGCACCGGAGCTCGTGATCAATGCGGCCGCACCAGGCAAGACCCCGCGCTACGCTGAATTCCGGCTCGCGGTCGGTATAGATGACGGCCTCGGGGAAGACCTCCTCACACCAGGAGCGGATTTCCTCCATGCGGGAAACGCCGCCCGTCAGGAAAAGAAGCTCGGGAAGCTGTTCCCCGATGCTCTCGCGGACCTCACGCAGGCCCGCACAGAAGACCGTACGGAAGGACCTGCCGTTTAGCTGGGGGCAGGGCTTTTCCGTCAGAAGCTCGGCAACCCGGGGGTTCATGACGAGGTCGAGAATGGTCGGCTCGTCATAGGTGATCATGAGAGAGTCGGTGCATTCGTGCCGTCCGTGCTCATCGGCGGGCTGGGAATAGTATTTTTCTTTCAGGCGGCGGGCATGCAGCTCACAGTCAACGCGCCAGCTCTCGCTTTCCTCCATCACGCGGCGGAGCTTTGCCGCGTCGGGGGAGGCGGCGATGCAGGCGTCCAGAAGCACCTCGTCCATGACGCCGCCGCCGAGGGCGACCTCGCCGCCCGTGCGGATTTCGGCCTCTTTCCCCTTGTTGATATAGGCAAAATCGGTGGTGGAGGAACCGATATCGATGACCAGTACGGACTTGGAACGCAGGTCCACATGGTCGCGGACCGAGTTGGACTGAATCGCGCCGACCATGACGGCCCGGGACTCGGAGACCACCTTGGGACTCGGAAAGCCGATGGTTTCAAAGATGCGCTGATAGCGCTCGCGGGCACCGGCATCCCAGCCGGCGGGGCAGCCGACATAGACGCTGTTCGATTTTTCACCGCCGGTCAGCGCACCGCTGCCGCGGAGCGACTCAAACACGCGGGCCGAGAAATCGCGGATCAGGGCGGCGCTGTCCGACTGGGCGTCCAGAAAGCGGCGCTTGAAGCGGGCGGCGCTGCGCACGGCGGAAGAGGCGGAGCGTGCTGCATTTTCGCCGATGCGGACCTCCCCGCTGCGCATGACGGCCCAGACGGTGATGGTGACCTTCTTCCCGTCCACCTCGATGATTTCGGGAACACTGCTTCCCTCGCCGGCAACCCTGGCCAGCGTGCTTTCGCCGTCACCCAGGTCAAAACCCCAATAATACATCATAAGATCCATTTCCCTCCGTCAGGCATGTCCGATCAAGTGCCCCTGATGAGCGGGGCTTATTTTTCACGCTCTGTCGCCTTTCCCGTGGTGAGAAGCTTCCCCTCCGTGAGCAGGGCCGGGCGCAGGGTCGCCGGGGTGCTGCGGGTGGGGAGAAGATCAAACATCTCGGCTGTGTCCGGCGCATAGTCGCGCGTCTCGATCCCCTTCGAGGCGAGCCAGGGCTGAAGCTTTCGAAGCTGGCGCAGGGCAAAGTCGCCGTTTCCGGAATACAGGCCCTCCAGCAGATCGCCGAAAAACTGCAGCGCCTCGGGGTCGGTGATGCCCGCCCCAGCGGGCGAGACAATGTCGGCAGCTGCGGCAGCGGCTTCGTCCTGAAGGAAGCTTTCCGTTTTCCGGTCCATGGTTTCCACGGTTTTCAGCAGGGTTTTCCACACAATCTCGGGATCGAGACCGGCGTGGACAAGAACCTCGCACTCGCCGTGCCAGAGGAGACCGGCCAGAAAGCCGCACACGGCAGCCAGTGCCAGGAAAGCACAGCCGACCGGATAATACTGGCGGACCAGTATGACGCAGAGCAGTGCGAAGATCACGGCGAAAAGCAGCAGGACGACCCCGCCGGTGCGCACTTTGCGTTTGGGGATCTCTTTCACGGCGGTACCGGCAGTCAGCAGCGGCAGCATGTCCTGCACAACGGCTGTCATGCTGTCGGCGAGAGCCTGTCGGCGGCCGTCGCCGGACCAGGCGGCGTTATAGCGCAGAAGCATCTGGCCGAGCTGCTCGTTCAGCCGGTCTGCACTCTGCTTCCGGCTGCGATCGACCGCGTCGTCGGCGCGCAGCTGATTCCGGGTTGTTTCTTCCTCTGCCTTCAGCAGAGCGGTCATTGTGGGCCGTTCCATGAAAATCACCTCATCCCTGTTGCAAAAACTATTTTACACCATATTTCCTTTTCTTACAATAGAGGGAAAACCAGAAAATCCCGGACGGGAAGGTCCGGGATTTTGAATCACAGGGGAAAGGCCTGGCGGATCCTGGCGAGGAGAGGGGCGGAAGCAGAGCCGGTACGGTAAAAGACCGGCGGCTCGCCGAGGGGGGCGGGGACGGTATGTTCGCCTTTCGGGAACTTCATGCCGCTCCAGAGGTGGATCCATTCCCCCTCCGGCAGATAGACCGTGCGGGCTTCCTGCGCCTCCTGCCATACAGGGGCGACCAGGACGTCGGGACCGAGCAGGTATTCAAACTGCTCGGTATAGCAACGCGGGTCGTCCTCATGGTGCAGGAAGAGCGGGCGCTGGACCGGCAGGCCGCAGCGGGCATTTTCTTCGACCAGCTGCTTCAGAAGCGGCCGGAGCGCCGTGTGCACTGCCGTAAGGCGGGCGAGGCGCTGCATGCAGTCTTCATCATCATAGTACTGGAAGCAGTCGTCCGGACGGTTTCCCTCGTGGCTGCGCATGACCGGTGTAAAGACGGCCATCTCGGCCCAGCGGAGAAAGAGCTCTTTCGTGCGCACATTGCCGAAGAGGCTGGTGTAGCCGCCGATGTCCGAGTGGCTGAGACCGCAGCCGCACATGCCGGCGCTGAGCGCGGCGCAGATGGTGGTGCACAGACCGTCATGGCGGGAGAAGTCGACGCTCTGGTCACCCGCCCAGAGAAGAGTACAGTACTTCTGGCTGCCTGTAAAGCCGGCACGCATGAAGAAGACGGCATCACCGAGCTTTCCGCTGTCAATGAGAGCGTCGTAGTTGCACTTTGCCCAGAGAGCCGGCCAGTGATTGTGCTCGAGCATGGGGGAGCGGCCGCTGTGCAGGACAATGTCGTCGGTGGGCAGATACTCGCCGAAATCAGCCATCCAGCCGTCGATGCCGATGTCCAGGCTGAGCCGGCGGATGACCCGGTCTTTAAACCAGGCATAGGCCTTCGGGTCGGTCAGGTCCACAACCCCGCATTCAAACTCGCCGAAGTCAACGAGATAGACGCTGCCGTCCGAGCGGCGGGCAAAGATGTCTTCCTTCAGACCCTCCTGAAACAGCTCGCCGTCCCTGACCAGATAGGGGTTGATGTAGCCGAGAAAGCGGATGCCGCGGGCGTGGAGCTTTTCAATCTCTGCCGGGAGGTTCGGGTACATTTCGGAGTGAAAATGCCAGTCCCACTGCAGGCGCTTGCCGAAAGAGGTGACGCGCTTGCCGCACCAGTCCTGGCACCAGACCGCCGCCACGGGGATGTTGTGCGCGAGGGTTTTCTCCAGCAGACCGAACGAGCGCTCGCTTCCGCCCTGGACACCGATGATGAGACCGTTGTAAATCCAGTCCGGAAGCTCCGGCTGGCGGCCGAGGAAGGCCGTTTCCTTTTCCAACAGAGCGGGGAAGGTATTCGCCGCCTCAATGCGGATGTACGTCGGAACCTCCCAGAACTGCAGTTCGTGAAAGGCGCCGTGACGGAAGTCGAAATCGGCATAGGCGGTGGTGTCGGCGTGCAGATAGTAATGCCGGCTCGAGACGAAGGTCGGCTGGGGGAAGTTGGTGTTGTAATAGTCCCCGCCGGCGCGGTTTTCAACATCCGAGCGCCAGGTGACATAGGTGCTCTTGTCACGGCCGACACCCGGCTCGGAGGTCCAGAGGGGGAAGTGCCGTCCGCGGAGATTGAAATAGCTCATCTGTTCACCGCAGCCCCAGCAGCATTCGTCCTCCTCTGCGCACAGGCGCAGCCACAGGCGGTTTACGGAGGGATCGGGGCACTCAAAGCGCAGCTCGGCCAGGTCACCGTTCAGAGTAAGCCGGAGAAAGAGCGCCGAGCCGTAGTCAAAGACGATGCTGTCCGGCCCTTCGATGACGCCGACGGCATGCAGAGGCAGCCGCTCGGTGACATAGTCCTCGATTTTGTAGTTGCCGCGGTACATGTCGATGCTTTCCTCGCCGCGGCCGATCCAGAGCATGGGCTCGTCCCTGCTCTCAGACAGCAGCAACCGGCCGTTGAGAAACAGCCGGTACTGCCCATTGTCATGGGTAAATGTGAACATTCTGTTTTTGAATTATCCTTTCACGGCGCCGCTGGTCATACCGGCGATGATCTGCTCCTGGAAGAGGACGTAACCGATGATGGAGGGGATGATCGAGATCATGATGGCGGCGTACATCGAGACATAGTCCGTGGAGAACTGATTTGTGAAGTAGCGGATGCCGACCTGGATCGTACGCAGCTTTTCGGAGGAGACGATGAGGTTGGCGAAGACGAACTCGTTCCAGCAGGTCAGGAACTCGAAGGTGGCTGCTGTCACGATGCCGGTGCGGCTGAGCGGGAGAATGATGTGGAAGAAGCGCCCGTAGAAGCCGCAGCCGTCAATGTAGGCAGCCTCTTCCAGTTCCATGGGGATGGAGTCCATCAGGCCGCGGATCAGGAAGGTGGACATCGGGATACCGATGGCACAGTACAGAAGAATCATTCCGCCGTAGGTGTTGTAGAGGCCCAGCTTGTTGATGATCACAAAATAGGGGACCATCAGAGCGTTCAGGGGAACCAGAATACCCGCGGTAAAGAGGGTGAAGATGCGCTCACGCCCGTTGAAGCGGAAGCGCGAGATGCAGTAGGCACCCATGCTGGCGACGATGACGTTGAAGACCGTGGCGCAGAGACCGACGAAGAGCGAGTTCAAAAGCATGCGGCCCAGGCCTGCCACCGAAAGGGCATTGGTGTAGTTTATCCACTGCGGCACGGCGGGAAGGGCAAAGGGAGAGCCGGAGAGAAACTCAAAGTTGGTCTTCAGGGAGGAGATGAACAGCCAGATCAGCGGGAACAGCGTATAGGCAGCAAAGAAGATGATCAGAATCCAGCGAAGGATCGCCAGAATCAGTTCCTTCCCCCGGAGAGCGCCGTGAACACGTGATGCAGTCATTGCAGGGCCCTCCTTGCTTTCTTTGCCGCGGCAGCCTCTTCGTTGCGGCCCTCAAAGATCTTGCGGATGCAGACGATGAAGATGACGCCGACAATGATCAGGATCACGGCCGACGCGCTCGCCATGCCGTAGTTGGCATCCTGCAGCTTTTTGTACATATACAGGACAATCGTCGAGGTGGAGTTGGCAGGACCGCCGTTGGTGAGCATGTAAACCTGCTCGAACTGTCTCAGGCCCATGACGCTTGCCAGCGTCACGCAGGTGAGCAGAGATGTTTTCTTGATCAGAGGAATCGTAATATAGATTGCCTGCTGAAAGTCGGAGGCGCCGTCAATGGTGGCGGCTTCATAGTACGACTCGTCGATGGTGGTGATATCCGCCATCATGATGACCATGTAGTACCCGACGTAAAAGACCCAGTAGATCAGGACGGCGGGAAAGGCCGTTTCTATGGTTCCCAGCCAGTCCTTGGCGAGATGGCCGAGACCGACGGAATTGAGAAGCGCATTGAGAAGACCCGTATCCGCGCGGTAGATGGCACGCCACAGGGTCGCCAGCGCAATACCGGAAATGACCTGGGGGAAGAAGTAAACCGTGCGGAAAAACTTCCAGCCCTTCGGCTTGCGGGAGAGAATGATGGCCATCAGCATGGCGAGAGGGACCTGGATAAAGCCGGCTACCAGCGCCCAGATGACGTTGTTGATCACCGAACGCTTGAATGCTCTGTCCCGGAAGAGAAGCATGAAGTTTTTGAAGTTGACAAACGCGGGAGTGTTAATGCCGTTCCATTTCAGAAAACTGACAACGATAACATAGATGACAGGAATCACAAAAAAGACAAGCATCAGAACCAGTGCGGGCGTCATAAAAGCCCACAGCGGAGCTCTGTCGGAGCGTTCCAGTTTCACCTTGCCACCTCCTTTAGAAAATTAAAACAGGGTGCGGAAAACCCGCACCCTGTCGGGAGACTGGAATTATTCGGCCATGTCGATGGCGAGCTGGAGCTGGTCAACAAAGCCCTGCGCATCAACCTCACCGAGAACCAGAGCGGAGACCGCGGCGGGGAACTCGGTGGAGACGGCGGTCGGGAAGGCACCATTCACGTGGAGGATGGTGAACTCGGCATTGTTGGCAACTTCCGTCAGCTTCTGGGAGATCAGGTTGGTATCGGGGGACGGTTCATACTTCACAAAGAACATCGCGCCGGAAGAGAGGGCGAGCTCGGAAACGTGCTGAGGATCGGTGAGGTACTTGAGGAACTTTACAACGGCAGCTTCCTTAGCGGGATCGTCCTGCTTGGCAGCGGCCAGGAAAGCCTGGACGGTGGTGACAAGACCGCCTTCGCCCTTGCCGCCTTCGTAGGTCGGGTTCAGAGCAACTTCGCAGTCGTCAGCGAGAAGAACGCCGTCAACAGCATTGTCTTCCTTGTAGAGGTTGGCAACCCACCACGGACCGTTCAGATAGATAGCGGTGTCGCGGGCGAGCCAGTGGCCGTTCACGTCACCGGCACCGGCGGAGATGGCGCCTTCAAAGGTGTAGTCGTACATGGCCTTGAGGACTTCGGCAGCCTGAACAAAGGCAGGATCCTGCAGACCGTTGGCATAAACGTCCTTGCCGCCGATGGCCTCGACAATCAGAGAGTACCAGAGCATGGAGGACCAGGCATTCTCGCCGGCCATCTGACCCATGGCATTGTAGCCCTTCGCCTTGGCGTCTTCGCAGAACTGGAAGAACTCATCATAGGTGGCGGGGAAATGATCCCAGCCGA
The DNA here is from genome assembly GCA_900317375.1 of uncultured Eubacteriales bacterium. GTDB lineage: Bacteria > Bacillota > Clostridia > Oscillospirales > Oscillospiraceae > Limivicinus. The sequence goes on from ONGJ01000023.1 coordinate 42,421, forward strand.
TGTCGGCAAAGATCTTGGTGTTGTAGATCGGGGTGAAGATTGCGGACTCAAAGGGGAGAGCATAGACCTTTCCGTCAACGCTCCATGCATCAAAGGCGCCGTCGGCGAAATCCTTGCCCCAGCCTTCCTCAAGATACGGGGTCAGATCCATGAACTTGCCGGCTTCGGAGTAGCCCTTGATATCATAGGTGGTATCCATGATGCAGAGGTCGGGCGTTGCACCGGTGGTGATGGTGGTGCGCAGCTTGTCGCGGGCGGCCTGATAGTCGCTCTGCTCCTCGACAACGACCTTGATGGAGCCGGCGTTCTCAGCATTGAAGTTTTCAATCAGCTGAGCCATGTAGGGGGCCTTGGAGTCGGTGCCGACCCAGACGCTGGGGAAGTTGATGATGATCTCATCGTTTGCGGCATAAGCGGGAACCGCCAGCGCGACGATCATGATCATCACAAGCAGCAGGGAAAGTAGCTTTTTCATGTTTGTTCTCCTTCTTTTTGTTTTTCATTAATTACCTTTATTTTTAATTAACAAAGTTAATTAATTTCGCCTAAAAGGAAGGCCTGTCGGCTACAGTCATATTATAGCCCGTAAAAATCGGTTTGTAAAGAAAAGGGTTCCCGTCAGAAAGCACAATTATTTAACGCTGTTTCTGTGCAAGTTGCCTGCTACTCGTTGTACCATGCGTCGACGGAAGCGTTATCGGTTTCCGGCTGGAAGAGGCGAAAGACAGGCTCGATCGTCAGACTCATGAGAAGACAGACCGCGGCGGGCAGAAGGGGGAAAATCTGAGGCAGCAGCCAGGAGATCAGCAGGAAGCCCGCCAGCTCGGCCGCCAGCAGGACGCTGCGACCGAAATAGCGCAGGGTCAGCCAGCCGGTGAACTTCAGCGTGCCGGTTACGCTGTTTTCAAAGCGCGAAATATAGGCAAAGACCCAGGGAAAGAAGAGCAGCGGCGGTACAAAGAACAGGCGGCTCAGACTGTACAGCACCGTGCCGGGGCCGTAGCCCATGCGGCCGAAGGCGTAGGCGTCTGCCGCGCCGATGCCGAACCAGAGCAGAAACAGCAGCCAGATCAGAGTGGCCGTGCGGAAGTTGGAGCGAAAGCCGTGAAAAAAGGTCGGCGCGACGCGGCCGCGATTGTGGCGGATGCACTTCATGACCGTATAGTACAGGGCGGTGGTCGAGGCGCCCAGCGTCAGCACCGGCAGCGAGCACAGAAGCCAGAGAAGCCCGGCGAAGATCAGGTCGATCAGACCGGAGAGAACCTCGGAAAGGCGCGAGAACTTCCCTTTCATCGGACTCAGTAATTGTAAACCTCAAAACCGAAGAATTCGGCCAGGGCCTCCAGAGTGTCACCGTGACGGCCCTTCATGACGACAAAGTGCGGCTCAAAGCCGTCGAGGACGCTCTGCTCGACAACGGAGCGGCTGTCGGAGTCGGTCTTTACGACGATGGAGGTGCCGATAAACTGCTTCGGCTTATCCAGCGCCTCGCCCTCACAGATGAAGAAGCGGAAACTGCCGTCCGGCTCGCGGCCGATGCGGAAGACCGTGGCCTCCGGGAAGGCTTCGCAGCCGAAATCCATGGCAGGGCCGATCTTGCGGTTCGGATGCACGCCGACCGTTGCACCGGTGTCTCTGCGGGCAAGCGAACAGGCCGCGGCGCCGCAGTGCCAGAAGGTGACGGTGTTTTCCTCTTCGTCCAGAGAAACCGGGTCGCCGAAGAAGACCGGTTCGCCGGAGAGCTGCATGCCGATCCACATGGAAAGGGCGCCGTAGATATCGGCCTCGCAGGCGGAGGCAACGCCCTCATCGTTCAGCAGGCTCAGCACCGTGCAGACGGGGGTACCGAAGGCGGTGAAGAAATCCGGCCAGCAGCGCGAGGCAAGGGCCCCGATGTTGTGCGAGCGGACATAGTCGGTATAGGCCTTGTACAGACGGGCGTGGTCGTTCCGGTTCTTTTCGGGCGTGGCGGAAAGACCGCAGACAGCCCGGTCGGTACGCGAAAGGTACTCGGCGCATTCTTCTTCGGTATAGGCTTTGGCCATGTCGATCAGCTCACGCGCCTCAACGGCCTCGAGCTCGACACCGAAAACGTTCATCAGCTCGCTGTCCAGCGCGCGGCCGAAGCCGAAGCCCTGGGGCGTATGGCCGACAGCGGCCATTTTCAGCGCCTTCATGCCGGCCTTCAGACGGGCAGCCGCTGTGCAGGCTTTCACCATCGAGACAACGGCTTCCTCTTCCGGCGCACCGAAGCAATAGAGGAAGGGACGCTCGTCAAAGGCACGCAGGGTGTTCGCGGCGGAATAGGCGCCTGTCAGCGAGTTCAGACGCAGCCGCCCGCCGTCGATGACCGGCTCGCGCAGGGTCCAGAGCAGCAGCGGGCAGTCAAAGCGCCGCAGCACCTCGGACATGTAGGCGGCGTTGGCGAAGGTCAGATTCTGAAAGACGATGAAGTCGGGATGCTTGTCTGCAAGGTAGGCGCGCAGACTGTCAATACTGAGCAGCATCTCCTCCGGGCAGACGAAATCCGCATTCACGCTGCGCAGCATGCTGACAGAGCGGTCAAACTGATCCTGCGCGCTTTCAAGGTGGAAGGTGGGAACGCCCACCGGAATATAGACAGGGCAAAAGCTCATGAGAGCACCTCCGTAAAAACATTGATTAACACTGTGAAATATAATACTCATCCGTCCGCACAATGTCAAGAACTATTTTCGCGTAAAAATGAAAATAATGATTGACAAAAAGGGGAATCAGCAGTACACTGCTAATTGCTTAATAGCTTTAATTAAATGATACGCCAAAGGCAGATACGCAAGCAGAAGAACCCTGGCGGTCAGAAGAGGAGGAAAGCAAATTGGACTACAATCTGAAGGAAGTCTGCAAGGATATCCGCTGTGATATCATGACCTGCATCGGGCATCTCGGCGTCGGGCACATCGGCGGCTGCCTGTCCGTGGTGGAGGCCCTTGCCGTTCTGTATTTTAAGGAGATGAACATCGACCCGAAGCAGCCCCGGATGGCGGGAAGAGACCGCTTCATCTGCTCGAAGGGTCACGCGGGCCCCGCCGTCTATGCGACGCTGGCCAACCGCGGCTACTTTGACAAGAAAGAGCTGCTCACCCTGAACCAGGGCGGGACGAACCTGCCGTCCCACTGCGACATGAACCGCACGGTCGGCATCGACATGACCACCGGTTCTCTCGGTCAGGGCTTCAGCTGCGCAGTCGGCGTGGCGCTGGGCTCGAAGCTGGAGAAGGACGGCGCAACGATCTATGCGATGATCGGCGACGGCGAGAGCCAGGAGGGCCAGATCTGGGAGGCGGCCATGTTCGCCGCAGCGAAGAAGCTGGACAACCTGATTGCATTTACCGATTATAATAAGCAGCAGATCGACGGCACGGTCGCCGAAGTGAACGACATTGCCCCGCTCGGCGACAAGTGGGCCGCCTTCGGGTGGAACGTCATCGACGTCGAGGACGGCAATGACGTCGAGCAGGTTGCAGCGGCTGTCGAGCACGCAAAGCTCGGCCGCGACAGCGGCAAGCCCACGATGATTATTCTCAACACCCTGAAGGGCTGCGGCGTGAAGTGGATTGAGGAGCTCGGCTCCGGCAACCACAACTGCCCGGTCAGCGAAGAGCAGGCCGAAGCCGCCATCCGGGAAATCAGAGGGGAGGACTGAAACCATGGAAATGAGAGCTGTTTATGCCGCATGCCTTGCGGAATTGATGGAAAAAGACAGACACGTCGTGATTCTGGACGCGGACCTGGGCAAGGCCAGCGGAACCCTGAGCCTGCGCAAGAAGTTCCCCGAGCAGAGCTTTGACTGCGGTGTTGCCGAGCAGAACATGGCCTCGATCGCGGCCGGCCTTTCCAGCTATGGCTTCAAGCCATGGATCGAGAGCTTCACCCCCTTTGCCACGCGCCGCATCTGCGACCAGATGGCGATTTCGATCTCCTATGCCAAGCGCAACGTCAAGATCGTCGGCACCGACCCCGGCATTGCGGCCGAGCTCAACGGCGGCACCCACATGAGCATGGAGGACATCGGCGTGGTTCGCTCGATCCCCGGCATGGTCATTTTCGAGCCGGTCGACGAGGTGCAGCTGCGTGCGGCCATGCCCGTGCTGAACGACTATGACGGCCCCGTGTACGTCCGCCTGTTCCGCAAGGAGCAGCCCGTTGTGTTCCCCGAGAACTATCAGTTCGACCTCTTCAAGGCCGACGTCATGAAGGAAGGCAGGGACCTGAGCATCTTCGTCAGCGGCATGATGACCAAGGACGTCCTCGATGCTGCCGAAGAGCTGAAGGCAGAGGGCATTGACGCAGAGGTCATCAACGTCCACACCATCAAGCCCATCGACCGCGAGACCGTTATCGCCTCGGCCCGCAAGACCGGCGCCGTGCTGACCGTGGAGAACCACAACGTCATCGGCGGTCTGCAGTCGGCCGTGCTGGAAGCACTGGCGGAGGAAAAGATCCCCGTATGCGCCGTCGGCGTCCAGGACCGCTTCGGCGAGGTCGGCAAGCTGCCGTACCTGCGCAAGGCCGTGGGTCTGACGAAGGAGAACATCCTCGCCACCGCGAAAAAGGCAGTCAGCCTGAAATAATCAGGAATCCCAACAAGAAAAAAGGTTAATCAGGATTACAGAACCTCCCTCTCAGTTTAAGCGGCCGCAGTACCTTCGTCAGGGGGACTACCTTCCCTTGCCGCGCACGGAATCAGCTTCCGGGGAGCGCCCGACTACAGATTGCTGCAGTTGCGCGGAAGGATCAGTTTCCTCTCGCACGAAGTCTGTACCGCCGCGCATATCATGATTGAAATAAAGCAGGGCCTGGTTTTCCGATTAACGCTGAAGAAAATAACAAACAGGGGCGGTTTCTGCCGCCCCATCTTAATGGAGGAAAACAGAAATGAAGATTGCGATCGGCAGCGACAAATCCGGTTTTTCGGCAAAAGAAGCCATCAAGGCCTGGCTCACGGAAGCCGGCGTGGAATTTGACGACCTGGGTACCACGGACCTCGAGCAGGTTCACCCCTACTATCAGGTGGCGAGTGAAGTCGCCCCCCTGGTACAGAACGGCAGCTACGACAAGGCCGTTCTGATCTGCGGCACCGGCGCCGGCATGAGCGTCGTTGCAAACAAGTACAAGGGCGTCTATGCTGTTGCCTGCGAAGGCGTGTACTCTGCCAAGATGGCCCGCGCCATCAACAACGCCAATGTCCTCTGCATGGGCGGCTGGATCGTCGGACCGGAAATGGCCGTCGAGATGGTCAAGACCTTCCTGAACACCGACTGGTGCCAGGATCTGGAAGACTGGCGCGCGGTCAACATGCACAAGTTTGCCGCCAAGGTCGACGAAATCGAGGCGAACATCTATGGGGCGTGAGTTTGTCTATACCCAGCCGGTCAAGATCATCTTCGGCGAAGGCAAGTTTGCGCTGCTCGGCAGCCTGCTGGAGGAGCTCGGCGTCTCAAAGTGCGTGATCGCCTGCGGCAGGCACTTTGCCCCCACTGCCCTGCAGATGCAGGAGAAGGACAGCCGCATCGCGGCCGTCTTCGGCGGCGTGGAGCAGAACCCCCAGCTCTCCGGGGCGATCGAGACGGCCCGCCTGGCCCGTGAGGTGAAGGCAGACGCCGTTGTGGGCGTCGGCGGCGGCAGCGCCATTGACACCGCAAAGTTTGCCGCGGCGATCGCTCTCGGCGACCGGGACGCGGAGGACTATTACCGCGGGAAGGTGCCCTTCCCCTCTGAGCGCCTGACAATTGTTGCCGTGCCGACTACCGCCGGTACCGGCAGCGAGGTGACCCAGGTTTCGGTCATGAGCCACGGCACGGAAAAGCGCACCATCAACAACCCGGTCTTCATGCCGAAGGCTGCCATCGTCGACCCGGTCCTCAGCAGCACGGTACCCCCGCGCACAACCATGAATACCGGTCTGGATGCGCTGGCCCATGCCCTGGAGGGTTACTGGAGCAAGAATCATCAGCCGATCTCGGACCTGATGGCGATCGAGGCAGTCCGCCTCGTGCTCGAAAACCTCGAGACCGCCTGGCGCGACGGCGGCAACATGGAGGCGCGCTCGAACATGGCCTTTGCCTCTCTCCTCGGCGGCCTGAGCTTTGCCCTGCCGAAGACTGCCGGCAGCCACGCCTGCAGCTATCCGCTGTCCGAGGACTATCATCTGCCTCACGGCGAGGCCTGTGCCTTTACGCTGGACAGCTTTGTGCGCATCAACGCCGATGAGCGTCTGGAAGAGCTCTGCCGCCGCGTCGGTCTGAAGGACACGGAAGAGCTTGCAGCGCGCATCGCGGCTTTGAAGGAGCTGGGCGGCCTGAGAAAGACGCTTTCAGACCTCGGCGAGGTAGACCTCGACAAGCTGGCGCACGACTGTGCCGTACACGGCCTGATGCAGAACAACCCCGTCCCGATGGACGAGGCAAAGCTGCGCAGCATGTTCCTGAACCTGAAGTAAAGGAAATTCTGTCATGAAGGAAGACCTGAAGTATACCCTGATGGTCATCGGGATGATCGTGTCCTGGTCCATCTATTACGCGGTCAGCAAAGTGGTGGTCAGCGCCACGGGTTCGCCCCTGCTGGCAGGTTTCCTGCTGCGCTCGGCGGCCCTGGTGTTCCTGACAGTCCAGCTGCTGGCGGACGGAAACTTCAGCCGGCTCTTCCACCAGGGGAAAGCCGTCCGCATTCTGCTCATTATCGGTGTGTTCGGCTTCCTTCTGGACCTGTTTGCCAACCTCGGGTACGCAAACGGCGATCTGAGCACCGGCACGGCGCTGCTGAAAACCGACGTGCTGATGGTCAACCTCGCTACGGTCATGCTGTATCACAAGCGGCTCTATATTTCGGACTGGATCGGGACGGCCGTGATGCTGCTGGGCGTGCTGCTGGTGCTGGGCGTGGATTTCGCCGGCATGAGCATTCATGTGACGGACCTGTATTTCCTGCTCTCGGCACTCTGCGTGAGCATCAACGCCTTCATCATCAAGGCGGCGCAGGAAAAGTATCACGAGGATGCGGATATGATTTCCTACTACAACAACGCGGTGGTGCTGATCCTGTTCGCAGGCAGTGCCGTGCTGGCCGGAGACCTGCACCTGCCGCAGAACATGGGGGCAGGCTTCTGGTGGCTGGTGACGCTGGGCGGCCTTGCACAGACGGGTATTTATTTCTTCTATTACCGCAACCTGAAACACTTTGAAGTATGGCTGGTCAAGCTGTACCTGCTGCTGATGCCGGTGCTGAGCTGCTTTATCGGGGTGTTCTTCCTGAATGAGGAGCTGACCGTGAAAAAGCTGCTGGGCATTCTGGTGGTGCTGGCCGGCGCGGCGGTGATTCTGCTGCGTGCCCGCATCAACCACGAAGGCCGTCCGGTGAGAGAAAACTGAAAGAGGAGTCCTATGCCGTATCAGGGTGACAACTTAATCAGCGTCAAGCGCGGCAACCGGAGTGCGGCATTGGGAATTCTCCATGAGAAGGGGGCCATGTCGCGCAAGCGTCTGGCCGAGCATATGAACCTGACCCCGGCGGCCATCACCAAGATCGTCGGCGAGATGCTCGAGGAGGGGCTGCTGCTGGAGGGCGAGATCCTGCAGAGCAGCGGCGCCGGCCGGCGGGAGATTCTGATCGACCTGAACCCGGAGGCCGCAGTCGCCCTGGGCGTGCTGATCAACCTGAGGCAGGCCATCGTCTCGGCGGTACGCCTGGACGGCAGCGTGATCTTTTCGGAGGAGAGCAGACTGGCGGTGAAGGCGGATGCGGATGAAACCGTGTGCTGCCTTGCCGGGAGGCTCGATGAGCTGACCCGGGAGTATCGAATCGACGAGGAACGCATTATCGGCGTCGGCATCGCTGTAAGGGGCATCTGTGCCTCGGACGGGAGAACCGTAGTCAACAGCTTCGGCGCTCTCAACAGGGAGAACTATCCGCTGTGCGAGCGCTTTGAAGAGGCGACCGGGCGCCCCTGCTTCATGGCCAACAACGTCAGGGCACTGTTTGCGGCCCACTGCTTTTCGGCCCGCGAGGCGGAGGGGCATTCCCAGTTCTTCCTGCGCTGCGAATACGGCATCGGCGCCTCGCTGTCCATCGACGGAAAGATCTGGCACGGCGTTACCGAACAGTGTGCCGAGATCGGCCACATCCCAGTCGTGCGGCGGGGCGGAAAGCCCTGCTCCTGCGGGAAGAGCGGCTGTCTCGAGACCATTGCGTCGCCGACGGCCATCCGCGAGGATGCCCTGAAAATCCTCTCGGAAGAGAATACGCCGATCCTCTGGAACCTGGTAAAGAAAAAAGGCGAGGACGTTCTGCAGCTGGAGCTGGCGGATGTGTTTGCGGCGGCGAAAAACGGCGATGCACAGGTCGCGGAGATCGTAGACCGCGCGGCATCTGCCCTGGCCATGGCCCTGAAGAGCGTCATCTATCTGGTGGATCCGGAAAAGATCGTGCTCTACGGAAAAATGTTCGAGGACAGCTATTATCTCTCGCGCCTGCTGGCAGAGATGCAGGAGGGTGTGGACGGCGGACACGCGGTCAGCGTGGAAAAAAGCCGTTTTAACCAGCAGCTGGAAACAAAGGCGGCCGGTCTCGTGGCGGTGGATGCCTTTTTCCGCAGCGGCGGCATTCCGGCGGCCTGAAAAAACAACAGAAGAAAATCGGAAACCGGCAGCGAAAATGCTGCTGGTTTCCGACTTTCAAGCTTATTCTTCCGCTTCCTCCGGCTGTGCGGCACAGAGACTGCGGGCTTCCTCCAGCCTGCTCTCGGGGACATAGATATCCGTCCCCTGACCGCTCATCCCGAGAACCACCTTGCCGAAGCTGCCGTTGCCGGGGTAATCCCGCAGGCAGGGAATCCCGTAGGCCTCCAGCATGTTGATCATGATTTCATCGGTAAGATCCGGCGCTCTGCAGTTGCAGAGGAAAACGGCCTTTTCCGGTTCGCCGACCGCGGTTTTGGGCCAGCGCTCCTGCAGATCCGAGGGCAGGCTCTTTCCCCAGGACAGTTCCATTTTCAATCCCCCCTTTTCTGTCATTATAGCGTATAAGTGCAGAATTGTCTACCGATCCGGCGGTCTATTTCCCTTTGATAAGATAATATATTAAGATAAACATAAATAGAGATCGGGTGATTCTATGAAAAAGATAATCAAAGGCATCTCTGTTCTTTTGACTGTGTGCCTGCTGCTCAGCGTTACGGGCATATCCGCGCTGGCCGAGACGCCGCCGGAAGACAAGATGGTAACGAAAGAACCGAAGCCTGAGTCGGTTGAGGTGGATGTTGTGGTTGATGCTCCGCCTGTCGAAACACCGACAGGTCAAACATCGCCTGCCGAAACACCGACAGCCCAAACGTCGACTGCCGAAGCATCGACAACCCAAACGTCGACTGTCGAAGCATCGACAACCCAAACGTCGACAGCCGAAGCATCGACAGCCCAAACGTCAGCTGGTGAAGCATCGACAGCCCAAACGTCAGCTGGTGAAGCATCGACAGCCCAAACGTCGACTGCCGAAGCATCGACTGCCCAAACATCAGATGCAGTTGTTCCTGCTGAAGCATCTGCGCCAGCAGTGAATGATGGGACACCCGCATCCGAGGAGTCCGAATCCAAGGAACCAGCATCTGAGGAGTCCGAATCCAAGGAACCCGCATCCGAGGAGTCCGAATCTGAGAAGCCTGCATCCGAGGAGCCCGCATCTGAGGAGTCCGAATCCAAGGAGCCCGCATCTGAAGAGTCCGAATCCAAGGAGCCCGCATCCGAGGAGGCCGAATCTGAGAAGTCTGCATCCGAGGAACCTGCATCCGAGGAGTCCGAATCCAAGGAACCCGCATCCGAGGAGTCCGAATCCAAGGAACCCGCATCCGAGGAGTCCGCATCCGAGGAGTCCGCATCCGAGGAGTCCGCATCCGAGGAGTCCGCATCCAAGGAGCCCGAATCCAAGGAGCCCGCATCTGAGGAGTCCGAATCCAAGGAGCCCGCATCCGAGGAACCCACATCTGAGAAGCCTGCATCTGAGGAACTCGAATCCAAGGAGCCTGCATCTGAAGAGCCTGCCGGCAAAGAGCCGGTGTCCGAGAAACCCGATACGCAGCAGGCAGATGCTGTCAGTGAATCCCCTGCGGTGCTGCGCAGTGCAGAACTTCGGGTTGGAGATCACATGATTACGGTCACCGGCGAGCTCCCGGAGGGGACCGAGCTTAAAGTGGTGAAAATCCCGGAAGACGTTGTCACCGGGATGACCGGAAAGAAAACGCTTTTCACCTATGATATCTGTCTGATGCTTGACGGTCAGGTCTGGCAGCCGGAAGACTATGGCAAAGACGTGGAAGTGACGATCAGCAATGCGGCAGATGCAGGCGGGGAAGATGACATCAGTATTCTCCATGTGAAGGCAAGCGTCATTGATAGAGAGGGAAAACTCTCAGAAGGCGCTTTGGCAGCGGCTTTGAAAGGCCTTGCTGATGGAAGTGTGGGAAAGGAGAACCTCAGTACCGACAAAAGCTCGAACGGCTTTTCTTTCCGGACTTCCAGCTTCTCTCTGTATCTGGCCGAGATGAAGAATTCAGGGCAGAGCGTGCTGCTGGTTTCCAATTCAGAAAATGCCGGAGACAGTGAAGCTGAGGCCGAGCAGAACGGCATCGTCCTGAAAGGCGAAGGGAGCTTCGACATCCTCGTCACGGGGACTCTGGAGACCGAAGGCACCCCGGTTCTGATCAGCAAGGAGGTAACGCCGGAAAATGTATCGATCACGGTGTGGAAGATTGACGGCGCTGTGAAAGACGCGGAAGGCGAAGAGCACGTCGTCGCGGAAGGCACGCCGGGGACGGAGCCTAAGACGATAACCGACGATTCCAGAGAGGTGGAACGGTCAATTCACTATATCATCCGTGTTGAACCCTCCCAGCAGGACATGATCGGCCTTTCCGGAACGGAAGAGGTGCACGGTTACGACACCGCGACCGAGAACAGCACGGTCACGCTGAAGGTCAGGGTTCCGGACGGCTATACGCTGACAGGGGCCTACAACGGGGAAGGCGAAAAGATCGCCCTTGAGAAGGACCCGGACGGGAACTATTACGTGGAGGTCCCCAGAGGCGGCGGCGTTTTCCTCAGCGTGGAGCTGGAGAAAGACGAAGATCACGACACGGACTGGGGAGACTGGAGCTATAGCTGGAGCCCCTGTTCCGAAAAGAACGAGGACAAGGACCGGTTCTGCATCGTCAGCTTTGATTTCAACGGCGGTACACTGAACGGAAGCGCCGGCCCTGTTTTCACTCGGGTCGAAATCGGCGAGACCGTGACCCTCCTGGACGCGCCGACAAGGCCGGGCTACCGTTTCGTCCGCTGGGCGTCTTCTCCCGAGGTCTCTGTCAGCATGCCGGGGGAAAGCTTCACGCTGACCGAGTGTGTGCGCTTTGTCGCAGTCTGGGACGGACCGGCCTGGCCTGTCGGCGGCGATCATGACGATGACGACGATGACGATGATGACGACGAGGATGAAGGCCCGGATGTGACCGAGACGGTCCGGATCGACCAGGACAGCGACGAAGAGCTGAACCTCAGCAGCGTCCGGGTCACGGGCGAGAAGGCGACCGGCATTGAGATCCTCTCGGCTACCCAGGAGATCGACGTCGACCGTGACGTGACCGTCAAAGGCGGCACGGGGGGCGCAGCCGGCATCGACATCACGGCAGCCGGACGGACGGTAACCGACGAGGTGGAGATCGGCGACGGGATGACGGTAAGCGCAGCCGGCGGAAACGCAGCCGGGGTTCAAACCGCGGCGTCTTCCGGCGGACAGATCGATCTGCTGATCCAGGGCGATACCGGCGTGTCCTCGGATTCCGGGACAAGTACGGGGATTGCGGCTTTCGCGGACAGCTCCAGCGGCGTGGCAATTGTCATCGAAGGGGATCTGATCACAAAGGGCTGAGATCAGACACCGCCCCGAAAGAATAAGACAGACACGGGAGCAATGCGGCAGGCCCGGCAATCTGATCAGATGAACGATCAGACTGTCGGGCCTGTCCTTTTGGCTTTTCGCCCGCCCTTGCGGGAAGACGCGCAAAGCCTACGCTTTGTTCAGACGCCCGGCGCAGGCCTGCGCTTTCCGGGCCGTCTCTTCTTCGTCGATCCCCAGCAGGCGGCCGTCACGGACGACCTCACGCCCGGCAACCACCACCAGAAACAGATCGCCAGCCTTCCCGACGCTCAGCTGTCCGATGTCGTCACGGCCCAGGACGGCAGCGCCGCCACGGGTGGCCATCTTCAGAAGCTCATAGCCGGAGGGGGCACCGCTCCCGTAGGTCAGGCGGTGCAGCAGGTAAGCGGCGCGGATTTCGGCCATCAGGTTCTGACCGTCGTTGGAGGCGGCGCCATCCACCGCCAGGGAAACACGGATGCCGAGGCGCAGCATGTCCGGGATGCGGCATACGCCGGAGGAAAGCTTCATGTTCGACACCGGGCAGTGTGCAATGCCGGTTCCAGTATCGGCAAGAAGACGCAGCTCGTCATCGTTGAAATGAATCCCGTGGGCATACCATACGTCCGGGCCGATCCATCCGCTTTTTTCCATATAGGCAAGCGGACGCATGCCCACCTTTGAGAGGGTAAAATGCTCTTCATCCTTCGTCTCGCACAGGTGCGTGTGCAGCCTGACACCCAGGGGGGCAAGGGAAACCTGATGCATGGCAAAGGGCTTCGGATCGTGGTACTTCTCCACCAGACGCCGGCTGTCCTTCAGAATGACATCCACCGGCTGGACAAGCTCATCCGGAGGCAGGCCTCCGTCCGATTTTCCCAGAGACATGCTGCCTCTGGTGGCGTGAAAACGGATGCCCAGCAGATCCGCTGCCTCGAACTGCCGGTCGATAAAATGCTCTGACCCGACCCGCGGGAAGACATAGTGGTGGTCCATGGCGGTCGTGCAGCCGTTTCGAAGCAGCTCACCCAGCCCGGTCAGACTGCTGTAAAAGATACAGTCCTCATCCAGACCTTTCCAGATCTCGTACAGGGTGACAAGCCAGGGAAACAGCTCCATCTTCTGCACCTGAGGCAGATTCCGCGTGAAGGTCTGATAAAGGTGATTGTGCGTGTTGATCAGGCCCGGATACACAAAGCAGCCGTCGGCCGGGATCTCGCGGTCCGCCTGCCGGGCTTCGTTTCCGATATAGGTGATGACGCCGTCTTCAATCAGGATGCTTTCGTTTTTCAGAATGCGGTCCTCGTCATCGACAGTGACGATGGCCAGGGCGTTTTTTACAAGCAGGGAGCTCATGATTCCTTCTCCTCTCGTCTGTGCTGATTGAAGTATAATGGGAGAAACCGGCGAATGCAAGCTGTTTTTCGTGGTCCGCATGAGAAGCGGGCGGAGAAGAAAGCGGCTTCCACGGAAGGCGCTTGACACGAAAAACAGAGGGGACTATCATACTGTTAACTTATCCGACGGGGGATGTATCAATGACCGGTCCTGCCG
>ONGJ01000017.1:0-58205 GCA_900317375.1 uncultured Eubacteriales bacterium
TGAACTGCATCCCGTCAAGAGGACAATGAAATAATTAAAGGAAAGTTCACAGCACTGCAGTGCTGTGGTACCCGCAAATCTCATATGGCTGCTGAGGCATCCATACGAAATTTGCGGGTTTCATTATGCTGCTAACAAATACTGCTCGTGCTTTTCCATCGGCGTCAAAATCCCGAGTTTTCTCTGGAGCCGTTTTGTATTGTAGTAATCAATGTAATCCTCAATCATCTTCACGAGTGATTCCCGAGCTGTAAATCGCTTTCCATAGTAGCGTTCCCGCTTCAGGATGCCCCAGAAGCCTTCCATCGGACCGTTATCAATACATCTGGCCACCCGGGACATGCTCTGCTGCATACCAGCCTCTTCGAGCATGCTGTGGAAGGTTCTGTTCGTGTATTGGAACCCGCGGTCGCTATGGAATAGAGGATGTGCGTCTGGATTTGCTATAACAGCAGAACGGAATGTATCGAAGACCAGGGGATTGTCATTACTGTCCCGGATCTCGAAAGCCACGATGCGCCTATCATACAGATCAAGGATAGCACTGAGATACACCTTGTGGACGATTGGCCCTTCATACCACTTGAATTCCGTAACGTCTGTCAGCCATTTTTCGTTCGGCCTGTATGCCTGGAAATCCCGATTCAGTTTGTTCTCGGCAATATACTGCGGATTTGCAGCATGCCGAGTACAACCGTTGTTGGAATACTTGATGGTGGATTTGATCCCTTTCGCCCGGCAGATTCGGAGCATGCGCTTGTCGCTGATCTGTATCTCATGGTATTTCTCAAGATCATCTCTTATACGCCGGTGTCCTTTGTCCGGATTGTCGTTATGAATCTTTTCAGCAAGCTCCGCAATTCGTTCGTTCTCCTGCTGCCGAAGGCTTTTCTTGCCACTTATCCATTTATAATATGCAGACCGGGAAACCTGCAGCTTCTCGCAACATTGGTCAACCGGATATCCATACTCTGCAACACAGGCTCGAATAGCTGTATATTTATGGGCAAGCTTTACTTGAGAAAGGCATTCCTCCTCTCCAACTCGTCCAATTTTTTTAGCAGGTCGCGCTCCATCTTCGTCATATACAGCTCATGCTCAAGTTGTGCAATCCTGATCTTCATTTCTTCTTCCGCGGTTCGTGGTTCCTGATCCTCGGTCCTTTTTCCGCGGCGATCCTCCAACCCGGCTATACCAAGCTTTTTGAATTTCTTTGTCCAGCTGTAAACCTGTTGGTAGCTGACGTTGTGCTTCTGGGCAGTCTCCTCATAATTGCATTCATTCTCCAGGCATTCTTTCGCTATGGCGATCCGCTCTTCCTGTGTTGTCTTGCGACCTGTTTTCATGCGGCTTCCTCCTGACGTCTTTTGACTGAAGTCTCCGCCGCTATTATACACCTTTATCCAGTTTCGGAGCGTTATTTTTGAATGCAATCCATATTTGGCAGCAATCGTCCTGAGAGAACCTTTGCCTTCTATGTATTCCCTTGCTGCCTGAAGTTTTATCTCGGCACTATACTCCGGATTGCTGTCTGCTTTCTCAAATGCTGCAGCGCCTTTCTCTATATATAACGCCGTCCATTCCCGTACGTTAGATCGGTTTACCCCGATCCTACGTGCCGCTTCTGACTGGCTGATCCTCCCTTCAGCGCATGCTTTTGCAACAATCAGTTTTTCTTCTGATGATACTTTTCCTCTCGACATTGTTATGCTCCCTTCTTGATTGACAGTGATTTTCTTTTTCACTGTCTCTCAATTCGGGAGCATACCAGGGAGCCTTCTGTCAGGGGTGCATCGAATTCACCGCGCCGATATAAAAGTCCTTATGGACGGTGTGGATCACATGAACGCTGGTATCCGTTTCTATCAGGCGGCAGTCTGAGCCGATATACGAAACGGCGCGCTCCGCCTGCTCGCGCGAAGTAGCGCACAGCAGGGTACCGTCGTCGGCCCTGTTTTCCTTCGCGTGGATATAAAGGCCGGGGATCTGCGCCCGGCAGGGTGTTATGCAATCTGCGTGTAGATGAGCTGGAAGACCTTTGCCTCCCGTTCGCGCACGCGTGCGCGGAACATGCTCTCCGTAAGCTGCGTATCACCGGGGCGCGGTTCCGGAGAATAGGCCCCGACCTGGTAATAGTACCCGTCCTTCGGAGAACCTGCTATATAGCTGATATAGCTTTCAACGGGGGTAATGCTGTCATTCCCGAAGCGGTATACGATGGCATAGGTGTGGGATGCACCCTCGCTGCCGCTGTTGAAAATCGAATTGTCTGTACAGAGATAGTAACGGTCATTCTCGGTGGAGACCGCGAGACGCCGCGGCGTTCCGTTGACCAGCGCATAGATGTCGTACACTACGGACTGGGCGAGGGGATCGGTGCCGAGGCCGGCGATGAACAGCTCGGGCGTGCCGTCCTTGTCCAGATCCTTGAACGCGTAGCCGACATGCGGGCTGTGGGCGATCATCACGCTCAGATGATTGCTGACTGCATATTGCGCGGTATGGCCGCCGGTCTGATAGGCGGCGCGGTAAGCGCTCAATACGCCCTGGTAGGCAGTGATGTAATCCGCCACGAAAATGTAGGCGATGGAGCTGAGAGCGACACCGCCGGGGCCGTCGAAGCGGGCCTGGAAGCCCCAGCCGTTCAGGCTGAAGGGGACATTGCGCAGGGCGAGCGTGTCGTTGGCCTCGGTCTCGAGCGAGAGGCCGGGATGGAGAGACAGCGCCTCCGACAGGGTATAGACAAGCCCGTTGGGGCTGACCGCCTGCCAGGTGAGCTTCGAGGCGTTGACCGCGTGCGCGATAAACCAGGTGGTCCCGCCGACGGAAAGCGACTCGTTGGTGGGATTCTTGGTGACCGCCGGGGCCGGCCCGCTGTAGCTTGTCGGGACGGGCGCGGGTGTCGGCGCGGGCGTGGGGATCGGCGTAGAGACCGGCACAGGGACCGGCGCAGAGGCCGGCGTCGTCTGCGCCGGCTGACCCGGGGCAGCGAGGCTGCCGTCCGGGGAAAGCAGGACGCTGGTGCATTGCGAGAAATAACGGTCCGCGTAGCCGATATAGTCGGACTCGGTCATGGGATTGCCGGAAAAGTCCCTGTAACTGGTATAGGGCTGCCCGGAAACACTGTAGAAGACGGTCCGCGTGGCAAGCGTCTGGGTGTGGATCTTCCCGTCGCGGACGGAAAACGCGCGCAGGGTATAGGTATGTTCCGTCGGACTTGCCTTGCAGAGATCTTCGCATACGTAGTAACAGACCCCCGAGGCGGAATCATAATAGCAGGGGAGCGTGCCGCTGCCGGCGTCGGCCTGGACCTGCGGGAGACCGGAGGAAAGAGGGAAAACGGCTGCGGCGAGGGGAGCGGCCATGGCCGAAAGCGCCAGCCCCTGCGGGGAAGCGGGGAGGGCACAGCCGGACAGAAGGCCGGCCAGCAGCGCGAGACACAGCAGCAGCGTACCGGCACGCGGGAGGGAGAAGCGTTTCATACAGATCACCTCGTCATCGTCGGACAGATTTCGTGCGCAGGATCCGAAACGATTATATCACGCAACGGCGGTAGCGTAAAGAGACAGCGGTCTCCGTCTTTGCCGGAGCGGTGTTCCTGCACGAGCCGTTCTCGGCTGCAGGCCTGATCTGCTGCGTGCTGATCCTGTCCGGCATCTACGGCGTCCAGCAGTCCGGCAGATGAATCTGCCGTGTGTGATTGTTTTGTGACAAAAGCTGTGGTATTGTATAGACGCAAATTTGAAAAATATTACCCGGGAGGTATTCATCATGGAAGAGAACAAGGGCAAAGAGAAACTCAACGGCGAGCTGCTGGAAAAGATCAGCGGCGGCGGCGACGATCCTTACTACTGCGAATGGAGTCCCACCAACAGACACGAATGGGCGGATTACGAGATTGAGCCGGGCGTTCTGACCGTACGCTGCCAGTGGTGCTGGTACAGACTGTATTAAAAGGCAAGGGGCGCTTATTGAATCAGGGCCTGCTTCCGTGTATGAAAATGCTTCCGGCTGGGACGTAATCTGTTTGCGTCCCAGCCGGGCTTTGCCTACCTGCGTTTCATGATATGCAATACTGCGGTATCTGCACCGGAAGAATCTGCGGAAATGATGATCCAGTCTGCTTTTTCTTCCGGTGATATGCTGTCCATATTGATACTGTTATTGTGTGTGTCATAGCATTCTAAAGCAAATCCGGCCTCTTTTGCGGCAAGTTCCACTTTTTCGAGGCTTCTGCCGACATAAGCCCGGCCAAAGTATTCTGACAGCAGGATGCATTTCAGCTGGATGGGGTCAGCTTTTCTTACTTTCTCACCGGGTTCCCTGTTTTGCTCGACAACAAACAATTCCTCTTCCTCAAAGTGATCGGCGTATGTTGTATATTCTATGATTTCAAAACCAAGTGACCGGAGTTCTTCCTTTGCGTCAGCGTAGGGGATATAACGGATATCCGGCATTTCAATCAGTTCTTCTATTTCGTCCAGAATTTCCGGATTGCTGAACGCGATGGAAATGCCGTGAACAAGTGTGGCCTGAAAGGTCGTTGGCCCTGCGATGCTGAAGGATCTGACAGCTTTGGGAGAGAAACTGCCGGATTTGACAACTTTCAGTTCGTGTTCTCCCTCCAGCACGTGATCTATGAGCAGCGCAAAATCGTCACCGTTGGAAAGCCTGCCGATGATTTCGCCGTCAAGGGCGATCTCCATATCGTACTTGTTCAAGAAGGCATTGTCTTCCGCGTGCAGATCCAGGAACAGAGGAAACTGCTGCCGGGCCTCCAAAACGATGGGAGTATCCGGCGGAAGATCTGTGCCGACTTCATGGCTTTGCGCGACAACAATGAGCTCGTCCTGATTATCCCGATCATCATAGTTTGATGTGATGTTTGTAAAACCCTGCTCCTCCAGCACTTTTTTTGCGGAAGCCAGATTCCAGCCGATCACACTCGTTATGCTGATACTGCCGATATCACTGTCCGTGTTTGCAGCATGTCCGCATCCGGTCATAAACAGCGAGAATAACAGCAGGATGACGATTATTCGTGTATTTTTCAACCGGTATCTCCTCTCCCGCATGGGATCTGTCGATCATCTGTCAGAGCGTTGATATTATACAGACTGCATGATGCATCTGTCAATCGAACGATCAATCGTCAGGGATAAGATTATCATATTGACCCATATTGACCCGGAAAATACAAAGATGTTATTATTATTAAACAGGGACAGGGGACGGCTCTCTGTCCTGGCTGTATAACAAGAAGCAAATGACAGGAAAATAACAGCGTTTCCGAGAGGAGGACAATGATGGTATTATTTATCAACGCGTGTGTCCGGAAAGAATCCAGAACAAAGGACCTGGCAGATTATCTGCTGTCAAAACGGAAAGAACCGTATGAGGAAATCGATCTGAATTCGATCCGCTTCCCGATGGTCGATGAAGACTTCCTCAACTGGCGTGACCGGATGATTGCGGAAGGGGATTTCAGCGATCCCCGGTTTGATCTGGCAAAACAATTTGCCGCAGCGGATCATATCGTAATTGCCGCACCTTTCTGGGATCTGTCTTTTCCCGCGGCATTAAAGCAGTATTTCGAGCAGATCTGTGTCCGGGGAATCACGTTTTACTATACGAAGGAAGGGATTCCCGTCGGTCTGTGCAGGGCAAAAGGCCTGACATATATCACAACCGCCGGCGGGGATTCCTTCCCTGAAGAATACGGAGCCGGATACGTCAAAGCGCTGGCCGGGAACTTTTACGGTATCCCTGAATTCAGACTGATCAAAGCCACGGGACTTGATATCATCGGAGCTGATGTTGACGGCATCATCGATGCGGTGAAAAAGGAGCTGTGACAGTCTTTTACAGAGCAGCATGCTTTCCCTTTTTGAACAGTTTTTTCACCGATCTCCGCGCCTCGCGTCATGCCATTTGTGCGGAAGTATTGATTTTCGCCCGGACACTCTGTATAATTCCCGGTGAAAGGACCGGATTCAAGCGGCGAAAGATACCCGACACAGCAGAGCGTCCGTGTCTGTGCTGCCTCACATGGAATCCGGAGGATGCCAAATGAAGGGTTTATATGCCGAAGATTTCGTGCGCTACGTCTGCCATCTGGCCGACGAGGTGCCGACCGTCTACCTGTTCGGCGGGATGGGCGACTTTGTCACCCCCGAACTGATTGAAGAAAAAGCCGCCAAATACCCCAAATGGTACACGGCGGAAAGGCGCGCTGCGCTGTATCGACATGCGGACGCCGGCGTGCGGGGCTTTGACTGCAGCGGCCTTGTGAAACGCTGGCTCATGGGCGGGCTGGAGCACTATCATCACGAGCCTG
This sequence comes from uncultured Eubacteriales bacterium, assembly GCA_900317375.1. Lineage (GTDB taxonomy): Bacteria > Bacillota > Clostridia > Oscillospirales > Oscillospiraceae > Limivicinus. The sequence goes on from ONGJ01000017.1 coordinate 6,338, forward strand.
CCCTGGACTGGAACGCCCGGCGCATGTTTGACTGGGCAAGCGAAAGCGGCACACTCGACACCCTGCCCGAGGAGCCCGGCGTGCTGCTGAACATGCAGGGGCATGTGGGCGTGTACCTGGGCGGCGGACAGGTCATCGAAGCCACGACGGCTTTCCGTCCCAACGGCGGCGTGCAGCGCACGACCATCAACATGCAGAAGTGGACGGACTGGTACCGCCACAGCCTGATCCAATACGGGGGCACGGCTTGAGCCGCAGCGCTTTCTGCAAATGATGTGAAAACGCCGGCGGTAAGACCGGAATAAACTTGAAAACCATACGGTGTTGTGCTACGATACCGACAGACAGATACAGATGATCTGAAAGGAAAAAGCATGAAAAAGATTCTCAGCATTCTTCTTGCAGTTCTGCTGCTTGCCCCGGCGGCCGGCAGCGCATTTGCCGTGACCGATGACGACGCGGACGTCTGGACCGCTAAGGAGTCCGGCTTCACGCTGCGCATCCCCGAGGCTTACCGGGAGGCAAAAGGCCTGATCACCTTCAGCGATGCCGGGGAAGGCATGAATCCCGGCAGCGGCATCGTCATGTCCTCCGCGACCTATGTCGCCATGCCCACAGAGGAATATAATGCCCTGAAGGAAGAGGAGCTCGAGGCCTACACGAGCGGGGATATCGATGCGCTGTTTGCAGTCAGCGACAAGCTGAGCCCGGTGGAGTGGAACCTCTTCAACATCTACGGCATCAATCGGGACAGGGGAGAGGCTGAGCTCCGCCGCTTCCTGCTGGAGAAGGACCTGAACCCGGACTATTTCAACGGGGATGAAGAGCTGATTGCTGCCGTCACAGCCATGCATGAGAACATGAGCTTCCGGGAGATCGGCGAGAAGGACGGGCTTCGCTATTTCGTCTGCAGCTTTGACCCGGAAGACCAGATCACGCTTCGCGCTGCCGGTCAGAGCGACCCTTCGTGGCTGGACGAGTTCAAAAGCCTTTCGGCGGACAACGACAGCCTTGGCGGCTGCGTGGACCTCACCGGGGGCGTAAAGCTCGCGCCTGCCGCGGTAACGGGTTCCAGGCTCGTTTTTGAGACCACCGACCTGGAGGGGAAGCCGGTGAAGAGCGAAGAGATCTTCTCGGGGCATGCCGTCACCATGATCAACATGTGGGCGACCTGGTGCGACCCCTGCAAGGAAGAGCTGCCCGCCCTCGCGGAAATGGCGGAGAGCTATGAAAAGAAGGGCTGCCAGATCATCGGACTCTGCCTCGATGCGGAGGATGAGGAGACCATGGCCGAAGCCCGGCAGATCCTGAAAGAGGCAGGGGTGTCTTATCTCAACATTGTTCCCTTCGAGGGGCGCAGCGAGCTGCTGCCGAACAAGCTTTATCCGACGACCTACTTTGTCGACGAAAACGGCACGATCCTGGATGGAACCGTGTACGGCGCGCAGCTGTCAAAATATCCTTTGATTCTTGAAAAACTGCTGTCACAGCCGGTCCCGGAGTCGGACGGGGACGGAAAGGGAGCTGCCTGACAGGGAAGCACGGTGTGTGACGGTTCTGTGACAGGCCCCATGATAGGATAGGGCCACAGAATGAAAGGCTGCCGAAAGGAGAAAGACATATGGACAACGAAAAGAAAAAAATGAACCATGACGACCTGAAGCAGACTGCGGGCGGCTTCCCGGGCGAATATGCCTACATCAGCACCTATTGCTGCCCCCGCTGCGGCACCCCCAACACCATCAACCAGTACTGCTATTCCGGCCAGACCACCTGGAACTGCGTGCGCGGCTGCGGGCAGTTCGTCATCAGCTTCTGAGAAACGGGCAGAACAGCGGTGCGGTCCGGAAAACAGACAAAGACGGAGGGCTGAGATTCCGAAAGAATGGAATCTCAGCCCTTCGGCGTCCGGCGGCATGTTCCAAAGTGTCAAATTTTGCCGACAGAGGCGCAAGCTGTATTGACAGGGAAAAGGGTAAAAGGCTATAATTATACAGATAAAGCAGAGCGCATGGGAGGAAGTGACAAAATGAGCCGTATGAGGACATCGTGGATCATCGTGGCGAACATCGCCGTGATGGCGGCCATACTGGTCTTCGTCGCGCTGTATTCCAACCATGAGAAGAAAGAACACTACCATAACCAGGTAGAACACTTCGTCAACACGACGATCGCCATGGAGCGCGTGACGGGAAACTACATGGTAGGGGAACAGGGAATCTGTGACAACTGGGCAAAGTATATCAACAGCCGGGACCTGACGCTGGAAGAAGCGACGGACTATGTCCGGGCGACCCATGTAAGCGAGAGCACGTCGGCCCACCTGATCGACGCGGAAAGCCTGAAGGGCTATTCCACGCGGCCGCGGCCGAACACCGAGGACGGGTACGAGGTCTCCTACGAGCGGATGGACCTGTTCGGGGACGGGGCCTGGATCGCCGATCTCGGCGAGGCGGTCAACATCACCCGGACCTATACCAACCCCGTCAACGGGGAGCAGTCGCTGGCCTTCTGCAACCGGATCACAGTGCGGGACGAAGAGAGCGGGGAGAAGAAGCAGGCCTATCTGCTGCGCATCGTGCCGGTATCCAATCTGGAAGAAAAATGGGTCTTCCCGCAGGAAGAGTACGAGCACGAAGAGTTCTCCATCATCGACAACGAGAGCAACTATGTCATCAAGGGGCGTTCGTTCAAAAACGCCAGCTTCTTCGAGTTCTATAAATCCTACAATCAGCCCGGGATCGCCGAACAGCAGCAGCTGTTTGCGGATATTCTGTCCGGGACAGGGTCGTTTACGATGCAGGATTCCAAGAGCAGGGAATGCCTGGTCGCCCATACCCCCATCACGTCCACGAAGGGCTGGGTGCTGCTGAGCTTGGCACCGGTCAGCGACCTGAAGGCGGTTGCGGAGAACTGGCTCCTGATCGGGGTCATCACCTTCGGACTGCTGCTGCTGCTGGTGATGGACTTTCTGTACATGCAGGCGATCAATCAGAAGCTGCAGGTCACGGCCAGGGAAGCGGACGCTGCCAATAAGGCGAAAACCGATTTTCTGTCGACGATGTCGCACGACATCCGCACCCCAATGAACGCGATTATCGGCCTGACCACGATCGCCGAGAAGAAACCGGACGACAAGGAGGCCATCGCGGAAAACCTGAGAAAGATCCGCCTGGCCAGCAACCATCTGCTGACGCTGATCAACGACATCCTGGACATCTCGAAGGTGGAGAGCGGGAAACTGAACCTGAGCCCGGTGACCTTCTCGATCGTGGAAACCGTGCAGAACCTGATGAACCTGTCGCAGCCGATGATCAAGGAGAAGAACATCGACTTCAACATCCGTGTCAACCGGATGGAGAAGGAATATCTTTATGCCGATCAGCTGCGGCTGAACCAGATCTACATCAACATCCTCTCCAACGCCATCAAATACACGATGCCGGGCGGCAGCGTGTCGGTGGACCTGCAGGAGGAGGAGAGCGAAAAAGAAGGCTGTGTGAAGCTTGTTTACCGCGTCGCGGACACCGGGATGGGCATGAGCCCCGAGTTCCTGGAAAAGATGTACCAGCCGTTTTCGAGGCAGACGGACAGCCGGGTCAACAGCATACAGGGGACCGGGCTGGGCCTGGCGATCACGCGGCAGATGGTCGACCTGATGGAAGGGACGATCGAGTGCCAGAGCGAGGTGGAAAAGGGGACGACCTTCACCATCACGCTGGACCTGCCGGTGGCCGAAAAGCAGCTGGAGGAGATGAAGATCGAGGGCGTCGAGGTCCTGCTCGCCGACGACGACCCGATCCTGCTGGAGACCGCGGCGGACACACTGGATTCGCTGGGGATCCGTGCGGACCAGGCCCGGGGCGGCCTGGAGGCGCTGGAGATGACCCGACAGCGGCATGAGAGCGGGAAGGACTATGACGTGGTCATGCTGGACCTGAAGATGCCGGATCTGGACGGCATCGGGACAGTCAGGCGCATTCGGGCGGAAGTCAGTGCGGATATCCCCATCCTGCTGACCTCGGCCTATGACTGGTCCGACATCGAGGATACGGCGAAGGAAGCCGGGGTGAACGGATTCATCGGCAAACCGCTGTTCCGCTCGCGGCTGTACGAGAAAATCAGCGAGCTGCTGGGAACGGAGGCGAAGGCCCTGGAGGCGGAGGACGACCATTCGGACCTGGCGGGCATGCATATCCTGATCGCGGAAGACAACGACATCAACTGGGAGATCATCTCGGCCATGCTGGGCATGTACGGCATCACGTCGGAACGGGCGGAAAACGGACGGATCTGCGTGGAGAAAATGGCGGCAGCCGAGGAAGGGCAGTATGACCTGATCTTTATGGATATCCAGATGCCCGAGATGAACGGCCTGGATGCGACGCGGAACATCCGCGCGCTGGAAAACCCGTGGGCGGCCGGGATCCCCATCATCGCCATGACCGCCGACGCGTTCTCGGAAAACGTGGCGGAATGCCTGAAGGCGGGGATGAACGGACATATCGCCAAACCGATTGACCTGAAGCTTGTCATCAAAGAGATTCGCAGAGTCAAGGAGGAGAAGAAAAAATGAAGAGACTGCTATGCACCGCCCTGTCTGTCCTGCTCGCACTGAGCATGACGGCAGGCCTGCCCGGAGCGCAGGCGGACGCCGCCGGCGGCTTCCAGCCGAGGCTGGACACCGACACCGAATGCGAGATCACGGTGATCGGAAGCTATTCCAACTTCGAGGCACTGGAGGCGGAGTTCGACAGCTTCAACGAGTTTTACCCGGATGTGGAGCTGAACTATGTGAAGCCGGACGACTACAACAACCTGCTGGGGACGGTACTGGAAGGCAAAAACGCCCCGAATATCTTCTTCGCGTTCCCGTGGATGATCGGGAACGAGAAGTACGAGAGCGTCATGGCGCATATGGAGGACCTCTCCGATGCCGGACTGGGGCTGGATCTGGAGTGCATCCGACCCAGCCTGCTGAACTATGACGCGCAGGGGAAGCTGTCGATGGTGCCGATCTTCGCCAGGAACTACGGGATGCTGGTGAACAACGACCTGTTCAAAAAGGAAGGCCTGTCGGTACCGGGCACCTGGGATGAGCTGCTGGATGTGTGCGAGACGTTTCGCAGCAGGGGATATGACAGCCCCATGATGGGCTACAGCAAGGATTCTTCCGGCTGCCTGATGAACATCCTGGTGTATCCCGAAGTGCTGGCGGCCGTGAACGGCAATCCGGAAGCCCTGAAGGCGGCGAATGAGATGGCGCCCGAAGGCGGCGCGTGCATGCGCGGCGGCCTGGAGGCGATGATGCAGCTGATCGAAAACGGGTATATCGATCTGGAAAAGTGCGGCGAGATCAGCGACAACTATACCGAGGTCATTCTCCGCTTCTTTGAAGGGGACGTGCCCATGATGATCTGCGGGGGGGACACCGTGTCGGGAACCGGGAAACGGGAGAGCCAGTCCGCGGCGTTTTCCAAGGCGCCGTTCACCTATTCCTTCTGCCCCGTTCCGCTGTCGGAGGCCGGAGGCTATTTTGTCGACAGCCCGTCGGTGGAATTCGCAGTCAACAGGGACTGTGAGGATCTGGACATGACCAACGAGTTCATGCGCTTTCTGATCTCGCGCGAGGAGCTGAACAAAATGGCCTCGGTGAAGCGCCTGGTCACGCCGACGACCGATCTGTCCTTCGACGCGGTGTACGAGCCCTTCGGACAGGTGCCGACGGAACGCGTGCTGTCGCCGGAGGTGATCGGCATCACAGACCCGCTGGCCGTACAGGTGCGAAACGCGTCCTTCCTGGTAGGGACCGGCGAGATCAGCATCGACGAGGCGGTCAGCGATTACGGGGCCTTCACGGACTGAAGCCGGGGGTCTTTCAGAAAAACTGATTGCAAAGACCGCAGGAATACGATATACTTTCAGAAACAGCCAATACAACGCAAAATACCGCAAAACACGACAGAAGAGCGACCCCGAACCCGGGGGTCAGAAAGGAAGGAAGAATTCAGCATGACAATCAAAGAATTACGCACGGAAAAAAAGCTCTCTCAGACGGCATTTGCCGAATCCATCGGTGTGAGCGCCAGCACCATCGGCGACATTGAAAGAGGGCGCACAAAGGTGAGCCCCAAGGTGGCCGAGGCCGTCAAGAACGTGTACGGCGTCGAGGTCGAGCTCGGCGAGACCGCAGCTGCAGAGGCGGCTGAGAAAGCGAAAGCAAAAGCAGACGCCGCCGCGAAACCGGCCAAAGAGAAGACCGAGAAAAAGGCTGCAGCCCCGAAGAAGACGGCAAAGACCGCCGACGGCACAAAGAAGAAGGCAGCGCCGAAGAAGACAAAGGCTGCTGAAGCGGCAAAGAAGGCCGAAGGGAAGGCCGAGGCGAAAGCCGCGGAGAAGAAAGCGGAGGTCGAGGCGAAGGCCGATAAGGCGGAGGACCTGAAGGAAACGGCGGAAGAGAAGGTCGTCAAAGCCGCTGGGGAAGTGAAGGAAAAGGCGGAAGCTGCCATCTCCAAGGCGGCAGCGGCCGTTAAAGAGGTCGAGGCGAAGACCGAGGAAGCCAAGGCCCAGGCAGCCGAGAAGGCTGAAGAGATGAAGAAAAACGCGGAGGATGAGGCGGCCGAGGTCTACAAGGAGATCAAGGACACGGTAGACAAGACCATGGAGACAGGAAAACTGGTGCTGAAGTTTGCCGAGAAGGGCGTCAAGACCCTGGCGTCTCAGGCGGCCGACTTCGTCACGAGCTTCCTGTTCGGGAAGAAATAAAGGGGGCTCCTGTTCGGGTATAAGCGCCCGACTGCAGGTCTCTGCCGCTGCGCGGAAGAGTAGATTTCAACTCGCACAAAATCACTGCACCGCGCATTTACAATCTGAAATAAACCAGGTTTTGGTTTTATGACTGCGCGAATACTTGACGAAAGAAAGGAAAAACAAAAATGGCACAGAAAAAAGCGAAAGCAAACATACTGATCGTAAACTTCAAGGTTCCGAGCGAGGCCTATCAGGCATTCACCGAACTGCGGCAGGAGCCCGTCGATGACTTTTACGCCATCGGACAGGCGGCGATCGTGAAGAACGAGAAGGGCAAGTTTTTTGTCAAGGATGCCTTTGACAGCGGTTCGGCGACGATGGACGACACCCTGAAGGGCGGCGTGATCGGAAGCCTGGTCGGCATCTTGGGCGGACCGGTCGGCGTCCTGCTCGGCGGCAGCGTCGGCACGCTGCTCGGCGGGGCCAAGGATACCCACGACGCGGTGAAGGGCCTTGATCTGATCGACTGTGCCTGCGACTGCATTGCAGACGGCGAGACTGCGGTCGTGCTGCTGGTAGACGAGAAGTATGAAGCGGCGCTGACCAAAAAGCTGAGCGCGTTTGAAACCACGGTCACCAGACTGTCCGCGGAAGAAGTCGAGGCGGAGATCGAACACGCCAAGGAAGTCGCGCGCGAGCTGGAGGCCGAAGAGGTCAACCAGGATCTGACCGACATGTACAACAGGACCGGCAACAGCTTCAAACTGTAATACAGGGAAACAGGGATGACCATCTGAACGCAGCAATACCGCATCCATCTGCCGCAGGCAGATGGGGCGGTATTGCCGTATGTGGAGATATCAGTCCGCGGAAAGATGCCGGGTGCATCTTGATGCGGGCAGGCTTTTTTGCTATAATGACACAACAACCGGGTGAAGGGGGAAATAAAGATGATAAAAAAATACAGATACGACGGAGACAGAAAGTTCAAGCTGTCCAAGGTCGAAACCGATGAAACCTCGCTGGAGCCGGATCGGAAAAAGGCCGAGGCGAAGATGCAGAAGAATTTCGAAGAGATTCAGGAACTGCAGAGAAAGCTGTACGCGGAGAAGAAAGAGGGCGTGATCTTCCTCTTCCAGGCTATGGACGCCGCCGGAAAGGACGGGACGATCAGCGCGGTCCTGTCATGCCTGTCGCCGCACGGGCTGTACGAGGCGGCCTTCAAGGCCCCCTCGGCGGAAGAGATGGCACACGACTATCTGTGGCGCGTGGAGTATGCGGTGCCCATGAAGGGCGAAATCGGGATTTTCAACCGCTCGCACTATGAAGAACTGCTCATCTACAAGGTGAAGAAGCTGTGGGAGACGCAGGCGCATGCGGACCGGATCAGCGAGAAGGACCTGCTGAACGACCGCTATAAGGATATCAAAAACTATGAGCGCTATCTGTGGCACAACAGCATCCGCACCGTCAAGTTCTTCCTGAACGTGTCCAAGAAGGAGCAGGCGCGCAGGTTCCTGTCCAGAATCGAGGAGCCGGAGAAGAACTGGAAATTCTCGGCCTCGGACTATGAGGAGCGCAAGTACTGGGATGCGTATCAGGAGGCATTTGAAACGGCGATCAACAAGACCTCGACCGAGGAAGCGCCGTGGTATGTCATCCCGGCGGATCACAAGTGGTACATGCGCTACGTGGTCAGCGAGATTATCCTGCACACGCTGAAGGAGATGAACCCCAAGTATCCGGAGGTCACCAAAGCGAGGCTGGAGGAGTTCGCTCGGTACAGGAAAGAGCTGGAAGAAGAGCTCGGCGAGTAAGACAGCAGGGAAAGCGGGTAGAATCAGCGGCAACGGCCCGGAGAGGGAGACGGCAGCATGAGCGGATCGTCAACAAAAACAAAGCGGCGCCTGTCGCTGACATCGCAGGTGAACATCCTGATCGTGGCAATCACGCTGGGCATCACGCTGCTGATGGTGGGCATCAGCGCGGCCAACTACCGCAAGGCGATCCTGGTGCCGGGCATACGGAAGCTTTCGGGTCTGACCGTCGAAACGAAAGATTATGTGCCGTATCTGAACTACTTTCTGCAGATGTTTCACACGGATGACTTTCAGAAAGCCAGAGCCTCGCATGAGGCGGGGGACCCGGAAAAGGACCGCTTCCTGGACTGGATGGACGCAGCACCCTCGTTTACGGCGGATGATCCGGAGTACGGCAGAGAGAGCCTGTTTTTCGATATCATCGCCTTTGACATCCTGCTGCGCGAGACCATGGAGCAGGTCGACCTGGAGATCGCCTGCGCCGAGATCCTGGAGGACGGGAAAATCTATCGGGCAGCGCTGGAGACGAACAAGGATGAATACGGAGACTGGCAGGCGAACTTCGGCAGGGAGGAGAGCTTTTACGGTCTGAACCCGCAGGACTTCGTCAAACCCGAGATGATTGAGACGGAGGATGGGAAGGTCCTGCTGCTGCGCTGCGTGACATTTGCCCTGGAAAAAGGACAGGCAAGGCTCTGGCTGGGCTACAACATGACGCAGCAGGTGAAAGAGTACCGCGGATTCGTGGCGAGAGCCGTCGTGTCAGTGCTGATCCTGACGGCGGCAGCGTCGGCAGTCAGCGTATATCTGCTGCGGCGATATGTGACGAAGCCCATCACGGCGCTGGCGCAGAGCGCGACGGAGTTTACGCCGGAAGAGGACGGAAGCTACAGCGCGGACAGGATCAGCAAAGTTGAGATCCGGGCGGACAACGAGCTCGGCGACCTCAGCCGGGAAATCCGCAGCATGCAGACGAGGATCGTGGAGAACACCGAGAAGCTCCGGACCATGACGGCGGAGAAGGAACGGACCAAGACACAGCTGAACCTGGCCGAGCAGATCCAGAAGGGCATGCTGCCCAGCGTCTTCCCGCCTTATCCGGAGAGAACGGAATTTGCGCTTTACGCGTCCATGACACCGGCCCTGGATGTGGGCGGAGACTTCTATGACTTCTTTATGATCGACGAGGATCATCTGGCGCTGGTGATGGCGGATGTCAGCGGCAAGGGCGTACCGGGCGCACTGTTCATGATGGTTTCCAAAACTATGCTGAAAAACAGCGCCATGATGGGCAAATCAGCGGGCGAGATCCTGTCGGTGACGAACGACCTGATCTGCGCTAGCAACGCGACCGAGATGTTTGTGACGGTCTGGATGGGCATCCTGGAGATCAGCAGCGGGAAGATCACGGCGGCAAACGCCGGGCACGAGTATCCGGCGGTCATGAAGAACGGCCGCTTCGAACTGCTGAAGGATCGGCACAGCTTTGTCGTCGGCGGAATCGAGGGTGCCCGCTATCAGGAATACGAGCTGCAGCTGGAGAAGGGCGACAAGCTGTTTCTGTACACGGACGGCGTCACAATACGGCGGAAGAGATGTTCGGGACCGACCGGATGATCGAGGCACTGAACACCTGCGCCGGGGCGAGCCCCGAGGAGATCCTGAAATGCGTGACGGACGCGGTGGACGCGTTTGTCGGCGAGGCGGCGCAGTTTGACGACATCACGATGCTCTGCCTGGAATACAAAGGATAAGAAAAACGGAGATCCCCGTTCTGTCTGACCCGAGGGACAGACAGAACGGGGATCGAAGCTTATCTTATGCGAAAACGCTGGGAAGCCAGATCAGAAGCCGAAGATGCTGAAGAAATCCTCAAAGGGATTCGCGCCGAAGCCCGGGAACTCCTGCGGGTCCTGGGGCAGCTGCTCAGGCTCGGTAACGGCCCCGTCGTTTTCGGCCTGTTCCTTTTCAGCCTCTTCTTCGTTCTTGAGGGCGGATTCGGTCTTCGAGCCGATCTCGACCTGAAGCTGGATCTGCTCGCCCTGACGGTAGATCTCGAAAGTCACAACATCGCCGGGCTTGGACTTGGCAATCGCCTGGACCAGGGAGTTGGAGTCCTTGATATCGGTATCGTTTACCTTGACGATGACATCGTTGACCTTGATGCCGGCTTTGTCGGCGGGTGCATCCTCGACGACGGCCTGGACCACGGCACCGGCTTTGAGGCCGATGATGCCGGCGGTTTCGTCAGAGAGCGGGGAAACCGTGACGCCGATATAGGGCTTGAGCACATAGCCGTTTTCAACGATGCTGGTGACGATGGTGCTGACGCTGTTGACAGGGATGGCAAAGCAGATGTTGTCGATCTCGGCCTCGCCGGAGAAGGCGGAGCTGGAATACTTGGCATTGGTGATGCCGACGACCTCGCCGCGCTCGTTGAAGAGGGCGCCGCCCGAGTTGCCGGAGTTGATGGCGCAGTCGGTCTGAATCAGGCCGAGGGAATTGCCGGAGCCGGTTCTGATATCACGGCTCAGAGCACTGACGATGCCGTGGGTCAGAGAGAAGGTCAGCTCGCCCATGGGGTTGCCGATGGCATAGACGGGATCACCGATGCGCAGCTTGTCGGAATCGCCGATGGTGACGGGCTTCAGATTCTCGGCATCGATCTTGAGAACGGCGACGTCGGTGGCCTCGTCATAGCCGATGACCTTGGCGTCGTAGGTCTCGCCGTCATAGGTGGCGACGGTGACGGAGTCGGAGCCGCTGATCACATGACAGTTGGTGAGAATGTAGCCGTTGTCAGAGATGATGAAGCCGGAGCCGGAGGCCTGGTAAGTATAGCCGTAGCCGTAACGGCTGTTGATCTGACCGGAGGTGGTGATGCCGACGACCGAGCCGACATTCTGCTCATAGAGATCGGCAGGGGAGAGCGAGGAGGCTTCATTGAACACGGTCTGCGTGGAAAACGCGGTCTGGTCAGCGGACTCGGCAGAGGCACTGGAACGGCCGCCGATGACGAAACAGCCTGCGAGCAGGCCGGCAAGGAGAAGGAGAGACAGGGTCTTCTGAAGAACGGAACGGGAAATGACAGAAGATGCTTTCATGCGTGGACAACCTCTTTTCGTTTTTGAATGATGAACCTGTTATACCACAAAATCATGAAGAAATCAGCAAAGAAATTTGAATGCTTTTTCAATCCTGTGTGAATGAATTTTCAATGGAATGTGAACTTTTTGCGACAGGGCGTAAAAATGACGCGTCTTGCCTTTTGCGGAGAAGCAGACTATAATATCATTGCAGATTTCGACACGCAGGGAGGCGGGCGCATGACGGAGAAAAGCACGGCGGGCCAGGCAGTCGGCCGCTTTGCGCCGAGCCCGTCGGGGTATCTGCATCTGGGTAACCTGCTTTCCGCGCTGCTGGCTTGGCTGGACATCCGCAGCCTGGGGGGCGAGATGGTTTTTCGCCTGGAGGACCTGGACCCGGCACGCTCGGACCCCGCGTTCGCAGAGGCCATGGCGGAGGACCTGCGGTGGCTGGGACTCGACTGGGACCGGGGCTGGCCGCAGGATCCCGGCTATGCCCAGTCGGAGCGGACGGCGCTCTATGAAGAGGCCTTTCAGACGCTGAAGGAGCAGGGCCTGGCGTATCCCTGCTGGTGCTCGCGCAGCAAGCGCCTGGCTGCAGCCTCGGCGCCGCATCCCGGCGAGCAGGAGGCGGACCTGGGGTGCCGCTGCAGCAGGATGAGTCAGGCGGAGCGCGAGGCGCTGCTGAAGGCCGGCCGGAACCCTGCCTGGAAGCTGAATAGCCCGGATCAGGACATCCGGATCAACGACGGGCACTACGGCCTCTTCATCCAGAACCCCGCACGGGAGGCGGGGGACTGCATCATCCGGCGCTCGGACGGCGTGTATGCGTATCAGCTGGCCGTCAGCGTGGACGACATGCGCATGGGCATTACCCGGGTGGTACGGGGAAGAGACCTGCTCGCCTCCGCGCCGCGGCAGAAGTGGCTGATCGAGACGCTGGGAGGAAGGGCACCGGACTATTGCCACAGCCCGCTGCTGACGGGGGACAAGGGCAAGCTCTCCAAGCGCCTGGGCAGCCTGAACACCCGGACCCTGCGGCAGGAAAGACGGGCGGAGGACGTGGTCGGGGAGCTGGCCTTCCTCTGCGGCCTGCGGGACCGGCGGGAGGCCGTCAGCGCAAAAGAACTGATCCCGGAATTCTCCTGGGAAAAGGTGACAAAGGAAGATATCGCGGTATGAACCGCGGCAGGAAGCTCAATAGAAAAGGCATTCCCGGATACTGCCGAAAGGGCGGTATCCGGGAATGCGCATGTTGCGGCAGAAAGCCTTACTGCTGGGCTTTGACGGCGGCACGGTGGTCTGCCTGAATCTGTTTCAGGAGGGCCGGGTTCTCGATCAGCTCCAGGGCGGTCAGAGCCAGGGCCTTGGCGCCCACGGAGATCGAGCGTAGGCCGGTTTCGGAGCGGGCAGCCTCGCACTTTTCCAGCGTGTGCCCCGCAACGGGGACATCGCTGATGCGGATCATGGGCTGAATGACCGGGATCACCTGAGAGACATTGCCGACATCGGAGGAGCCGAGGGGATGGCCGCAATCCAGATCGAGGCTTTCGCCGAGAGACGCCAGACTGCGCTGATAGACCGCGTCAAAGGAGGGGGTCGGGATGACATTGTCAACGAGGTTGCGCTGCATCGGTTCGAGAAGACCCGTGCAGCCGGTCTGAAGCGCGGCGCCCTCGACGATTTTCTCCATCTTACGGTAAACCTCGTCCCGACGTTTTACAGAGGCGGCGCGGACGAAAAATTTGGCCTCGGTGTATTCGGGGATGATGTTCGGCGCATCGCCGCCTTTGGTGATGATGCCGTGGATGCGGACATCCTGGGGAAGCTGCTGACGCAGCAGGCCGACGGCGTTGAAGACCAGGATCATCGCGTCAAGCGCATTGATGCCCTCAGTGGGTGCGGAGGCTGCATGGGCGGCACGGCCGCGAAATTCGATGCGGATCGGCGCGCAGGAGAGCTCGGCATGGGTCGGCTCATGGATGTCGGAGCCCGGGTGCACGCAGAGAGCGGCGTCCACATCCCGGAAGAAGCCCTCCCGGACAAAGCTGACCTTGGCGCTGCCGTTTTCGCCGCCTTCCTCGCCGGGGGTGCCGTAAACACGGATCTCGCCGCCGGTCTCGTCGAGCACCTGCTTCAGGGCGGCGGCGGCGAGGCAGGAGGTCGCGCCGAAGAGGTTATGGCCGCAGGCGTGGCCGATCCCGGGCAGCGCGTCATATTCCGCCAGAAAGACCAGCGTCGGGCCCGGCTTTTCGGAGCGGTAGACGGCAGTGAAGCCGGTACGGTGACCGGCCACGTCCGTTTTGACCTTGAAGCCCTCCCGGGCCAGCTGGCCGGAAAGCGTCTCACAGGCGAAGAACTCGTAGTTGCTGACCTCGGGCTTTGCGTGGATATCCAGGGCGATCTGGCGGTAGACAGCGTCCTGACGGTCGACATAGGCAAGAATGCGATCTCGGTATGACATGGTTCCCTCCGGAAAGCGGTTACTTGTTGTGGCGGATCTGGAACAGGCTGCGGTTGGTGGTGCGCTTGGCAAGGCTGTTGCCGAGACTCTGGAGCACAAAGGTCACCACCAGCAGCACGATGACGCAGACGTTGACGATATCCTGGTGATTCTGGTTCTGCCCGTAATTGATGGCGAACGAGCCGATCCCGCCTGCGCCGACGGCGCCCGCCATGGTGGTCAGGCCAATCAGGCTGATGGCCGTGACCGTGGTCACGCGGATCAGATCCGGCAGCGCCTCATGCAGATACACGCGGAAGATCAGCCCGCAGGTCCCGCTGCCCATGCTGCGTGCGGCCTCGATTTTTCCCTCTTCGACGCCGGAGAGGGCAACCTCGACCTGGCGGGAATAGAAGGGCACGGTACCGAAGACCAGGGGCAGAATGGCGCCCTTGACGCCGATGGCCGTGCCGACCATCGCCCGGGTCAGAGGAATCAGGAAGATCAGCAGAATGATGAACGGGATCGAGCGGAAAATGTTGATGACCAGGTTCGTCAGCTGGTAGACGACGGGGTTCTGGCGGATCCCGCCCTTTTTGGTGACGACCAGCAGAATGCCGAAGAAAAGGCCGATGACAAAGGCAATCAGCCCGGCCTTCCAGAACATCTCGACCGTGGCGGAGCAGGCGGTAAAGAACTTGGACCGATAGGTATAGAGATTGGGGGCGATTTCCTTAATCCAGGCTTCCATCTTTCAGCACCTCCACGCGTACATGACTGTCTTTCAGAAAACGGATCGCGGCATCCAGATCCTCCGGTCTGCCGCTGAGGACACCGATGGTACCTCCGAAGGGGTTGCCGTGAAGGTACTCCACGTTCGCCAGAATGATATTCAGCGTGACGCCGAAGCGCTGGGCAGCGACGGTCAGAACCGGCTCGCCGACGCTTTCCTTCTGAAAGATGAGCTTGACCAGCTTTTCCCCTGGCTTCAGCTGGGTGAAGCCGGAATCCTCGGCGATCATCCGCTCAATCTTGCCGAGAGGCGAGGACGAGTTGATAAACTTCTTCGTGATCTCGGCCTTCGGATCCGAGAAGACGTCATAGACGCTGCCCTCTTCGGCAATGCGGCCGTTTTCCATCACGGCCACGCGGTCGGCGATGGTTTTGATGACGGCCATCTCGTGGGTGATGATGACGATGGTGATGCCGAGCTTGCGGTTCAGATCCTTCAGGAGGTTGAGAATCGACTCGGTCGCGTCCGGGTCCAGGGCGCTGGTGGCCTCGTCGGAGAGCAGGATCTTCGGGTTCGCTGCCAGGGCGCGTGCAATGGCCACGCGCTGCTTCTGCCCGCCGGAGAGCTGGGAGGGAAAGACGTCGATCTTATCCTGCAGATCGACCAGCTCCAGCAGCTCGAGCACGCGGGCACGGATTTCTTCGCGGCTTCTGCCGGTGTACTTGAGGGGGTAGGCGATGTTGTCAAACACCGTGGAACGCTCGAGAAGATTGAAATGCTGGAAAATCATACCGATCCCGCGGCGCATTTCATTCTGGAGGCGGGTGTCCATGCGTCTGCCCTGATAATACGGCTGGCCGGCGCGGATCTCGATGTCCCGGTATTCACCCATGGTAATGGTGCCCTCGTCGGGGGAATAGCCGATGACGCCATATACGCTGCCATCTTCAATGGAGAGGGAGACGCCGTCCAGTGCCGTGACGTCTCCGCTCTTCAGATGGTAGGTTTTTTTCAGATTACGGACTTCAATCACGGCGACTGTTATCCGAGCTTGCCGGCGGCGGCCTTCAGCGCATCCAGAGAATCGAACTTCTCGGAATACAGCGTCAGGGGAGCGATCAGGGTATCGCCGATGGCGACAACATCGTAGCCGTTTGCCTCGGCGTCGTTCTTCAAATAGGCCTTGTGCTGGAAGGCGTTCAGATCGATCTCGCCGGCGTTCAGCGCTTCGTTGGGCAGGTTGTAGGCGTCGAATTCGACGAGCTCGATATAGATGCCCGCATCCTGTTCATCCAGGACCTTCTGCACGGCCTGCCACTGGTCGTTGTTGGCGCCGCAGACGCCGACCTTGACAACGGTCTTGCCCTTCTTGGGGGAGGAATACTCCACGATCTCCTGGGCCTCTTCCTTGGTCAGGGTGATTTCGTCCTTATAGTCGAAGGCAGGGAAGAAGGCCTCTTCGTAGTTGACCAGCAGGAACTCGGCAACGGCCTGGGTCTGGTAAGCCTTGACGATGGTCTGGTAGACCTCGTTCTCGGCGTCCTCGGCACGGGCGGCAATGATGTTTACGTAGGGGTTGTCGCCGTCCTCGCTCTGCTTTTCAATGATCAGGCCGTCGCGGGAGGGGATCAGCCCGAAGGGGATGGCATAGGTGCCGTTGATGGTGGAGGCGCCGAAGTCGGCGAGGGTGGAAGGCAGGGTGTTGGCTTGGACCGGGGTAACCTCGACATCATAGAGGTAGCCGGTGATATCGGCGATCTCGGGCGTATAGCCGGCCTCCGGGTCGACCGTGATAAGACCGGCGGTCTCCAGCAGCTTGATGCCGCGGGACAGGTTCGTGCCGTCATCGGGGATGCCGATGGGGAGAGAGTCGGCAAAGGCCGTCAGGTTCAGGGAAAGGACCAGGGCTGCCGCCAGGGCAAAGGCAAATACGGTTTTCAGGGTTTTCATATCGGTTCTCCTTACTTTCATCTTTTTCTTTTGATTTGATATGGGTTATGCGTTTTTTGTCCGAAAGGGACGGGCGGAACGGATAAGGGGGTCACATTCGGTCCGTGCTCCCGCCGCACCGTCGGCGGGGGTATCGGTCAGGGCGTTTCAGCATGGTATCACCTCTTTAATGAAAAAAGAAAACCGGGAAGCCTGCTGCGGCTTCCCGGTCTGGAATGAACAAAAACTGATCAGACTGGATCATGAAGCGGACAGGCAGTTCAGATGAGCATAGCGACGCATGCACATGCGGCACATGTGCATCTCGGTCATCATCATGCTGGCAAACGTCCGAATCATGAAACCAGAATTCCTTTCAGAAGTTTTATGATGCCATGAGTATAAACGTCTGCCGTGACTTTGTCAATTTTCAAATTTGCCAAAAAGACGGCAGATCGAAGGGGAAATTTCTGCGTTTTTGCTGAGGAGAGGAAATCCCGCCGGCGCAGGATACAGGGAAAGAAGAGCGGGGAGAAAGGCTTACTCCGCACGGACAAAGCCGCTTTTGCCTGCTTTTTTGGCGGCATAGAGCGCGTCGTCCGCAGCCTTCATGCTGGCCTTGAAGTCCCCGCTACAGGGAATGTATCCGGCGGAGACGGAGAAGCTGATCACCTGACCGTCGCTGGTGGTGAAAACAACCGGCTCGCAGATCAGACGCAGGCAGCTGACCGCCTCTTCCTCGGAGGCGCCTCTCATGACGACGAGAAACTCATCCCCGCCGAGACGAAAGACCAGATCCCGGTCGGGCTGCCAGAAGACGGCCTCCAGCCGGCTGGACATGGTGCAGAGCGCTTCATCCCCGGCGGTGTGCCCGTAGGTGTCGTTGATCCCCTTGAAGTTGTCGATATCCAGAATAATGACGATGGAGGGATCATCGTTGACGATCTCCGCCATCATATGGCGGTTGTAGAGGCCGGTGAGCTGATCATGGCGGGCGAGATAGCGGAGAGATTCCATGCTCTTGCGGATGGCGTCAACCTCGATGACGAGGAAGTAGGACAGCAGATGCTCGCGGTTGTCAGGCGAGCCCTCCGGCGCAAAGATCCCCGCGGACTCGGAGGAAGCCGGATCGAAGGGCGGAAAATGAATATCCGGAGAGTGCAGGAAAGAAGCCTCCGCCGTAAAGGCAGAGGACAGCTCCTGAATGGAGCGGGAGCTGGTGAAGAGCGACTGCATGCAGTGCGTCCAGCGCTTGCCGTCTGAGAGCTGAGAGACATAGTTGATGGAATCGTAAACGCGCTGCTTTTCATACTTGCGCCGGGCGGCTTTTTCGGAAAAGAAAAGCGCACATTCCCGTTTGTATTCGTCGGAGATCACATCGGAGGTGAGATACTTCACGGCGCCCTTCCAGGGCATCCCCGGGTCAAGATCTGCGGAAACAAAGTGCTTCCCGATGAAGATGGGGTGACAGACGTCGGCGTCATAGTCGACAAGAAGCAGAACAGAATGCTCTGCCAGGTCGGTCTGGTTTTCGTAGCCCAGGACCTGCGCCATCTGCCAGACCAGAAGTTTTACAAATTCGTTCATGATTCACCTCGCAATTTTGTCAGGGCTTGCGTTTCAATCATCGTATGAAGTATAGCACAAAACTGCGGCCATGGCTACCGAAAAATGGGCTGCGCCGGCAATAAGATTCTTGCGTTTTCTCTGCCTTCGCCCTATAATACAGCGCAGAGACGATCAAAAAGCCGAATGAAGGAGCTGCCATGTACTATCTGATCCAAAAAACCCTTGTAGAGTGCAGTCCTCCCGAAATGAAAACGGGAGAGAGCCAGTTTGTCGCCGTCCTGACCACGAACGAGTGGGAAGAGAAAAAAGAACTCTTCGATATGGGGATCGACCTGGGCCTGAACACGGCCGCTATTCACAACACGAAGACGGAAGTGAACTATGATTCCCTGACGGGGACCTTTTCCCTGCCGGACAGAAAGAATCTTATGAGAGCGAACCATAAATTCGCCTTTGCGTTGGATGAAAAGGGCATCGTCTTTATTGACGACACGAACACGGCCCAGCAGATTATCGAAAAGATCAAAAACTCCAGACAATGGAAAATGCCCTGTCTGGAGCGGTTCTTCTACGACTTTCTGGAGCAGATCGTGCATGAGGACCTTGACCTGATGGAAGGCTTTGAAAGCAAGCTTGACCGGATTGAAAAGGATATCCTCGACAAGGGAGAGAGCGAATACCCGAAAGAGATCAACCTGATCCGCGGAGAGATCCGTGAACTGAGAATCCATTATGAGCAGCTGATCGACTTTACGCAGGAGCTGGAGGAGAACGAAAACGGCTTCTTCAAGGAAGAAAACCTGCGCTATTTCCGGATGTTTTCCAATCGCATGGACCGGCTGTACGGGACCGCGACATCCCTTCGGGACTACACCATGCAGCTGGGCGATCTGTATCAGTCACAGATCGAACTGAAGCAGAACAAAATCATGACGATCCTGACGGTGGTGACCACGATCTTCATGCCGCTGACACTGATTACCGGCTGGTACGGTATGAACTTTACGCATATGCCGGAGCTGGACTCGCCCTACGGCTATCCGCTCGTGATTGCATCGGCGCTGGTGATTGCCATTTCGTCCCTGCTTTACTTCAAAAAGAAAAAATGGCTCTGATGAGGGCGGAAGCAGATTCCCGCCGCAGGGAACCGACAACCCGTGAGAAAGGAAAAAGCAGGGCCTGACAGGCCCTGCTTTATGGCGAAAGAATGAAAGCGAAAAAGCTGGAAGAATGGGACAGTATTGAACGCGAGTTTTTCAAAATCGACGAAGAGGAGAAAACCGCGAAGATTGTTATGCAGTATGACAGTGCGGAAGATTGGATCGACAGCACCTGTCTCACCGATACGCCGCTGATCAGCACCGAGGTATTGGACCAGATCCGGTCTGCCTTCGGCCTGGCTCCATCGAAATACAAGGTGGATCTGACGCTGCAATTCAACGATTTCGGGCCTTATACGGAGACGCAGATGGCCGACATCCTGAAAAAGAACCTGATCATCGAACTGAAGGGCAAAGTCAATGAAACCAGACAGCGAGACAGGACAGCCGTGTACTTTATTGTCGCAGGGCTGCTGAGTTTCCTGTTCATGTTCCTGATGAGAAGCGCGCTGGCAGGGGATACCATGTGGGACGAATTCTTCTTCTACCTGTTCGATATCATCACGACCGTATCGCTTTACGAAGCGGTGACCATTCTGTTTCTGGAAAAGAAAGAAAAACTGGCCGAGTTCAGGAATCTGCTCGACAGCGTTTCCTCCATTCATTTTGAAAAGAACAGCTGAGGGCCGCCCTGCACGGCAGGACGCCGCGCTGTTTTTACGAAGCTTTCTTTTTCCCTACGTTCAGCCGGTAGCCAACGACCGCGCCGACAATGCCGCCGAGGATATGGGACAGATTGGACACGTTATCCTGCACGAAGAGCCCTTCATAGATCTGCTGGCCGATGAAAATCAGCGCCACCAGAATCACCGAAACGGGGATCTCGCCCTCCCGGACATTCGTGAAGGAAACCAGCAGGATAAAGGCAAAAACCACGCCGCTGGCCCCGCAGAGGGCAACCGACGGGAAAAAGATAAAATTGACGATCCCCGTTACGAGCGCCGTGATGCCGATGACCTCGAGGATCTTTGCACCGCCGTATTTCTCTTCCAGCATCGGCCCGAGAAGCAGGATATAGGACATGTTCCCGATAAAATGCGCCCAGCCGTTATGCCCGAGCACATGGGTGAAAAACCGGACATAGGTCAGCGGATTCGTCAGGGAAGAGCGATAGGTCATGAAAAGCAGCCTGCTGCTTTTGCCGCCGGTAAGGAAGCCGAGGATCAGAACGGCAAAACAGGCAAGGGCAAAGCCCAGCACAACCGGAGCGTTATTTGTGATCTTCAGTTTTTTCATTCTTTCCATTCCCTCTTTATTTCACTTTCTGCATGAAAGGGGAGCTTTCCTCTTCTTCGGTACTCGCCGCCTTACAGCACGGCAAACAGGCCGCCGGCCCCGCCAGAATGGAGAAACAGGACCTTCTCATCCGGACGGAACGCGCCTTCCTTTGCCATGGCCACAAGTCCGGCAAAGGCTTTCCCTGTATAGACGGGGTCCAGGAAAATCCCCTCTTCCGACGCCAGCAGCCGGACCGCGGCATTTCCCTCCTCGGAGGGGATGGCATAGCCGGGGCCGCACATATCGCGCAGATGAAAGTCGCTGCTGCTGATCGAAACATCCGATTCCAGCAGGGCGGCCGATTCTTTCATCAGGCGGGGCGTGATCTCATCAAAGGGATCGGTATCGACCATCATGCCGTGGACCTTCGTCTGCGGCAGAAACAGCTTCGCCCCGAGCGCGAGACCGGCCATCGTCCCTCCGCTGCCTTCGGCGCAGACAATATGGTCAAAGGACAGGCCGCTGTCGCGGATTTCCTCAACACACTCCACATAGCCGATGGCCCCCAGAGCATTGGAGCCTCCGCAGGGGATCTTGTAGTACGGCTTCCCGAGCGCTTTGCCGATGCGGTCCATCTCATCGTAGATGTCGTCATAGCTGTCTGTATCGACAAAGCGGACATCGGTACCCATCAGGTGTTCCAGCAGCTGGTTGCCAAGGCATTCCGTCACGCCGCGCTTTTTCAGAACAAGGATTGCTTTCAGCCCCAGCTTTCCGGCCGCCGCTGCCGTCAGCATGGCGTGATTGGACTGCGCGCCGCCGGTCGTGAAAACAATCTCGGCCTTCTTCTGCATCGCATCTGCCAGCAGATATTCCAGCTTTCTGGTCTTGTTTCCGCCGAGCCCCAGACCGCAGAGATCATCGCGTTTGATATAGATATTCGTGTTCAGCAGAGCGCTGATCCGATCGAGTCTGTGAATCGGTGTCGGGAAAATCCCGAGGGATACTTTCGGAAAGTCATTGAATGATTTCATGATCCATTCCTCCTTTTTTAAAGTCATTGAATGATTTCATGATCCATTCCTCCTTTTTTTCGTTATTGTATCTCATTTTTCCCTGTTTTACAACGTTTTGCTGCTTCCTGCGGCAAAAAACGGCAGGGAGTCCGGCAGGGGTTCCGGCCTGAAGAAAGTTCTTGACAAAGTCCCTGCTGCGTGCTATTATTTGTCACGTTACAAACAGGCGCGAGTGGTGGAATTGGCAGACTCGCTAGATTCAGGTTCTAGTGCTCACTCCGGGCGTGCGGGTTCAAGTCCCGCCTCGCGCACCAAAAACAAACGGTCATTCCGCAAGGGATGGCCGTTTTGCTTTTGATCAAAGGGGACTTGAACGGGAGCGGGAGTGAATGAGGCGCCGGGGGCGCCTCAGAGCCGCGGCCCGGCCTGCCCCGCAGGGCAGGTCAAGTCCCGCCTCGCGCACCATAAAAGAGCGGTAATGATGATAGAATTGCCGTTCTTTCCGTTTTGTGCTATGATCAACACACGGACGAGCTTGAGGGCCTGTCTGTACCGCTGGATGTTGATTGGATTGGTTGGCAGACAGATAGATCGGGATTTTGTGAAGGAGAATGCTATGAATGTTATAGAAGCTATCCATTGCAGACGCAGTTATAAAGGAAAATACAAAGATATTCCTGTACCAAAGGAAGATTTGATAAAGATTATGCAGGCCGGTCTTGATGCTCCGTCTGGCTGCAACATGCAAACGACATCACTGATTGCAGTTGATGATCCGAAGATTTTGGAAAAATTCCATCTTGTGATTGAACCGCCTGTTGGAGAGACTGCACCTGCAGCTATTTGCGTTTTAACGCAGAGAATCAATGCATATCGGGATAAATGCTTTGCCGTGCAGGATTATTCGGCTGCGATTCAAAATATGCTGCTTGCTATTGTGGAGCTGGGATATCAAAGCTGCTGGTATGAAGGACATATTACCGATGATGACAAGATTTGTGACAAGATGGCACAGATTTTAAATGTGCCCGACAGCTATGAGTTAGTCTGTTATTTACCTGTCGGAATTGCTGAAAGCGATTCCATGCAGCCTAAAAAGAAAGCGTTTGAAGAAAGGGCATGGTTTAATTCTTTTCCTCAAGTGTAATAACAAATTCTGCTTTTCCGGAGATGTTATACTCAGAGCAGACGCTGGAATTGCATAGTAAAAAGGAGAAGTTCCCGATGAAAGATTTAGGCAAACATATATGCCGCATTGCGGTGGTCCAGGCTGAACCGGTTCTGTTCAATAAGCAGGAAAGTCTGAAAAAGACGCTATGGTATATTGAAGAGGCGGTGAAAAACAATGCAGAACTGATCGTGTTCCCGGAACTGTTCATTCCGGGGTATCCCTTTGGGATGAACTTCGGGTTCAGTGTCGGGAAGAGGACGGAACCCGGCAGGGCCGACTGGAAGAGATATTATGATGCTTCTGTCGTGGCCGGCGGAGATGAATTCATTCAGCTCGCGGGTGAAGCGAAAAAAAGCGGTGTATATATCAGCATTGGCTTCTCAGAGCGAGATGCGGTCGGAGGAACTTTGTATAACAGCAATGCCATCTTCGAACCAGACGGAACATATAAAGTGCATCGCAAACTAAAACCTACGGGGTCGGAAAGACTTGTTTGGGGAGATGCTGATAGAAACTATTTCCCAATCACGGAAACACCATGGGGGCCTGCAGGCAGCCTCATATGCTGGGAAAGCTATATGCCGCTTGCAAGAGTCGCTCTGTATCAAAAGGGTATAACGCTCTATATCTCGCCTAACACAAACGATAATCCTGAATGGCAGGCAACCATCCGGCATATAGCGATAGAAGGCAAATGCTATTTTATCAATTCCGATATGATAATCAGAAAAGAGTCATACCCAAAGGACCTGAATACCAAAGCAGAGATAGCAGATTTGCCGGATATGGTATGCCGTGGCGGAAGCTGCATAATAGACCCATATGGACACTATGTTACGGATCCGGTATGGGATGAAGAGAAGATCATATACGCTGAACTGGACATGAGTCTTCCGGCCGCAGCCAAAATGGAGCATGATGCAGTAGGCCATTATGCAAGACCGGATGTACTTCAGCTGGTAGTATCTGAAAAATAAGTCGTGAATACGGGTTCGAGCCCACAGGAGCAGCCAGCATTCACAGATCCTTTACATCATAATACAGAAAACAGATCTCACTTTAAATCGGTGAGATCTGTTTTATCAATGAAGATGGACATGCATTGCGAATCGCTGTCCATACGTTAATCGAACGAAAAGTACAGCTCTGGCCTGCGCAGCGAGGTATATGGTTTGATCTCTCTAAGGTAAGCGAACGAAAAAGTACGCCTGGACGCTTGCCCGGGCGTGCTTGTTGAGATGAAAAAGACAATGCAGAAATAGAATCAGCCTTAGATAATGACGGGTTCCGCTTCACTCAAAGAAGTTCAGGCCTTAAGTATGATATCAGTTCCATCCTGCGTTATTTCCAGCTCAAGATCTGCTTTCTTGCTGTTTTCCAGACACAGTCTCACGTTGGCCATGTCGCTGAAATCAACGAATTTCTCGGCGTCTTCCTGATTGACCCCTGTTGCGACCCTTCTCGCAATCAGCCGTTTCCGGAGCAATTCTTCATTTGCTGAAAGAGATATGGTGAAATCCGCATAATCTGACAGATCCCTCCAGCCGTCAATATCCAGAAGAAGATAGTTGCCTTCCAGAAGCACAATGTCAGAATCGACTGTTATCGCGTCTTCCACCGGATTGTGAAGAAGCCGGTCATAGATTGGCCACCTGCAGGGATGCCCTTCCATCAATTCTGAAATCTTCTCCCGAAGTCTTTCCAGATCAAATGTGACGGGTGCCCCTTTGATGTTTACCATGGGAATCTCTTTCCCAGCTACAATGGCCGTATGCGTCAGCAGATATTCCTGTTTCCGATGAAAACCGTCCATTCCAATGGCTTGAAATGCCTTCTCTGGAACAGCGTCCTTCGCCAAATATTCCAGAAAACTGACGAGAGTGCTTTTTCCGGCACCGGGAGGTGCGGCAAGCATTACGAGTATTCGCGCCTGCTTTTCCGAGCACATAGAAGACAAATGCTTCAACAAAGGAATAAAAATCTCCTTGATGCTTTCCTTGCTGAAAGATGCATTAACAACGATTCCGTTAATAGTAGATGAGAAGTCTAAAAAAGAAAGCTTGTCCATATGATCTCGTTAAGTCCTTTTTGGTATTTCTTCTTTGGAAAGCCTTATCCGATTGCCGGATCTGAAGATTTCACGATGAGCTGCCTGGGAGACCATCGAACGTGCCAGGTCAATATCAGTGATATAGAAACCGGCAATGCAATCAACTCCAAAAGTGAAGAGGCTCGGGGAAATCGTCGCTGAAGGACCTGCTTCTGCAGGCACTCCGATCTTGGCAGGGATTTTTTCACCAGCATGATACCAGCAGAGACAAGCGGCGTCAATACCGCAAATCCAAGGCTGAAATACAGGATTTCCCGTCTTATAAATCAAAAAGACCATCTGCCCTTCAGAATTGGCAAACGGTCATAAAAGATGAAGGAAAAGATGGAGTATCAGCAAAGACAAGGGAGTTGTTGAAACCGCTGTCAGGATTTGCTATTATAGGAATGGACAGAGCGGGCCTGGTCAGTCTGACTGCGGAGGGAACCCGCATCCGGTCCGGATGCAGCATTGCGAGACGCTGAGATGGCGCTGATGCCTTTTCAGCTTATCTGCAGTTTCATCTGCACCGGCCACGCGATTTGGGAGGATCAGGGCCAAAATGAGATCAATCCGTTTGGAAGAATATCTTGAAATAACGCGTGACTTCTGCAGCACGAGCCGGAAAGACATCACACTCCGACTGATTGAGAAGCCGGTTTTGCCGAGCAGGAGGCTCGTCAGCCATAAATACAGCTATGGACGCGCGCTGATCATTGGCGGATCCATAGGATTTTCGGGAGCACCGGCCCTTGCGGCCAATGCCTGCGAGAGAAGCGGAGCCGGCCTGACGCACCTGATGGTGCCGGAAAGCATCTATCCGATCGCCGCAGTAAAGTGTGACGGGGCGGTGGTTACGCCGCTGCCGTCCGGAGATGACGGAAGAATGGCGAAAGAAGCTCTTGACGCAATCCTTCCCGTACTCGAAAGAGCGGATGCCTGCGCTGTCGGCCCGGGGCTTGGGCAGAATGAAGCTGCCAGGAAGATCGTTGAAAACGTGATCAAAAACGCCGGATGCCCGCTTGTGCTGGATGCGGATGCGCTGACCGCCTGCGGAAAGAACATGGATGTTCTGAATGCCTGCCAGGTGCCGACGGTCCTGACTCCGCATGAAGGCGAGTTCAGACGAATCGGCGGAGATCTGTCGCAGGGGCGGCTGCAGGGTGCACTTGCATTTTCAAAAGAATTCAGGAATGCCGTCCTCGTTTTGAAAGGATACGGAACACTTGTCTGCAGGGATGGAGAGGCCTCGGTCAACCTGACCGGCGGGCCGGCTCTGGCCAAAGGCGGTTCCGGCGATGTCCTGTGCGGCGTGATCTGTGCTTTGCTTGCTCAGGGGCTCGAACCGTTTTACGCAGCGCAGTGCGGAGTGTACATCCACGGTGCTGCCGGAGATCTCGCAGCAGAAAGACTCGGCGAGTACTCCGTAACCCCTTCCGATCTGATAAGCTGTCTGCCTGAGGTTTTGAAAGCTTCCGTACAAAAGCAGGGCTGCGATGGAAACTGTCTGAACAACCTGCCGGATCGGCAATAACGGTGCTTTAGTGAACGCAATGAAAGAACTTGCAGCGGAGGTGCAGGATGGGAACTGTTCTGCTTTTCAATATCAGCGATCTGAGAAAAATAGCCATAATCCGTCTCCTGGCATATCGCTACGGCATTCGCCTGCTTGAGGTAGACCCGGAGCAGCAGAATCAGACCATTGACCGGCTCCTGAAAGACCCGGATGGGAAAGCATTGCCTTGTCCGGACCCGTTTCAGGACGAAATGATGGTAATGCATGATCTTTCCGGGGAAGCGTTCCATGCGCTTCTTGACACGCTGAGACGGGAAGGGAAGAGCGTGAAGCTGAAAGCGGTCGTGACGGATCATAACAGAAAATGGACAGCGCTTCATCTGCACCGCGAGCTTCTGGCGGAGGCGATGACCATGTCGAAGAGAAGGAAATGATCCGGACAGGGAAGGAATGCCGTGCCCGATAAAGCATTCCCGGCAGAATGGAGACTGACATGACCAGAAAAGAATATGCCGAAAAGCTTGCAGAGATCGATCCCGAACAGCCGGACGCCCTGGATAAGCTTGCGGCATTGAACGAAGCCGATTATATCGAACGCGGAGAAAACCTGAATGACCCTGACGTCATCGATGAGCTTTACGAAAGCACCGTGGCAGACCTGGAACGCTGCAAAGAGAAGTACGATGACCTGCTGGGCAGAATCAACAGCGAACTGCGCAAAGCAGGGGCAACGGAGGCACAGATCAACTGGGGCCTGTTCGGTGATGTTGAACTGCCGACCATGGCATATCTGTACTGCAATGTCCTGGCCAGGAAACTGATCCGGAACAGCTTTCAGATCGTATACTGCCTCGGCGAACTGCAGATGCTCAGCAAATACACAGACAGGGTAGACATGGAGGAAGTTCGAAAGATCCGAAAAGAATACAGGAGAAGGTTTGGATGAAGCACCGGCATATCGTTCCGGCAGTATTTGCAGAAAGACCGAGTTGCTTTCCTGCCGGCGTTCAAAATAGTTTACATAACAACATATGCGGGCGAAGAAGCAGGCAGCCGATACAGGCTGCCTGCTTGATGGTTTACTGTGAAAATCAGTCGCTGGTCTTCGAAAAAGCTTTTGAAAACCCGTATGAAAAAGAATCCTGTGATTCCCGGGATGCCGGCTCTGCAGGGGCCGGATTGCCGAGAGTTTCCAATAATTCAGAAGCTTTCAGAAAGAAATCGGTTTTCGAGATGCTGCTGATAAAGATCGATACGGCGGCATTTGCGATGTCGGATTCATTTTTCAGGACAGTCCGGTGATCGACATCGATTGCGAGACCGGCCTCGCGTCTGGTTTTTTGGATATTGACCTCAAAATCGTTTTCTTCCGTATCGTATCGCAGCTGTACCAGCCTGCCGCCCTGAGATGTCGAGCTTTTTGCCGTCATTACTGCATCCTCAGCAGAGACACGAATATCGAAATCCACAGCGTCATCGGAACGCCTGTATGTGACATAGCTGATGCTGATGACGTCAGGAGCGAGAACAGTAAGCTTTCCTGTTATGCCCTCGCCGTTTTTCTGAAGAGTATTCAGGGCAAACGCGGAAACAGTATCTCCGTAGGAAAAGACGCCATCCTCTCGCAGGCTGTCTGCATCACCGTATGACTCATACCCATAAACCGTCCCATCCGGAAGGCAGAGCTTTACAGCATAGACCCGATCCGATCCGGCTGCGATTTCAAATGCCGTGCCGTACAGGGATTCCGCATAGGAATTGACGTTTTCGATGGCTTCGTCAAGCAGTTTCTGCAGGGCGGGCCGGAGATCCTCCAGATGCTTTACCCCAAACTGCAGAAGCAGCTCCTGCTGAGACATGTTCTGAGCACTGATCTCTGCTGCCCTGACGAGGACATCCATAAGCAGATCATCGTTCCTGGCGGTCGACAGCAGTTCTCTGAGCATCATGCGCCAGTCGCTGATCTCCGGCATGCAGGTGAACGTGAGAGCCAGCTGGTTTTCGCCCAGCCCTTCAAGCGCATAGTATGCAAGCTCCTCTGCCGAGTTGTGAACACTGGCAACGCTGAGAATGATATCCAGATACTTTTGAGCGAGCGCTGTCATGTCTTCCTCGGAGAAACCCTGATACAGCATGTCGGCAGCGCTTTCACCGTTCAATCCTGCATTTTTCATATAGGGACCGGCGATTTCCAGAAAGTCCTCATGGCTGATATAGTAACAGCCGTTCATGAGGTCGGGGAGACTGATGTAGATACCGTCGGTATCAGAAGCAAAGACCACATGCAATGGCTCAGAGCCGTTGATGACAGCGGACAGACCGTATTTTTTCAGCCCTTCATCCCCGGTATCTACAGAGTAAGTCAGGGAAGAGTTGGAAAGCCACGAATCGGCATCAGCGCCGAAAGCGTTCCCCGTGATAAGATAGTCAGCTTTTTCCGGGGTGTCGGCCTTCTGTACGGCAGCGCTTTGCTTCTCCTCTGCGATTTCAGTGCCTTGATCAGGCGTCAAAAGCTCGAACAGATATCGGGCACCCAGCGCTTCGCCTTCCACTTCACCGCAGCGGCGGCAAGTCTTCGGCTTCATGAAAGTGGCATCTTCCCAGTCATGACCGAGGGCGTCGATGACTTCCTGCTCCTTCAGAAACTCTCCGCAGACAGAGCAGTGACTGCCTTCGGTGAGGCCGGTTTCAGTACAGGTTGGCGGAACTGCTTCATCTGCCGCTTCGGTATGGCCCAGGGCATCTATGGTTTCCTGGGCTTTCAGAACCTCTCCGCAGACAGAGCAGTGGATGCCCTCCGTGAGGCCGGCTTCAGTACAGGTTGGTGGAACTGCTTCATCTGTCACTTCGGTGTGGCCCAAGGCATCTATGGTTTCCTGGGCTTTCAGAACCTCTCCGCAGACGGAGCAGTGGATGCCCTCCGTGAGGCCGGTTTCAGTACAGGTTGGCGGAACTGCTTCATCTGTCACTTCGGTATGGCCCAGAGGCGCGCCTTCTGTCTTTCCGCATTTCGAGCAGGTTGAAGGCGCAGTACATGTAGCTGGCTGCATATCATGCTTCAGACAGCATCCCGATAATGCCAGCATCATCAGCAGAGTCAATACAACGAAAACTGGTCTTCTGTTCATTGTTACCGGCCCTTTCTTATTGAAATTCCGTTCATGCGGCGGCAAAGTCAGTCAACGTTCAGATTCTCCGGAAAGTCGGTCATCTTGAAAACCCTGTGGAGCGTATCGTTTACGCAGACAGCCTTGATGCTTCCGCTGGAAACAGTATAGCATGGAAAGCCGTCAACGGCAATGAAAAATGAAGGATAAAAGTATTGCAGGTACCGCTCTTGTGTTGCGGCACCGCTGAAAATGTGGTATGTTATGCAAAGCTATGGTACTGCCTGCGTTTTCCGTATGGAATCACAGCGGAAATGAGGCTCTATGAAACGTATCCAGTATCCTGTACATTGTAGGCGGAAGGGGGATTGCTCATTTAATGACTATCTGTTTGCGAACAAATTGTATTCCCTGAGAAAAGCCGCGGGGCTCACCCAGGCTCAGGTCGCCCGGCTGGTGGGCGTCAGCGACAAGACTGTTTCAAAGTGGGAGAACGGGAACGCCAGGCCAGCGTCCGAAGCGCTGCAAAAGCTGGCGGCGCTGTTTAAGGTGTCCGCTGGAGAGCTCTTGAAGCTTCGGGACAGAAGTGACGGACCGATGATCACAAAGATCGTCATAACAGGCGGACCATGTGCAGGAAAAACAACCGGCCTGAGCTGGATCCAGAACACGTTCTCCCAACTCGGATACGTCGTTCTTGTCGTGCCGGAGACGGCTACAGAGCTGATCAGCGGGGGCGTGACGCCGCTGTCCTGCGGAACCAATCTGGACTATCAGAAATGCCAGATGCGGCTCCAGCTTGAGAAAGAAAGCCTGTTTGAACAGGCAGCCGGGACGATGAAAACAGAGAAGGTCCTGATCGTCTGCGACAGGGGAGCCATGGACAACCGGGCATATATGGACGATCTCGAGTTTTCTCAGGTCCTTGACAGCATCGGACGCTCAGAGGTCCACCTGCGGGACAGCTATGATGCGGTCTTTCATCTTGAAACCGCCGCAAAAGGCGCAGTGGAATTCTACACGACAGAAAACAACAAGGCGAGAACGGAAACACCGGAAGAGGCCGCCGCGCTGGATGACAAGCTGATTGCTGCCTGGACCGGGCACCCGCATCTGCGTGTCATCGATAACTCAACGAACTTCGAGGAAAAACTGAAGAGGCTGATTGCAGAGATGCAGCATTTCCTCGGTGAACCGGAACCGTATGAAATCGAAAGAAGGTTCCTGATCCGCTATCCGGATGTCAAAAAGCTTGAGGCTCTCCCAAACTGCAGGAAAGTCGAGATCATCCAGACCTATCTGAAGGCAAAAGACGGGGACGAGCTGCGGATCAGGCAGCGGGGAGAAAACGGCAGCTATATCTATTACAAAACGCTCAAGCACACCGTTACACCCCTAAAACGGGTCGAGATTGAGGAGAACCTGACGCAGGATGAATATCTTCAGCTGTTGATGGAGGCGGATCCCGCCTTGCACCAGATCCGGAAGACCCGCTATTGCCTGACGTATGAAAACCAGTATTTCAAGATCGACGTATATCCTTTCTGGAATGACCGGGCGCTGATGGAGATCGAACTCCGCGATGAGAAGGAGACGGTCCGCTTCCCCGGGCAGCTTGAGATCATAAAAGAGGTAACGGACGACGGGAACTATAACAGCAGGTCTCTTGCGCAGAATGGCGGCCGTATTCCCGAAGCGTGAAAGCATAACAGACCATCCTGGGCTGACACCTATCATTGCAAAAGCCGAACACGATTGCCGGCAGGGCATCGTGTTCGGCTGATTCATATCTGACGAAAATCTCTCTGGGAAGCAGCATGAAAAGAAATATGGCATTATGCAGGGAAGGATGAAACAGCACCAGAGACAGGGCTGATGACAACAGTCAGGAGGATTCCACATCCACCTTGGAAACCGAAGCAGCGGAAGCAGATCCTTCTGTATGGAGTTCACCGCTGCTGATGAGATCAAGCATGATCCCTGCAAACTTCGGATCGAACTGCTTTCCTATTCCTTCGGTAAGCTCCTGCCGGACCTTTTCCGGAGAGATGGGCGAACGATAGCTTCTTGACGAGGTCATGGCGTCATAGGCGTCGGCAACGGAGATGATGCGCGCAGATTCAGGGATCGCCTCACCGGCCAGCCCGTCGGGGTATCCCGTTCCGTCATACCGCTCGTGATGGTAATGCGCGCCAAGACTCAGATAAGGGGACTGCTGGATGCTGGAGAGGATCTGGCTGCCGAAAACCGGATGAAGCTTGATCTGCCGAAACTCCTCATCGGTCAGCCTGCCTTCTTTATTGAGGATATCGTCATGGACGCCTATTTTGCCGACGTCATGCAGCAGGGCCTCAAAATACACCTTCTCGCACGCATCCTCCGGCAGTCCTGCCTTTTCGGCGATCAGCCGGGAATACATCGCTACCCTGGCGGAATGGCCGCGGGTGTACCTGTCTTTCGCGTCAATCGCATTGGCCAGCGCCTCCGCGGTCTGCTCAAACATGATCCGCTCTTTGTGCTGCGCTTCTTTAAAGGATTCGATTTCGCGGTTTTTTGCCTGTGCCACGCTGTCGTTCATCGCAATCAGTGCATAGATGAAGAACACGATCACCATAAACACCATCGTCATGTTTGTCAGCGAAACGCCGTAAAAGAAGATCTGGACGATGGACATGAGTGACGGCAGGGCAATGCTGAGCGTGATGGCAGCCACGAGATTATTGTTCAGGTTTTTCCGGTACTGGATCAGCACCGATTCCTGCAGCAGAATGATCAGGAAGGGGATAACATAGCAGAGGATATAACCCGGAGCGCGATGGTAATTGTTCTGCGCGTCAAATGTGTAATACAGGCCTGTAAACTGAGAAACGATAATCAGGACAGTGCCGATTACAAAAAGGATTTCACAGACACGCAGCTGCTTTGGCTTGAGCCGGAGCTGGCCCTCATCCTGCAGCAGGTCATAGAGATAGCGCGTCACAAGATGCGGGATAAAAATCTGGAAAAAATAAACCAGACCGTTGCTGATCCTGACCATGCTGCTGCCGAGATCACTGACATCGCCGCGATAGAGATAGGCAGCCCGGTCAGACAGCAGAAGCAGCATGGCGGAGAGTGTCATCATCGCCAGAATACTTCTTCGCCTGGAGGACAGAGATTTGGGTACCGCTGTCAAAACGGTAAGAATACAGCAGACCCCGCTCATAAACAGCATGATGTTGAGCTGATGTTCTTTCAGGAATGCCATATGATCACCCTTTCCGTTTTGATGCCCGGGCTGATTACAGAATATCATAAATACCCGGCCGCTACAAGTGAAAAACACTCCGTTTTCTGCGTTTCCGTGTGCCGCAGAAAACGCACAGTCGGATCAGCGGATTGCATTTTCCGGGCGAAAAGGCTATAATGCTCAAAGCAGCAAGCGTGAAAAGAGAAAACACGAAGAACTGCCTTCTTCTTTTCAAAAACCCAGAATAAAAATGACATGATGATATGAGAGGATATGAACCATGAGAATTGCGGTAACCTACGAACAGGGAGATGTTTTCCAGCATTTTGGTCACACCGGGGAATTCAAAGTCTATGAGGTGGAGGAAGGAAAAGTAATCAGCTCAAAAATCATCAGTTCCGACGGCAGCGGGCACAGTGCCCTTGCCGCTCTGCTGAATGATAAGGGGATCGATGTCCTGATCTGCGGCGGCATCGGCGGCGGTGCCCAGGCGGCTCTTTCGGAACGCGGGATCGAACTGTGTGCAGGTGCATCCGGGAACGCAGATGAAGCTGTTGAGGCCTATCTCCGCGGAGAACTGGTGAATACCGGGGCCAACTGTGACCATCACGGCGAAGGCCATTCCTGCGGGGAACACGGCTGCGGGGGACAGGAATGCGGAAGCTGTCACGAAGATTCCTCAATCCAGGGCCCGAACGTCGGCAAGACCTGCCGGACGCATTATCGCGGGACCTTTAACGACGGGACGCAGTTTGATTCGTCCTATGATCGCGGCGAACCTCTGGAATTTGTCTGCGGAGCCGGCATGATGATCAAAGGCTTTGACGCTGCGGTAGCGAACATGAAGGTCGGCGAGAAGGTCAACATTCACCTCTCACCCGCAGAAGCATACGGAGATGCCGATCCGCAGGCAATCTTTACGGTTGAAATAAACAGGCTGCCCGGCGCAGAAAACCTGTCGGTCGGCCAGCAGGTATATCTGCAGGATCAGGTTGGGCGCCCGTTCCCGGTAAAAGTTGCCGCAAAAGACGAAAAGACAATCACATTCGATGCCAACCATGAGATGGCGGGGAAGGAACTGAACTTTCTGATCGAACTCGTCGATGTGAAGTGAGGCTTTCCTTCTATTGCGCCGAGCATGTTCCGACGGCCGGCAGGCTATACAGCCCATATGCCAAAAACTGCCGGGCGTAAAAGCCCGGCAGCGTTATTTAAACAATCGGCTTTGTGTAAATCAGAGCGTTTCCTGTAAGCTTGCTCTGCGCGATGACTGCGACGGTATATTCGCCCGGTTCCGCTGTGAAGGTCATGGAATCCGAACCGGAAATACTCGCTTCTGCAGCCGGCTCATCAGGAAAATCGGATGAGCCGAGCACCCCGTCCATAAAACGGAGGGCGAGCTTCCCATCCGGGTTGAAGTCGGCATCGACAGCGATCTGTTCATTTTCACCGACTGTCAGATAGCCGATGCCCATGCAGTCCTTTGGGCCTCTGTCTGCAGTTACGCTGATGCTGTTGTCGTCATTGCTGCTCACGACGAAAACCGGCTTTTGCCCACAGGCTGTGAGCATAAGTATGACGGCAAAAAGGATCGGCAGATATTTTTTCATACTGCACCTCATGAACGTTATACGGGAAGGAATAGAAATATGAAAACAACCAGAATCTATTTTCAGGATGCTTCTTTTACCGATATCCGTGCATCGGATATTCAAACGGATGAGTTTTATCGCTGGCTCCGCTTCTCAAGTCAGAGAGACACGTTCAAACTGCCCGGGATGAAACAGGCAATCGTTCGAAAAGACGTGGCAAGAATCGTGCGGATTGCGGAAGACTGAGGGCTTGAAGAAATTCCCCGGCGCTGTCCTCCGGGATGAGCAGAATTTCCGGAAATCCGGCTGTGGGCAGCCATGAAAAGGGCGGAATGCATCAGGCCCAGTTCGGGTGCTCCCGTACGAATGTGTCCAGATTCCGCATTTCCTGATCGGGCAAAGCCTGAATGGTGTAAAGATAGACCCGCTCCTTGTCTGACGGCATGCGGGAAATCCGTATGGATCGCCATACAGCCGAAGACGTCATGCGGAAAAAGCTCTGTATAAAACCGCTTTCAAGGCGCTCATCGAGGCTGTCCAGATCGGAGAACCTGCGGTACCGCTCCTGATCGTCAGGATGGATTTCGCTGCTGCAGAACCGTTGGAATGACTCCCGCAGTTTCCCTACACTCGCGTAAGACAGAATGCTCTCGCGCGAATAGATACGCTCAGACGAATCTCTGTCAGGGTATATGACAGAAACCAGTTCGCAGGTGCTGAACAGAGCGTTTCCGTATTGGAGCATTTCTTCTGAAGCATGGGCTTCCTTCTCTGTCTGAAAAGTCCGCAGCTGCAATGCAAGCATGGCTTTTCCTTCCTCTTTGGCCAGACAGCGGGCACGAAGCCGGTAAGAAACGCCGTTGTTCATATAATCGACTCGCTGAACGGTCTGATTGCTGACAGCATCTGTGACAAGCCGCTTCATCATCAGATAGTGATCGCTGATATGATCGTTGAACCTGTGCTCGAGTTCGTCAAGGGACGGATATCCCAACTGCCGGATGCGGTCCAGGTACGTTCTGCTGGCATAGACATGGGACACGCTGTTCGGCTTTACTTCCAGCAGCGCAAGCGGTGTGCCGCGGTCATACCACGAGGCATTGCCAAGCTCACAGGCCTCGTCGTTCTCATGATAGTCTGTCAGGGGAGCTGTGCTCAGGAAATTGAAGAGCCCGATTTTGTCCCAATAGTCGTAATCCGCCAGGCTCTCCGACCTTTCCGGATCCTCTCGAAGCAGGCTGATAAACTGTTCTCTCGACAGCGGTCGCGAGAAGTGGAAGCCCTGGAGGGCCTCACATCCCATGGAACGGAGAAAGAGGACCTGCTCTTTGGTTTCAACACCTTCGCAGATCGTATGGATCCGCAGGGCTTTGGCCATGTTTATCATGGCGGCAAGCACCTGACGGCTTTTTTCGGAGAAGGTCCTGAGAAACAGGAGATCGAATTTCAGCGTACTGAAATCATAGTTCTGCAGGGTGTTCAGCGAAGAATACCCGCTGCCGAAGTCATCCATCCAAACGGAAAAGCCTGCACCGTGGAAGAGATTGAAAACCCGCTTAAAGGCTTCCATATCCTCAAGCATGATGCTCTCCGTGATCTCCAGTTTCAGAGATTCCGGCGGAACCCGGAATTCCCTTGTGCTTGCGATCACCCGCTCAAAGAAATCCGGCTCCGTAAAGTCATAGCGCGAGAGGTTCACAGTGAAGGAATGAACAGGAAGACCGATGTCCTGAAGATGCCGATAAAACGCACAGGTCTGGCGCACAATTGCCATATCCAGTTCGTAAATCATGCCGTATCTTTCCAAAACCGGGATGAAAAGGGCAGGTGAGAGCAGCCCGTAAACAGGGTCAATCCACCGTGCCAGCGCTTCGGAAGCACAGATCTTCTCTGTAAACGAACGGAAAATAGGCTGAAAATACGGCTGGATACAGCCGTTTTCTATTGCCTCTGAAAAATGGGAAATGATGTATTCCTCGTTCAAGCCGGACATGACAGGGCTCCTATCCGCCGCAAGGCTGTTTTTTTCATTATACAGGAAATGGATCTTCCTTGTAAAGCGCTTTCTTGCCGGAATCAGCTTTTTCTACTCTTGCTGCCTACGGCATGTACGCATCCTATAGAAATCTTTTATTTGACCCCGCATTGCTCCTGTGCTATCTTAAAGTCAGAGCTTCTTCACTGTCCTGACAGGGCAGGGGAGATGTCCGAAAATCTTATTATACAGGAGGAATGCACCATGAAAAAACTTCTCTCGTGGGCGCTGGTTCTCTGCCTCTGCCTGGCGATGCTCAGCACGGCGGCCTTGGCCGACGGTCTCTACACGCCGGGTACCTATACGGGCGAGAGCAGCGGCCACGAAGCCGGCCTGACCGTCGCGGTCACGGTTGACGAAAACGCCATCACCGATGTCTCGATCGACGTCTCCAAAGAGACGGCCACCATCGGCGGCGCTGCCGGTCCCGCCCTCGAGGCCCAGATTCTCGAGGCCCAGAGCACTGAGATCGACGGCGTCTCCGGTGCCACCGAGACGACCGACGGCGTTGTACGCGCCCTGTCTCAGGCCCTGGCCGAGGCCCAGGGCAATACCCCCGGCTCCGAGAAGGCCCCCGTTCAGGACGGCACCTTCAAAGGCACCGCACCCGGCTTCGGCATCACCGGCCAGATGACCTGCGAGGTCACCTTCAAGGACGGTGCCATCACCGACATTGCCGTCGTCGAAGAGACCGACTCCGCCACCGGCGAGTGGTTTGCCAATGCCGAGGAGCTGCTCATTCCCCGCCTGCTCGAGGCCCAGTCTCTCGGTGTCGATGCCATCACCGGCGCCACCGCCTCCTCCAACGGCATCAAGAACTGCGTTGCCCGCGCGATCAACGAGGCCGGCGGCAAGGCGGACCAGTGGTACACCCCGGTTGAGAAGAGCACCGACACGGTGACCATCGACGGCTACGACGTCATCGTCATCGGTCTCGGCGGCTCCGGCGTCATGTCCTACTGCGCCGCGGCCGATCAGGGCGCCTCCGTCTTCGGCATCGAGGCTGCCGGCAAGATCGGCGGCAACTCCGTCTGCACCTACGGCCCCATGGCTCTGAACAGCGAATACCTCAAAAACCTCTTTAACAATGGCGAGGACTATATCAATCCCGACGAGGTCTACGAGGTCTGGCTCGACTATGTCGGCAGCGATGAGAAGGCCGACATCATCCACGAGGCCGTCTACCAGTCCGGCACCGCCCTGGATTATTATGTCGAGAACTTCGGCTTCGAGTTCGAGGGCCGTGGCCTGCTAGGCTCCTTCGTGGTTCCCTCCTGGGATAAAGAGTGGTGCGTATACAGCGCCGACCCCGAAACCGGCTGGAACATCCTTGGACCGAACAAGACCTTCCAGTTCACCCGTGCCATGGATCTCGCCAAATCCAAGAACGAGAAGAACGATTTCATGACCGAGCTGACCGCCGAAAAGCTCATCTTCGATGACGACGGCAAGATCGTCGGTGTCCAGGCCCGTTATTACGACGGCACCACCTACGAGATCTACGGCAAAACCGTCATCCTCGCCACCGGCGGCTTCATGGGCAATACCGAGATGATGATGGAGGTTTACGGCAGCCCCATCAATCCCATGGGCGACACCGTCAACGACGGCACCGGCATCCGCATGGGTCAGTCCGCCGGCGGCGCCACCTATGCGCTGAAGACCATGCCCATGGTCCACATCTCCCAGGTGGCCAACCTCATCCGCACGGATGATCTCACCCCCGATCAGAAGGCCGTTCTCACCGCCCTTGCCCTGACCACCGACGTGCCCGAGGTCACCACCAAAGGTGAGCCCTGGGGCAATACGAACCTCAGCGGCACCGTGGACGAGAAGGTCTCTGTCGAGATCGTCTTCGCCCCCGATTTCATGTATTACAACATCTATACCCAGGATGATATTGATAATATCCGTGAAAGCGGTCTCTCCGAGGCCCAGGCCTCTGCCACCTCCATGTTCCTCAGTCAGGGCGGCACCCTGCCTGAGGCCGGCACTCCCGTCGCGGATATTGACACGATTCTGACCGTCGGCGCCGATTTCGGCGATGTCCTCATCGCCGAGAACCTTGCGGATCTCGCTTCTCAGATCGGCTGCGACGAGGCGACCCTCTCCGATACCCTCGGCGGCGTGGATACCGCCTATTATGCCGTTCCCTGCACCAGCTGGTGCTACGGCACGGTCGGCGGCCTGGATGTCGATGTCAACATGAATGTCCTGAAGGAAGACGGCACGCCCATCGAGAACCTCTTTGCGGTCGGCCAGGATTCTGAAGGCGTCTGCAATGTCGACGGCAAAGCCTATACCCCCTGGGGTGGTCAGGCCCAGTCCTGGACCTTCGTCTCCGGCAAGATCGCCGGCACCGCCGCCTCGGCCTACGCGGCTGGGACTGACTCTACGCTAACAATTGAAGGGGTTACTCTGAACAACGGCTGTCTTATGTTAGGGTCCACATACCAAATCGCATATTATGTAAGCGTAGAAGCATCGGGTGGTGCTCAAGGCGGTTATATGTATAAATTCGATATCATACAGAATGATATGGAAACTTCATCGACAGGTTGGGTCTATGACAATTTTTCTTCAGGGGAATTATCGGGTAATGGAACTTGTTTCCTGAGAATAAGCGTTAAGGATACTGAAGGGAATACTGCTACCAATGACTATGACTTGCTGAACTGAATAAGCAGTAAGTGAGGAATAGGAACGCTGGACTCAGCTTTGCGGACGGCCAGGATTCCGAAGGTGTCTGCAACGTCGACGGCAAGGCCTATACCCCCTGGGGCGGTCAGGCCCAGTCCTGGACCTTCGTCTCCGGCAAGATCGCCGGCACCGCCGCCTCGGCCTACGCAGCTCGGTAAAACCTCGTAAAAACAAATTCCAGTCAGACTCCTTGGAGACTTGCTCTCTGGGGAGTCTTTATTCAATTGATCAAAAATGCGTGAAATGTTTAGTCAGATATTGACTTTGGAGACTATTTGATTTAAACTAAATTGACACTTAAACGCATACAATTTGTAACCAATATCCTCCCTCAGTCCACAAAGGAGATGTGTACATTGGCGGGGACGAATCGAAGACGAGAACGGCGGCGTTATCACAGAAGGATCGTATCTGTATTTGCTGCTCTTTTTTTTGCGCTTCAATTAACGGTTATGTCGTTGGCTGAGGCATTTGCGGCTCAGGACTCCTCTATGGAAACAGAGATTTATGGATGTGATGGTCAAGATGAGGAGCAAAATAAAGGACTGGATGAAGAAGAAATAGAATATGATGACATTGAAGATAGAGACGGAGACAGTTTTGAAAACAGAAATGTGTCTGTCTCTTCTATCCCCAATACTCCTGATAATCAAGGAGAGGATACTGAAGCTGAAGCAGAGAATAAGGGGGATGACGGAGAAGCTGTCGAAAAAACCGGTGTCTTTGATTTGACAGTCGAGACAAATGAGTGTTTAACCGTACTCTGCTTTGACGACGGTACACCCTTCCCGAAAGGAAGCGCCTTCACCGTCACCCTGCTCACGGAAGAGGAGGGAGCATACCCGGAATACTACCGACTACTGTCAGAGGCAGCGGATGCGGAGGAAGCACTGATCGGCTTTTATGCATTTACCTGGGAGATACCGGAGGAAGATTGTTACACCGGAAATATGTTTCTCACCATGATGCTGAAGGATGGTGAATACGCAGAGAGGGAATACCGGATATATTATTACGAAGAGGACCAGTTTAAACCGTCAGAGAATACGGAGGCAGAGAAGAATACACTCTTTTTTATGTTTGCCAGACAGGGACTGTATGCCTTGACAGTAGTGGAGCAAAAGCAAGATGGCCTGTTACCTGAAAATGTCAGTACGAATGGACTTCCTTTCTCAGATTGTACGAACAGGGAAGAGAAAAAACAGGCAGGGGACAACAGCATGGCAGCGGAAGAAAAGGAAATTATCATCACAGCAGAGGAAGTAATAGAAGAGGAGAATACAGAAATCTCTTCGAATAGAATAATGATAAAGAATCCGGCTACTGCTGCCGAGAAGAATGAAGAAACGGATTTGCAGTTTCGCGGCGCTTCAGCGAGTGCCAAAACGATACAAAGAAACATCTATCGGATTCATCTGTCTGCCGAAGGGCTTGCTAACAGCGAGGTTGATCATGTTATTGTTGATATTAAGGATCAGAACGGGGAAATCCGAGATACTATGACGCTGTCAGACGAGAACGGCTGGACGGCTGACTGGGAGGCTGCTGACAGCGACGGTTCTTCGTTTTCTGCAGAGGAAACCGGCATTTATGACAGCAATGGCAGGGATCTGACCGAGGAATGGAATTGTTCGGTGCAGTCATCAGAAGAACAGACATCTGTGAAAATGCATGACGGCTGGTCGGAGGTGGACTCCATGAACACCCTTGGCACCTATGTTATTACATTTGAAAGCGGAGGCGAACAGTATTTGCTGGCAATAGACAATCCGGACGCATTTCAAACTGCAAGCAGCGTTCAGTATATGAAGCTAACCTGCGAACAGAATGATCCGGAGAACGCTTCATGTAAAGCAACATGGATTGTCGAAAAAGTCTTTACGGAGGGAATCCGTATCCGAAACGCCGCTGTTGTCAACTTTGCTGATGTATATCTGACTACGAGACAAATCTCAAAAGAAATCACATTTGCCCTTATCAGAGATCGCTTTAATAGTCTGTCACAATTTGAGAATCATCATCTGAAGACCAAAGACAATGTTTACCTGCGAGCGACGTCGGATACCGTCTATTGTGTGGCCTCGGCAGATGAGGCGAGCTATCTGACTGTTTATACACCTGTGATTTACAATGATAACGTGCGTGAAAAGACAGTCAGTTTCAGCCATTCTGAAAAGCCTCCACATGTTCAGAATACTACTGCCAGGATAAAGCTAATGGTCGGGGGCAACATAGGGGACCGCAAACGGGAGTTTTCGTTTACGGCAGCAGTGAACGACAAAGACCCCATCTCTTTCACACTCGCACACACGGAGGAGTTCTTACTGGAGGACATCCCAATCGGGGCAAAGCTGACGGTAAGAATGGAGACCTCGGATCATGTGTCTCGATCGTCATTTGGCGATAGTGTGGAAGGGGAGAGCAGTCTATCTGTACCCAGCTTTCCTGCAGAAGGTGGTACGATTCTCTTTCAGGCAAAACGCGAAACAGAGCTTAACACAGGGATACACTATGGTAACAGATCAGTATACTTGTTCATTCTGACGACAGCGTTTGTTTACGAATTCTGTATCCAAATATTTCGGCTCAAATCTATTACGATATCCCTGGACTTAAAAACATGGAGGAAGAAGAAAACATGAAGAAAACAATATCGATCATTTTGTTGTTTCTTGTCTATCTGAGTTACACAGTTGCTGCATATGCAGAAGGGGAGAATAACAGTTGGGATGAGAGTGATGCATCGGAAGGCCCATGTTTCACCGTGATCTACGATGGGCCTATCGGAATGACGGCACCGGAAGAGACGCTTCACTTCACAGTATCTGAAGTCAATGGACATTCGAACCCTGATCACGAAATGATTACTATACCAGATATAGCCATAAACAATAAGCAAACTACGGTACCAATCGTTTTGCCGGAATTCAAAAGTGTTGGAGAGTATCAATACTGTATTACACAAGATGCTGGAAGCTATCCGGAATTTGAATACGATACCGGTCAGATTATCTTTCACGTATTGGTGGGGTACGATGTCAGTGATAACATACAGATTCTTGCCACTGGAATTGGCTTTTCAGACAGTGGAAAAAAAGTAAGCTTTACTAACCGTTTTGGCTATGGAACGCTTAATATTTCAAGTAATGTCATAGGAACAGATCAGGACCGGGACAAAGACTTTGAGGTAACAATACTCTTTACAGTCCCAGAAGATAGAGAAGTTTTGAGCCCAATCAGTTATACAGTTCTATCATCGAACGGAACGAAAACTGTTGAGGGAAGCATACCGGCCAATTGGGATGGTAGGGTGAAAGAAGTCACGCTAACGCTCAAACATGGCAGTACAGCAACATTCAGCAATATACCGGCGGGGGTACTTTACAGTGTAACACAGAAAACAGAGGCAGGTTTCGATGTACCGGAGATTTCTCCCGCCTCCGGTACAATTACAGCAGGTATATCGGAAAACACAAGTGTGACAAACAGGGCAGTTTTCAATCTGGGGACAGGAATCCTGTTCCAGAACACAGGTCATATTATCATCCTGGTCATTGGAATCATCGGTTTGACGGTTCTGCTGCTGAGAGGGATTCGGCGAAGAGGATAGAAGGAATCAGATCAAACGCATAAAGAAGAAATGACCGGTTCTCGAGACGCTATGCCTTGAGGACCGGTCAATTATTCCTGTTATTCGCGTACGATGTGCTCCTGCGGCAGGGCGCCGGAGGTGATGAGCGGTACGTTCTCAAGGATGAGGGACGAGGTGTCGAGCCCATACCAGCGCTCCCGCGAGCCGGCCGCCTTGCGGATGGCGTATTTGGAGTTCAGGATGAACTCATCCAGGGTCGAGAGCTCTGTCTTCGTCGTGACGGATTTGTGGATGATGCAGAATTTGAAGGTGCCGACCGACGAGGGGCCGTAGATCGAATACTTCTTCTCCTGCACCGGCAGCTCGCCGCGGGCCAGCATGTCCTGCACGATCTGCCGCAGATAGACGTTGACGCGCTGCGGGCACTGGAAGCCGAGGTTCAGCCGGATGCGGAAGATGCAGTCGGTGCCGTAGGTCTCCAGGTTGTAGGTCATGGTCTTGGGCTCGTTCAGGACGTTGACATTGACAAGCCAGTAGGCCTGCGCCCGTTTGGTGTCCTTGTCCAGAATGGAGTAGAGGATATCCCGGTCGATGTACTCCGCGTCCGGCTCGCCGTGCAGATAGACGAGGTTGTGGGTCAGCAGGGGGATCTCGCTGTCGTTGTGCAGCGCCACCAGGCTGTCCACATGCTCCCGCATATGCAGGCGGGTGGCGTATTTCTTTTCCAGCTGGGTGCCGCGGTACCAGATGATCTCGAGGCAGAGGAGGATCAGCGTGAGGAACACGGTCACATAGCCGCCGTGCATGAACTTGCTGAGGCTAGAGATGAAGAAGATGGACTCGATGCCGCCGAAGACGAGCAGCATCAGGAAGGCCGGGATGGGCTTCTTTTTCAGGTCCTTCAGGAAGACGAATAGCAGCAGCGTGGTCATCAGCATCGTGACCGTGATGGCGAGGCCGTAGGCTGACTCCATACGGGCGCCGGAGCGGAAATAGAGCACCACCAGGCTGCAGCCGATCCACAGCATGCTGTTGACCGTGCCGATATAGAGCTGCCCCTTGATGTCCGAGGGATAGCGGATTTCCAGATGCGGCAGCAGGTCCAGCAGGATGGCCTCCGAGACAAGCGTGTACGAGCCGGTGATCAGGGCCTGGGAGGCGATGACCGCCGCTGCTGCGCCCAGCAGCACGGCGAAGGGGCGCAGGGCGGGCGTCAGCATCAGGAAGAAGGGGTTCAGGTCCACCACGTTCCACAGCGCCGTGTCGCCCCGGCTCTGGATGATCCAGGCGCCCTGGCCGAGATAGTTCAGAATCAGGCACAGCTTGACGAAGGGCCAGCTGAAATAGATGTTCTCCTTGCCGACGTGGCCCATGTCCGAATACAGCGCCTCGGCGCCGGTGGTCGCGAGGAAAACGCTGCCCAGGATCATGAAGCCGAGCTTGTTTGCCGG
This sequence comes from uncultured Eubacteriales bacterium, assembly GCA_900317375.1. GTDB lineage: Bacteria > Bacillota > Clostridia > Oscillospirales > Oscillospiraceae > Limivicinus. The sequence goes on from ONGJ01000017.1 coordinate 50,544, forward strand.
GCTCAGCAGGACCCTGACGGCGTAGATCGGGTTAAAGGCCTTCAGCACCACGGGCAGGGCGAAGATGTGCGAGGCCCCCGTGATGCCAAGGAAGGAGAACCAGAGCAGCATGACCGGACCGAAGGCCTTGCCGATGCGGCTGGTGCCGGCGTGCTGGACCGAGAAGAGCGCCGTGATGATGATCAGGGTGATGACGACGACCTTGACCTGGCCCGTGCCGAGAAAGCGGTTCATCACCTCCATGCTCCGCAGGCCTTCCACGGCGGTGGTGACAGTGACGGCCGGGGTCAGGACGCCGTCGGCCAGCAGGGCCGCGCCCCCCAGCATCGCGGGGACGATGAGCCACTTGCCGCAGCCGCGCACCAGCGAGAACAGCGAGAAGATGCCGCCCTCGCCGTGGTTGTCCGCCTTCATGGCGATCAGCACGTATTTGACGGTGGTCAGCAGGGTGATGGTCCAGATGACGAGGGAGAGCGAGCCGATGATAAAGGCCTCGTTGATCTGGGTGATCCCGCCGTTGCCCTCGAGGATCGACTTCATGACGTACATGGGCGAGGTGCCGATGTCGCCGTAGACGATCCCGATGGTTACAAGGAACATGCCGAATCGGAATTTCGACTTGTCTTTCATTTTATGGTACCGCCACCTTTATATCATTGTGGTATACTTTCTGCAATTATACCCGAAGATGGGGAAAAAGGAAAGCATTTTTCTGCTCAGCTTGACAGAGCGGGTCCGGTGTGATATCTTAATGCAGGATTTTTTTGAGCGGGCGCTTGTGGACTCCCACAGGCGCTCTGCTGTTTGATAAAGGATAAGGAAGTGTTTTCTGCATGAATTATGACGTGATCATCGTCGGCGCCGGCCCCGGCGGGATCTATACCGCCTATGAGCTGATGAAGAGCAGTCTGAAGGTCGCCGTGTTCGAGCTCGGCCGTCCGCTGGATAAGCGCAGATGCCCCATCGACGGAAAAAAGGTCAAGACCTGCATTCGCTGCCCGGTCTGCAGCATCATGAGCGGCTTCGGCGGCGCCGGTGCTTTTTCCGACGGCAAGTACAACATCACCAACCAGTTCGGCGGCACCCTGTATGAGCATATCGGCAAGGAGGAAGCCCTGAGCCTGATGCGCTATGTGGACGAGATCAATCTTCGCCACGGCGGGGAGGGGACCAAGCTCTATTCCACCGGCGATACCGACTTCAAGCGCAGATGCCTGGAAAACGGCCTGCATCTCCTGGACGCCCAGGTACGCCATCTGGGCACCGACATCAACTATGTCGTGCTGCAGAATCTTTATAATGAGCTGAAGGACCGGGTGGATTTCTATTTCGACTCCACCATCACGGCCGTGACGAAGACCGCCGACGGCTACGAGATTCATGTCGGCGAGCAGGTCTTTACCTGCCGGCGCTGCGTCATCTCGGTCGGCCGCAGCGGTAGCAAGTGGCTCGAGGGCGTCTGTGACAGCCTCGGGATTCCGACCATGTCCCAGCGCGTCGATATCGGCGTGCGTGTCGAGCTGCCCGCCGAGGTCTTCGAACCGATCACCGACGAGCTGTATGAGAGCAAGATCGTCTACCGTACCCAGAAGTTTGAGGACCTGGTCCGCACCTTCTGCATGAATCCCCACGGCGTAGTCGTGAATGAGAACACCAACGGCATCGTCACCGTGAACGGCCACAGCTACGAGGACAAGGAAAAGCACACCGAGAACACCAACTTCGCCCTGCTCGTCTCCAAGCATTTCTCTGTTCCCTTCAAGGATTCCAACGGCTACGGCGAGAGCATCGCGCGCCTGTCGAACATGCTGGGCGGCGGCGTGATTGTTCAGCGCTTCGGCGATCTGGTCCGCGGCCGCCGTTCTACCGAGTCGCGCATCCGCGAGAGCTTCGTGACGCCGACCCTGGCGGCGACGCCGGGCGATCTGAGCCTCGTCATTCCCAAGCGCATCCTCGACGGCATCATCGAGATGATCTATGCCCTCGATAAGATCGCGCCGGGCACGGCCAACGACGACACCCTCCTCTACGGCGTCGAGGTCAAGTTCTACAACATGGAGGTCGAGATCGACGAGAATCTCGAAACCCGCCACAGCGGCCTCTACGTCATCGGCGACGGCTCGGGCGTGACCCATTCTCTCTCCCACGCGTCGGCCAGCGGCATCTATGTGGCGCGCCGCATCATGAAGTCATGAGCCGTTCCGCAGAGAAAAAGCAGAATTTCATGCACGGGGCCGCCATCCTGACGGTCGGCGTGATCATCATGAAGATTCTCGGGGCCATCTACAAGGTCCCGCTGGGGAACATCCTCGGCGACTACGGCTACGGGATTTTTCTTTCGACCTACAACGTCTACAACATCTTCTTCACCCTGTCGACAGCCGGCCTTCCCGTGGCGCTCTCGCGTATGATCGCTGTGGCGGACGCCCAGGGCAAAGCGGCCACCAAGGAAAAGACCTTCCGTGCCGCCCTCCTGACCTTCGCCGTCATCGGCCTGCTCTTCGGGATGATCATGTTCTTCGGCAACGAGTGGCTCGCGCATTTCTACCTGCGCAAGCCCGACGCGGCGCTCAGCGTGCGTGCCATGGCCCCGGCCATTCTCCTGGTGTGCCTGGTTTCGGCTTACCGTGGCTACTGCCAGGGCAACGGCAACATGATCCCGACCACCGTGGACGAGGTGCTCGAGGTCCTCTTCAAGGTCATCTCCGGTCTGCTGATTGCGGGCTGGCTCGTCCGGACCGGCCACGGCCTGCCTGAGGCCTCTGCCGGTGCGATTCTCGGCGTGTCCATCGGCTCGGTCGTTTCCCTCGCCTATATGGTGGTTTATAAGGAGCGGAACTATAAGCGCCCCGCTCCCGGCACCGGCGAAGAGACCGAGAGCATCGGCCGCATCGTTTACAACATCCTGCGCATCGGCATTCCGATTTCCCTGGGGGCCAGCATCATGGCGATTCTCTCGTCCCTGGACCCGGGCATCTGCCACAGCCGTCTGGCGGCTGCCGGCTTTTCCGAGCACCATGCCGGCGTGCTCTTCGGCGTGTACGGCAAGGTGCAGACGCTCTTTAACCTCCCGGCGGCCTTCATGACGCCGCTGACCATCGCCATCGTGCCGGCCGTCGCCGGGGCGATTGCCCGCGGCAGCCGCGATGAGGCGGCCAAAACCTCCGAGGACGCGATGCGCATCGCCTCCGTCATCTCCATGCCGATGGGCGTGGGCCTTGCGGTGCTGTCCTTCCCGATTGTGAACATCCTCTATCCGCGCTCGCATGAGGCCGGCCCCGGCCTGCTCAGCATCATGGGCCTCGCCTCCTTCTTCGTCTGCATCGTGCTGATGGAGAACGCGATCCTGCAGGCCTCGGGGAAGGAAAAGCTTCCCATGATCGCGCTGATCACGGGCTCGCTTCTGAAGATCGCCGTCAACTGGGTCATCATCGCGATTCCCCGCGTCAACATCTACGGTGCGCCCATCGGGACGCTCCTGGGCTATCTCTGCATGGCGCTGATTGACTATGTCTTCATCCGCCGCTCGCTGCATCAGAACCCGAATCTCTTCCATGCCTTCGGCAAGCCTGTGATCTGCAGCGCTGTCATGGGCCTCTTCGCCTTCGCCGCCTATCACGGCTTCATGGCGCTGCTTCCGCTGCACGGCAAAATGCACATGTTCCTGAGCATGGTGCTGGCCATCCTGATTGCGGCTGCGGTCTATGCCGCGGCGGTCATCAAAACGCGCTGCATCACCCTCGAGGATATGAAGCTGATCCCCGGCGGCGAAAAGCTCGCCCGCCTCCTGCATATGAAATAAAAGGGAAACCCCCGCCGATTTTCGGCGGGGGTTTCGTATTCAGTTCATTTTGGCTGCCAGCCAGTCGGCAACCTGTTTCTCCGGCAAGCCCAGTCCCTTGGACAGGAACGCCGCCGTCTCGTTGAGCGTCAGACCGTCCAGGTGATTGTAATTGGTGCTGGCCGTCTCGCCGCCTTCCGTGGCGCGGCCCTCGATATAGCCGCAGTTATAGCACATATACAGCGGGATCTTCCGATGCCTGTCCAGCTCCATCTCGCTGCCGCAGCGCGGACAATTCATATGCTGTCCTCCTTTATTTCTCCGGCATCCCGGTTGATGACTCAGTCCTCGTCCAGCCCGTCGTCGCAGATCAGGCCGTATCCGCCCTGGCGGCGCTTGTAGACGACTGCGATGGCGTCGTCCGCGTCCATATTGCGGAAGACGAAGAACTCGTGGTCCAGCAGGTTCATCTGCAGGATGGCCTCCTCCGCCGACATGGGCTTGATGGAGAAGCGCTTGCTGCGCACGATCTTGAACTCGTCCGTCGGCTCTTCCGCGGCTGCCGCGGCCTCATACGGCGCGGTCGCGGCCGCGTCCTTTTCGAAGGCGCCTTCACGCAGGCGCTTTTCCAGGCGGGTCTTGTTGCGGCGGATCTGCCGCTCGATGGCGGCGACGCCCGAGTCGATCGACACGTACATGTCGCTGGTCAGCTCGCTGGCGCGGTAGTAGGTGCCGTTGTTGTGGATGGTAATCTCGGCGCGGAAGCGGCCGCGCTCCAGGCTGAAGGTTACGAAGGCCTCACCCTCGGTTTTGAAAAACCGGTCCAGCTTCGATATCTTTTTGGTTGCATATGCGCGAAGATCTTCAGAAGAATCCATTTTTTTCTCTGCGAAAGTAAACTTCATCTCAAAAACTCCTTTCCTGAGGTGGGGGATAGCCCTGCAGTTATGTTACCATATTTTCGGCGGAATGAGAAGAGCTAAAATATTTTTTCACAAAAAACTTGTGAATGCAGGGGAAATTCGCTATAATCGTCCCGGAAGGGAGTGACGGGCTCTGGATTACGGCATTCTTTATATTGTTGCGACGCCCATCGGCAATTCGGCCGATCTTTCGCCCCGCGGCAGGAAGGTTCTGGAAGAGGCCGATCTGATCGCGGCCGAGGACACCCGGCGCTCCATGGTGCTGCTCAACAAGCTGGGCATCCGAAACCGCCTGGTTTCGAACCATAAGTTCAACGAGCACGGGAAGGCCGCCTGGTTCATTACCGAGCTGAAGGCGGGTAAATCCGTCGCCGTCATCACCGATGCCGGTACGCCCTGCATCTCCGACCCGGGCAACGAGCTGATCCGCGCCGCCGTCGGCGAGGGCATCCGCGTGGTCGGGGTTCCGGGCTGCTGTGCCGCTGTCAACGCCCTATCCGTCTCCGGCTTTGATCTCTCCAGCTTCGCCTTTCTCGGCTTTTTCCCGCGCGAGAATGCCGACCGCCTCCGCCTGCTGGACACCATGCGGCGGGACCGTACCACGGCGACCTTTGCGCTCTACGAGTCACCCCGGCGCATCATGGGCCTCATGGACTTTCTGATCGACGCCGGGGCCCGCTGCAGCATCTGCCTGATGAACGACATGACCAAGCTGCACGAGATGAGCTTTCGCGGCACGCCCGAAGAGGTGAAGGAACAGCTCCTCCGGAAGGGGAACTATGAAAAAGGCGAGTACGCCCTGGTTCTCGAGCTCTGCGAGGATTACCGCTATCAGAAGGACGAGCATCTGGTCTCTCCCGAGGCCATGCTGGTGGACGCGATGATGCAGGGCCTGGACGCCCGCTCCGCCGTCGCGGCCGTTCTCGCGGACAGGAACAATTCCTACAGCAAGAACGAGCTCAAGTCCGCCGCACTGAATCTGAAAAAACTATTCTCATAAAGGAGAACAGCAATGGATCCTAACAATCGCCCGACCGGCAGGAAGAGAAACGTGACCGGCAAGGCCGATCCCATACACAAAAAGGAACAGGGCCTCGGCACCGGCCCGGTCGGTCCGGGCAAGCCCGGCAATTTTGTCCCGAAGCCCGAACCGCTCCGCGAGACCCGTCCGCCCGTCAGAAGGACGGCCGTCAGACGCGGCGGGGGTGTTTCCATCCTCGGCATTCTGGTTTTGCTGTTCATCTTCGGCCGGGGGCTGTTTTCCTGCGGCGGGGCTCCGAGCTACCCGGCGCAGACGCCGACGCCCTATACCGCGTACACCCCGGCGCCCACGCCGAAGCCGCAGAGCACCCCGTCCTCCCAGGGCACCGGGACGCAGAGCACGGCCGCGCCTGCCAACAACTACGGCATCGACCCGGCGAGCTTTGCTTCCTCCTCCGCGGTCACGCATACCACGGACACCAACTCCGCCTCCGTCGACACCGCGGTCTCGGCGGAAGCCCGCGATAAGCGCACTTCCATTCTCGGCGGCGGGAAGGATAAGGTCACCGTCATGATCTATATGTGCGGCACGGATCTCGAGTCCCGCAGCAGCATGGCGACCAGGGACCTTGTCGAGATGACCAAAGCGCGCCTATCGGACAATGTCCGCGTCATCGTCTATACCGGCGGCTGCACCCGCTGGAACAACTCCGTCGTCGCATCCGACCGCAACCAGATCTATGAGATCAAGCCCGGCGGTCTCGAGCGCCTCGAGCGCGACATGGGCTCCCAGTCCATGACGAATCCGGCGACCCTGACCTCCTTTATCAAGTACTGCGCCAAGAACTTTCCTGCCAACCGCAATGAGCTGATTCTCTGGGACCACGGCGGCGGCTCCGTCGCCGGCTTCGGCTATGACGAAAAGTATCAGCGCAGCGGCAGCATGACCCTCGAGGGCATCAACCAGGCCCTGAAGGACGGCGGCGTCACCTTCGACTTCGTCGGCTTCGATGCCTGCCTCATGGCGACTCTCGAGACCGCCCTCGTGCTGGACCGCTATGCCGATTACCTCATCGCCTCCGAGGAGACCGAGCCGGGCATCGGCTGGTACTATACCAACTGGCTGAACAGGCTCAGCGCGAATCCGTCCATGCCCACGGTCGAGATCGGCAAAAACATCGTGGACGACTTCGTCACCGCCTGCGCCCAGCAGACCCGCGGCCAGAGCGCCACGCTTTCCGTCGTCGACCTGGCAGAGCTTGCGTATTCCGTCCCCGCCCCGCTGAAGGAGTTTTCCCAGTCCGTGACCTCCATGATCGAGTCCGACAGGTATCAGCAGGTTTCCAGCGCCCGCAACGGCACCCGCGAGTTTGCGCGCAGCACCATGATCGACCAGATCGACCTGATCCATTTTGCGCGGAATCTCAGTACCTCCCAGGGCACCAAGCTCGCCCGGGCCCTTTCCAAGGCCATCAAGTACAACCGGACCTCTGCCGACATGTCCGATGCCTACGGCCTTTCCATCTATTTCCCGTACCGCAAGGCCTACCGGGTGAACGAGGCCTGCAATACCTACGACGCCATCGGCATGGATGAGAGCTATTCCGACTGCATCCGCGCTTTCGCCAGCCTCGAGGTCAGCGGTCAGGCCGGCGCCGGTGTCGGCGGCTACAGCATCCCGTCGATTCTGACCGGCGGCTATACCTCCTCTACGGCCGGCAGTGAAGAGCTGATCTATGAGCTCATCGGCGCCTTCCTCGGCAGCGGCTACCGTCCGAGCTTCTCGCTCGACCGCGGCCTCAGCCAGGAGCAGACCGCCCGCTATATCGCGCAGAACAGCTTTGACCCCACCGCGCTCGTCTGGACCAAGAACGCCTACGGCCAGGACGTCATTTCCCTCTCTGAAGAGCAGTGGTCCCTGGTCGAGGGCCTGGACTACAACCTGCTCTATGATGACGGCGCCGGCTATATAAACCT
>ONGJ01000017.1:58295-62843 GCA_900317375.1 uncultured Eubacteriales bacterium
CGGCCAGCGGGTGAATATCCTGCTGCGCTGGTACGGCTCGGATGAGAGCTGGGAGATCGCCGGCCTCCGCCAGGTTTATGACGACGAGGTGACCCTGACCGTGGCAAAGGGCGTGCCCGCCCTGACGGACGATCTCGCGGAAGAGACCGCCTCCTGGGTGAAGGAGGACGAGACGCTCTTCTGGCAGCCCGGCGACAAGCTGGAGTTTGTTGCGGATTACTACACCTATTCCGGCAGCTTCGAGGACAGCCACGTGATCGGCGAGACGACCGTCTCCGACGACATGCTTGTCTCGGATGTTGAGCTGGACGCCGACAACTGCCGCCACAGCTACCGCTTCACCGATATCTATCAGCAGCATTATTGGACCCCTGCTCTGATCCGATAAAAGTTTCACCCCCGCCGAAAGGCGGGGGTGATTTTATACTGGAGAGGATTCTTACAGGTCCTCTCCGCCGAGGCTCTGCGTCTTCTCCGCGACCCGGGCGCTGACCTGCTGATAAAGGCTCAGCTCTGCCGGGGTGAGGTCCTCCTGATGGTCCTCCACGGATTTTACTTTCTTGGTGTAATCGGCATACTTCGCGACCAGCTCGTTGTATTCCTCCGTCCTGTCGGCCGCGCCGCCGTTCATATAGGCCTGCATGAAGTCGATGTATTCGTTCATGCCAGGAATTCCTGGATCTCCGGCCGGACCGTGTCGTCGGAGAGCGGCTCGTCCCCGCGTTCGGGGATCACGTTCGGCGTCGGCTCCGGTGTGGGTGTCGGGGTCGGCGTTGGGGTGGGTGTCGGTTCCGGGGTCGGCTCCGGCGTGGGCGCTGCGGCCGCCTTCGCCCCTGCCACGTCGGTGTTCAGCAGGCGGAAAGTGACATCGGCGAAGATCACTTCCATCGTCCGCCCGTCCTCCAGGATCACGTCCGCAGAGCTGCCGCCGGTGCCGAGGACGACCATCTCGGCCTTCTCCGTGCCCGGCGCCATGGATCTCAGCTTGACATAGGCAGTCTTGGAGGCATCCTCCGGGTTGGCGGCGTATACGCCGGGCGCCAGGTCCTTTCCGACCGTATACAGCCCCGGCCTGAGGGTCAGCTTATCCTGGCCGGCGTTCTTTTTTCCGCATCCGCAAAAGGAAAACACCAGACTCAGCGCAAGCACAATGCACGCCATCTTTTTCATGTCGTTACCTCCGATTTCGAAGTATGCTGATCATACCATACTGCCGCCCTGAAATCAAGCGCTCACAATCTGCGCCTCCCATTCGGGCGCTGAAATAAGTCTTTTCTGTGCTCTTGCGGCAATTGTGCTTGTTTTGTGCGCGTACGCGTGATAGAATAGACTATCAGTTTCGAAACATCGACAAGGAGGCGGAATATGAAAAGAGAGTTTTGGTCGCTGCTGATTGTATGTCTGATCGTGCTTGTCTGCTTCAATGCGGCTAGGAATCATGCCGTCACGCCGTCGGCGCCGCAGGCGGAAGTGATACAGGCCCCGGTGGAAGAGACTCCTGCGCCTGTGGAAGAGACTCCCGCACCCGCGGAAGAAATGCCCGCACCCGCGGAAGAAATGCCCGCACCCGCGGAAGAGACGCCCGCTCCCGCGGAAGAGACGCCCGCTCCGGTAGAAGAGACTCCCGCACCCGCAGAAGAGACGCCTGCTCCGGCAGAAGAGACCCCTGCACCGGCAGAAGAGACCCCTGCACCGGCAGAAGAGACCCCTGCACCGGCAGAAGAGACGCCTGCTCCGGTGGAAGAGACCCCCGCACCGGCAGAAGAGACGCCTGCTCCGGCAGAAGAAGAGCCGGCTGCCTGGACCCGCGAGGGCTATTTCCGGGATGAGAACGGCAGCATTCTCTCCGTGACCTGGATGGATGATATCGACGAGCCCGGCTGGTACGTCGGCTGCATGCTCGGCGAGGATCTGATGGATGATTCCTACGGCGGCACGCTTCCGCAGGTCGGGAACAGCCTCCAGGGCAGCCTGACGAACTGGGACGAGAATTCGGTCCCCCTGGCCGTCACCGTTTCGGAGGACGGCGAGGACGGCCTGCTCCTGACCCTTGACGACGGCAGCGTCTTTGCCTTCAGGCGTCTGGACCTGCCGGATGCGACGATTCTTGTCAGCATCAATACCGATGGCTATGGCAGCATCGGCTGGACGGAAGGGGATCAGCCTCCCGCCATCGATCCCGAATACCCCTTCCAGTCAGCCAAGATCAATCTCGGTGAGCCTGCTGTCCATACCTTTGCGGCCTGGGCGAACGAGGGCTGGCATTTTGTGAAGTGGACCAGAAACGGCGAGGATTATTCGCTTGAGCCGCAGATCACCCTGCTTCTGGACGAGACTGCCGACTATGTCGCCGTCTTTGAACCGGACGGTCTTGAGTTTGATGAGCTGCCCGTTTCCCAGACGGAGGAAGAGGCTCCTCTTGCTCCGCGCCCCGGCGTCCACATCGGACATCTGTAAGAGAATTGACAGGAGGATATCATGAACTGGATCAAAGAAGAGAATTACGAAAAGACCATGACCGAACTGGTCGAGCCGTATCTGGCCGAACGCCGCGAAGAGGGCTTCTTCGAGCGCGTCTGGGCCGAGCCGATCTATTTTGAACACTACCGTGCCGATGCGCCGAAGGGCATCATCGTCATCAGCCACGGCTTTACCGAGTCGATCCGCAAGTTTTCGGAATCGATCTACTACATGCTGCAGGCCGGCTTCGAGGTCTGGGGTCTCGACCACCGCGGCCACGGCAGGTCGTTCCGCGAGAATGAGAATCCCTATGTGGTGCATGTTTCGCGCTTTCAGGACTATGTCCTGGATCTCCGCCATCTGGTCGAGACCAAAATCCAGCCCGCATCGAACGGTCTGCCGGTGTATCTGTACGGCCACTCCATGGGCGGCTGTGTCGGGGCCTGGATCATCGAGGATTATCCGTCCCTCTTCCGCAAAGCCGTTCTGTCTTCCCCGATGCTGGGTCTGAGCTTCGGGCGCGTCCCTGTTGCCGTCATGTACGCCGGGGCCAGCATCAGGGGCTTCGGCGAACGGAGGAAAGAGCCGATGAATCCGGTTACCGCCTTTCAGCCCGACGATTTTGAAAACAGCTGTGATTCCTCTCGCTGCCGTTATGACTATTACCTGAAAAAACGCCTTTCCGACCCGCTTCTGCAGACGACCAGCCCGTCCATGGGCTGGGGCATGGAGGCCGTCAAGGCCTGTGCCCGGGTCTCCTCCAGAGTAGAGGCGCGCCGGGTCATCATCCCGGTCCTGCTCTTCCAGGCGGGCAATGAGGCTGTCGTCAAGCCCGCTTCCCAGGATGCCTTTGCATACCGCGTGCCGAGCTGCAGTCTCCATCGCGTCCCGGGCGTGAAGCATGAGATTTACATGGCCGATTCCGAGGTCCTGATACCGTACTGGGAAGAGGTTTTCGCCTTCTTCGGGGACTGATGGACATTGTACAGCGCTTTTATGACGGCCTGGCAGGCGAGTATGACAGCCTCTTTGCCGACTGGCAGGCGAGTACCCGCGAGCAGGCCGCCGTTCTGGACCGCCTTTTTCGCGGGAACGGCTTTGACCGCTCCTCGAGGATCCTCGACTGTGCCTGCGGCATCGGTACCCAGGCCATCGGCCTGGCCGCCCTCGGCTATGACGTGACCGGCTCGGACATCAGCGAGGCCGAGCTCCTCGAGGCCGGAAAGCGTGCCGGGCAGAACGGCGTGCCTCTCCGTCTTGAGCGGGCCGATTTCCGCAGCCTGGAGGCCTGCTTTGCCGAACAGTTTGACATCGTGATCGCCATGGACAACGCCCTGCCGCACATGCTGACGGCCGAGGACCTCTCTGCGGCGGTCCGCAGCATGGTTTCCCGCCTCCGTCCCGGAGGCCTGTTCGTCGCCAGCATCCGGGATTATGACAGCCTTCTGCTTACAAAGCCGCCCTATTCACCGCCCTATATTCATCCGACGGAAAAGGGCCAGCGCGTCTCCTTCCAGACCTGGACCTGGTCGGGCGACTCCTACCGCCTGATCCAGTATCTGATTGACGACGCCGACCGGCTTCACGTCAGCCGCTATGCCTGTGAATACCGCGCCGTCCGCCGCAGCGAGCTGACCGATCTTCTCATCGCCTACGGCTGTACCGATCCCCTCTGGCGCTTCCCGGACGCCACCGGCTACTACCAGCCGATCGTCACCGCAAAGAAAAAAGAATAACCCTGGTGCGCATCAGACACAAATAAGCCCGGAAAGCGAGCCGTTTATGGCCGTTTCCGGGCTGATTTTTTTGCGGGCGGCTGCCTCAGGCGGCGGTGTCCTCCATGATATCATAGACGACCTCGCCGTCAACGATGGTCAGGAAGGCGGCATCCTCGGTGTCTGCCGCAAGCTGCAGGATCAGGTGCACATCACCAGCGCCGAGCTCCTTCAGACTGTCTGCATAGTAGCTGAAGAGGTCGAGCTTGTCCTGCTTCATCACGCTCCAGTTGTTCACGCGCTGGATGTCGTCGGTGTTGACGCCCTCATCCCACATGACGATATGGATGCTGCTGTCGGCCTCGTTGAAGTT
>ONGJ01000090.1 GCA_900317375.1 uncultured Eubacteriales bacterium
GGTTCTTCATCAAATCGCATCCCTTCTTATTGGATGCTTATATTATAGCAGTTCTCTGCAAAATATGGGTTAACTCCCAATTAAATCAGCAATTCCTTAAGCGAGAAGATTGGGTTGATAAGTTAACACCATTTGTTGAACAACATAATCTTAAGGATGATCCGAACGGAAACGTCTTTGCATCTGTTGACAGCAAAATATGGATTGGCCTTCTTAAAAATGCTTCACCAGAGGTCATCACTAAGTTCAGGCATTGGTTCCACTGGGTCTATCCGACAAATCTCATTCGACAAAACCGGCAGTGCGATATTGATGTACTTGAAGAAATTGCCATTGCAATTGATCCTGAAGATGCTAATGATTTGATAGTGAAAAATCTTCAAAAATGGCTTAAAAACGATATAGAGAAAGTCTGTGCTCTCTATAGTCACAGTAAGAAAGAAACAGCTAAAGAAGCAAAGGATGAAAGCAATGGATAAAACAGGTGTGATCTACATACTGACTAACCCGTCCTTCCCGGAATATGTGAAAATCGGGTACGCGGACGATATAGACAAGCGGCTACAGCAACTCAATCGAAGCGAGTGTATACCCTTTGCCTTCCGGGTCTATGCGACGTATGAAGTCAACTCCCGGCTTTCCGATCTAAAGATCCACAGCATCATTGACAAACTGAATCCCAATCTGCGCTCGATCGAGAACTTCAATGGGAAACAGCGCGTACGTGAATTCTATGCAATGTCGCCGGAGGATGCCTATTCTATCCTAGAGGCGATTGCTGAGATCCACGGCTGTGCGGACAAGCTGAAACGGATCGCCATGGATGAGGCGCAGAAGCAAGCCGAGGAAACGGCCCAGGAAATTGACGCCGAGCACAAGGAGCGGATAGCTCCGTTCCGCTTTTCCATGTGCAACATTACTCCCGGCGAAGAGATCGAGTATTGCTATAACCCTGAGATCAAATGCACGGTCATAGACGACAAGCAGGTGGAGTACCAGGGGCAGAAGTATTCTCTATCTGCCCTCGCTCAGCTTTTGACCGGCAGCAAATGGTCCGTCGCTGGCCCTCGCTATTTCAAATACAAGGGTGAGTGGCTGAACGATATCCGGCACCGGCTAGGGAATGAAGCATAGTTTTGGCGAATCAGAATGTAGACCTGTTTATTAATTCAGGAGGTAAATATGGACGAGAAAAAATCAAGAGACTTTAACATCTATTACCTCAATTTCAGTAAAGTATATGAAATTGCGATGATGATAAATAATGTCATTCTAACGAAAATCGAGCGAAACAATTCTTCAGGATACTATGAGGAAATCGGATACACTGCATCTTTATCTGCACAAGGAACCAAACAATTCTTGGAAGGGATAAAGGCCTCAATATCCGCGGAAACAAAGGAAACGTCATATTCTTCGCTCAAAGTCGTGGAGTCTCTTGACGTAAAAACAACCAAGTCCATTCTGTTGAGGCGTGTTATAGAAAGATGCGCGGTAATAAACGACTTTGGCAAAGCAACTGAAGGCGACCTGATTAAAATTGATAACGTGAAGTTGAAACTGCTCGATGAGGAAAGCCTGCGACAGTTTTTAATTCTGAGACGTGATGCCCTTAAAGGAATGCGAGTCGATGGGGTTGAGATTAACAATCTAATAGCCTCAATGCTTCAAGATTACGCATATCTTCTAAAAGGAGTCCTCCCGGTGGGCTGTGAAAATAACGGCGCCACAGAGATCTTGATAAAAATACCAATGGACGTCAAGTCAGAGTTTGAGAGTCAGTATAGTATTGACGATTTGTTAATCGGTCACGTTTCTATCGTGGGCATTTATAAGGGTCTTGTAAGTGAATCGTTTGTTTCCTCAAACACTTTTTCTTATCTTCAGGAAGCTGGGTCAAAACAGAAGGACGTAACTGCCGAAACAACTAAAATCATCAAGAGTGATAGCCCAATAGAGGATAATTCACCAAAGACAGTACTTCACGATACGCAGTATCATTTTGTTGATGTTCTTGCAATTATCCAAGATGTGGCATTTGATTACGAGAAACCCGCTGTAAAGAAACTGCATTGGTGGAATAGATTAGGGCTTTGGTTAAGTAGGCTAGGGAGAAAATAAATCAATGAAGTATACGTTGTTCACATATAGAGGGGTAAAAGGATTAAGAAAAGTTGAAGAAACGCATACTGTTGTGCCCTTCGTTTTCGCAGAGACTTTAAAAGAGCTGAAGAAAAGGCCTAATTCGTGTATAGAAATAACAGCGTTAATACACTTTCTTAGGACTGCACCTGATAATCGATATTCTGCATATATAAACCTGAGAGAAATGACCGATAAAACGACAATAATTGTTGAAGAATCGATTGCGCAAGAAGCTCTTTCTATTTTCCCTCTTTTATTTGATAAGGTAGAAAAACTGAATGATCCCGATCCTATTGAGGAGTCTCAAAATGATGGGCCATTTTTATTGATTCGCCATCCGGTATACACCTATGATAACTCATCTCAACTTGAAAGGATAATTGAGTACACAAATGAAAAGGCAATACCGCTGGCCACGTTTTCTCAAGCATCGGGAAACGCAAGAAATGAATTTGAGAAGTTTAATAAATCAGCAGAATTAGCATTAATGGATTTGACCTCGGTTTCCCATGCAATCGAAAACAACAAGAATCTTATATATCTAGTTGAGACCTTTCTTAACGTTTTTCCTAATATACGTATTATTTGTACAACTTCCCAAGTCGACATTCTAATAGAATACTTTCCTTTATACATAGAAGGGCAGCGGCCAATAAAAGAAATCCTTCCGGAGATTACAGAATTAGGCGAAGAAACAACTAGTCCCGAAAAAACAAAATGTGTAACCGATTTAGATAAAAATGAACTCGAATCGTTTTTCTCTTCATTTGAGCACAACTTGATAGGCCACGGCTTTTTCAAGCAAAGATTAAAGCATACAATTAAAAACTTTATCGCATTAAATAAAGCAAAAGAACAGAAGGTGCTATCAATTTTCTTGTTCGGTGCGTCTGGAATAGGCAAGACCGAGGTTGCTCGCCTGTTAGCAAATGGACTTCATGAAGATGGTTATTTGGCAAAGATTAATTTTCAGAATTACAGCAGCCAAGACGCTCTCAACAGTCTGATTGGAAGCCCAGCTGGTTATATTGGATGCGACCATGGAGAATTAAGTGACAAGATTGGTAAAACTAAAATAGGAGTTCTCCTTTGTGATGAGTTTGAAAAAACAACAAGGCCTGTATCTTTGTTCTTTTTGGAATTGCTTGAAGATGGTAAGTTTACGGACTCGATGGCAAGAGAATATAACTTAGACGGTTATATTATTGTTTTCACTTCAAATCTTCAAAGTGAGAGTGAATACAAGAAGGCTATTCTTCCAGAACTCCAAACTCGATTTGACTTGGTTTGTGAATTTGAGAAGCCTAACGAAAATGAAAAACGCAAGTTTTTGGAGTTGCTTTTGGAGAAGGCCAAGCAAAAGCACGCTGAAGCATTTGCTAAGTTTACGATGACGCAGCAAGATGAGGAATATCTGCTTGGTTTTGACTGTTCAGCTCTATCTGCATTAAGGGATATTAAGCGAGTATTTAATAATCGCCTCATGGATTTGTTCGAGGCTAAAGGAATCTAGTGTTTTATTGATCGCCCAAGTAATCAGATTGATGGAGTACCATTCATGAAATACTACGTCACCGCCGATGTTCACGGCTTTTATACGGAATTTCATAATGCGCTGGATGAGGCGGGGTATTTCACCGATCCCGAGCCGCACAAGCTGATCATGCTGGGCGACATCTTCGACCGCGGGCAGGAAGCCGTGGAAATGCAGCGGTTCATCCTCTCTCTTCTGGAGCAGGACGCCGTGATTCTGGTCCGTGGGAATCATGAAGATCTCTACGAGGAAATGATCACGATCGACGAGGGCCTGCCGGTCCGGCACCACAAGAGCAACGGTACATATGATACCGCCCTGCAGCTGACGGGCTATGACCCCGGACTGGCCCTCATCCGCAATTTCGATTTTGCCGAGGCGGCGCAGGACACAGCCTATTATCGACAAATCATCCCCGCGATGGTAGACTATTATGAGACCGCGCATTATGTTTTCGTGCACGGCTGGATTCCCTGCATTCAGGAGCGCGACGGCAGTTACTGCCACCGCTCTGACTGGCGCGAGGCCACGCCCGAGGAATGGCGCCGGGCGCGGTGGTGTAACGGGATGGACGCGGCGCAGGCCTGCACGGAAGAGAAGACGATCCTGTGCGGCCACTGGCATTGTTCCTACGGCCACGCGCGGTATGAAAACAAAGGCTCTGAGTTCGGCCCCGACGCGGATTTCAGTCCGTACTACGGCCCCGGCGTGATCGCGCTGGACGCCTGTACAGCGTACAGCGGAAAAGTGAACATCCTTATTCTCGACGATTGAAATAACACTGAAATGAGTATTGCTGTCAATTATGCAACAAGTCCTTCCTGGCCTATGATACGATCGACGGCGCCCGCTGCCAGACGAGCAGCCGGAAGCTCTCCCAGCGTGAGGCGGCCATTGAGGCTGTCCACGCCGTGGGACTGAACCAGATCGACGAGGTCAGGCCGGCGTGGTTTGAGGATCCTGCCGTCCGGGATATGTTCTTCCGGCGGCTGGAAACCGTGAAGAAGGCCGTCGGCTGATACCGAAAAATGCGCCCCAGGTTCTGTTCATCACAGATCCCGGGGCTCTGATATCAGCGGGTTCGCGTTTTGTTTTATCCGGCCTCCGCTTCCCTTGCGCCGATCTCCGTGTAGATCATACCGTTTCTTCCGCGGTCCGAGCGCA
Source organism: uncultured Eubacteriales bacterium (assembly GCA_900317375.1). Lineage (GTDB taxonomy): Bacteria > Bacillota > Clostridia > Oscillospirales > Oscillospiraceae > Limivicinus. The sequence goes on from ONGJ01000090.1 coordinate 4,844, forward strand.
TGAGCGAGAGGCGTTCCACCCGCATGGCGGCCGGCTCCGTACGGGCGGCCGGCAGGGCGCCGGAGGCTTTCCGGATCAGCGTAATATGCGCCCGGAAGCGTTTCCGGTCGAAGGGGATGTCATGCTCCGAAAGCGCCCTTCGAATCCGGCGGACGACAGCGTCCAGCGCCGCTGACTCCTTCATGCCGGCCCACCACAGGTCGCCGAAGCATCCGACGCCCTCCAGGCAGAGGGAAAACGGAGCAAAGGATACCTCTGACAGCGCCTCGAGCACCGGCTCCGCGTCCGGGTATTCCCCGATGAAGGTCAGCGTCAGGTGCAGGTTTTCCTCCGCGGTGTAATTGCCGCGGACACCGGCATCATACCACCGGTTCTGGGTATGGATCAGCGCGTCCTTCATTTCATCGGACAGCAGGATGGCAAGAAACAGTCTCATGTTCTTTTCTTCAGCACCACTTCGCCGGCACAGCCGCCCAGATAGCTCCCGTTCTCCAGCACGGCCCTGCCGTTGACGTAGACATGGACGATTCCCTCGGGGCGGAAATCGGGTTTTTTCTCATTGACCTTCATCCCCTTCAGATCCAGCACCGTAAGATCCGCCTTGCAGCCGGGCCTCAGATAGCCGCGGTCGGGAATCCGGTAGCGGTCGGCCGTGGCGCCCGTCATCTTGCGGACGACGGTTTCGGTCGGAATGCCGTGGCGTCTGGCCAGCAGGAAGAACTGCGGGAAGGTCTGGAAGGCCGCGATGTTTTGCAGGCCCTTGTCCACCACCCAGGCATCGGTCATGAAGACCGACATCTCGTCCTCCATCAGACGGCGGACGATTTCATCGTTATAATACTTGCCGAGATAGATGCTCCCCACCCGGTCGGAAAGCTCGACCAGCTTCAGGTACATGTCCAGATTGGAAAGGCCTTCCGCCGCGGCGCATTCGGGGATCGTTTTGCCTTCATATTCAGGGTGCTCATCCGAGATATAGGCGACAACCATATCGTCCCAGTCGATGCCGAGCACCTTCCGGTACATCAGAATCGTCATCTGCAGCCTGAGGCGGTTGACGGGTTTTTTGGCCTCCTCCGCAGAGAGCTGTGCATACCACGCAGGGAAGACGACGGTGATCACCGACGCGCCGTAATGGAAGGCATAGTTGTCGAAGGCCAGGGGCGCGCCGGCTTCCTTCTCGCGGTGAAAGACACCGAGCATCTTGTCCAGCAGCTTCCAGCTTCGCTGGCCGACAAAGATCAGGTGGCTGTATTCCATCCGGCAGCCGGACCGGTGCATGATGTTGACTACCTCGTCCAGGCCCAGCTCGAGATGCGACTTTTTGGTCAGCAGCGGATAGTCGGCGCTGACGCTGGAGTTGGCACGCGGGTGAACCGTCACAATGCCGTCGTATTTGGCGATCTCCTCCGCAAAAGCAAGGATTTCGTCTTTCCCTGCGTAGCGGTCCGGCTCGTACATGAAGCCGAAGGAACCGCCGAAGGCTCCGCCCTCCATGGCCTCGCGGACATAGCCGAGTTCCCGTTCAATCTGGGCCGGGGTATACGGCGCCGGGTCATAGCCCGTCATGCCGGCCCGGATTGAGCCCTGCCCGATAAGCGGAACCAGATTGACATACAGCTTTCCTTCTGCCCGCTCTTTAAAGTCGGCAAAGCTGCCGGGGTGCAGGCAGTCAAACAGGCCTCCGCCGATCTTTTCCCGGTATGGCGTATCCGGCTCCATGCCGAAGGGAGAAAAGCTGCAGTTGCCGGTAACCTGTGTCGTGATTCCCTGTTCAATGAACGGGCGGTAGTATTTCTCGGCATCCTCCCGATCATAGAAAAAATCGTTGTGCGAATGCGCATCGATCAGGCCGGGGCAGATCTGCAGACCGCTCAGGTCCACGATCCTGTCGGCCTTTTCCCCGATGCTGCCGCCGACCGCCGCAATCCGGTCATCCTCAATCAGGACGTCGCCGACCGCAGGTTTTGATCCGGTCCCGTCATAGATCGTTCCGTTCCTGAACAGCGTTCTCATGATTGACCCTCCTGCAAAATGTTTTTTATTGCACTGCCTGCTGCAGGGCATCTGCGATATCCCGCAGCGTCCCGGGCGGAAGCTTCTGAACGGCCCGGTCAAAGCTGACAAGCCCGTTGGTCTCGTCCTCCACATCCGACAGCTGGGTATAGACCGCTCCGCAGAGCCCTTTCCGGGCCAGCGGCAGGATTTCTCCCTCGTACAGGTCCCGAAGTGCACGGAGCAAGTCTTCCTGCTTTTCGTACTTCCGGTAGCCGTAGGTCTTTTCCGGGTTGAAGCTGTGTCCGGGAACCGACCAGGCATAGCCGCCGAATTCCGACAGCAGCTGCGGCCTTGCCTGCTTTCCCAGGTGCAGCTTCTCAAAATAGAGGTGCAGGCTGTCCACATCGCTCTCCTTCTGATGGAACCAGCCAGAGGTGCTGTCGACAAAGCGGTCGGGGTCCAGCGCCTTGAGTTCCCGGTAGCATTCGTCGGCGCAGAACTGCCCCCAGCCCTCGTTGAAAATGGTCCAGAGGCAGATGCAGGGGTGGTTTTCAAGCTGACGCACGGTTTCCGTCATCGCAATTCGGAAGTTCTTTCGGGTTTCGGGGTCCGGGGTGAGTCTGCGGTCGCCGCGCCTGCTGAAATGCGCGGTGGGCAGTGCCGTATCCCGCAGAAAGCGGTATTCCCCGCTGCTGACCATGTCCTGAAACACGATCATCCCGAGCCGGTCGCAGTCATAATAAAACAGCTCCGGTTCGATTTTTCCGTGTTTGCGCAGCGTGTTGAAGCCGCGCTGTTTCATCGCCAGGATGTCCTCGGCAAAGCCCTCCGGTGATGCGGGGGTATAGAGCCCGTCGCTCCAGTAGCCCTGATCCAGAAGGGCGTTGAAGAAAAGCGGCTTTCCGTTCAGGCACAGGCGCGGTATCCCCCGCACCGTCTCTACGCTCAGGCTGCGCAGCGCGAAGTACGATTCTGCCTCGTCCTCGCCGGCGCGGATGCAAAAGCGGTAGAGAACCGGGTCCTCCGGTGTCCAGCAGCGTCCGTCCGGAATCGGGATGACCGCGCGGCCATCCGTCAGCGGATACGCCTTTCCCTCCAGCGTCACGGTGCCGTCCCGAACCCCTTCGGCAGTAATCTCGGCCCAGTCGCTGCCGGTACGGATTCTCAGGCGCCGGATATAGACCTCGGGAACCGGCTCCAGCCAGACCGTCTGCCAGATGCCCGAGCAGGGGGTATACCACATGCCGCCGCGCTTCCGGCTCTGTTTGCCTCGGGGAAACTTGGGCGAGAGGTCGTTCATGACGTTGACTTCCAGCCGGTTTTCGCCGTCCCGAACACAGTCTGTGATGTCGGCGGTAAAGGAAAGATAGGCCTGATCGTGCCGGATGACCTCCGTGCCGTTGATGCGGACAACAGCCTCCCGGCTGACCGCACCGAAGTGCAGCAGGATTCTTCTTCCCCTCCAGGTCTCCGGGAGGCAGAAGGAGCGCTGATAGTTCATCCGCTCACCGATCTCCGGTGCCCGGGTGACCCCGCTCAGCAGACTTTCGGGGCAAAAGGGCACCCGAACAGGCGTAATCGCTCCGTGCTCGAGGCGCAGCGTCCAGGTCCCGTTCAGGCAGAGCCACTCCCTCCGCTGCGGTAAGCAGCTTCTGCATGCGATCCTCCCTCTCCGGCATATTCGAACGGCTACAGTGTAAAGGAGCGGTCACGGAAAGTCAAGAGCCGCGAAAAAGTCTTGACTTTCCGGCATATTCTGTTTAAACTGAACTATCTTGTCAACGGGTGTACGGTATATGAAGCTTTTGATAACGCTGATGATCGCCGTCGGGGCGCTGAACATGGTCGGGAATATCGTCCGCTACCATCGTTTTCTCCGTTCCTGCGAGGACGTTCTGTCCTCCGGGAAGAAGAGCGATCTGCTGTGGATGAATCTGGCGCTGCTGCTGTTGGTCTTTTTCCTGATCGGCTATGTTTTCGTCGGCTTTTTCTCGAGCCCGGACCTGATGATAGGCTTGATTCTCTTTTTCGGCAGCATCTTTGTCACCATTGTCGAGACCCTGATGTTCAAGCTGATGGAGACGGCGAAAGAGCGCAGCATCAATGTCGCCGAGGTTCTGGTCGGGGTCATCGATGCCCGGGATCCCTATCTGAACGGCCACAGCCGCCATGTGCAGGAGCTCACCATG
>ONGJ01000009.1 GCA_900317375.1 uncultured Eubacteriales bacterium
CACGTCCAGTCATACTTTGGTCACCCGACTCTCGCACCCTATCGAGAACTTGATGATTCCAATGACCACGGTGGCAATGTTTAATTGCCGGAGTAATAATACCCTGAAAAGAGAGCCTTAAAGAAACGTAAATATCTGATTGTGGGAAAAGGAAATGAATTGGATTCAGAATGACAAAAGAATCACTATTAGAACAATGCTGTTTTTTCTTGTCGTTTTTGCCGTGGTGTGGCTGCTGACATCGCTGACGCCGCTGATAGCGGATGATTATAATTATGCATTTACCTGGGCAGATGAAGGAATCGGCAGAATTGATAACTTCTATCTGATTTATACCTCTATGCAGAGTCATCGCATGTGGACACATGGACGTGTGTTTGCACAAGGCTGGGTGTCACTCTTTATGATGTGGCCCAAGCATGTTTTCAACCTTGCAAATGCTGCGGTTCTTACCTCGCTGCTCGTAGCGGTTTATCATTTTTTTCTGCGCTCTCAGGTGGGGCAGCCTCTTCTTTCAACAGCTGTGGTGGGGATGCTGTATTGGATCTGTATGCCTGCTTATGGTCAGGTGTTTCTTTGGCTGGATGGTTCCTGCAACTATTCCTGGGGGGGTGCTTTTGGATTCCTCCTTATTGAAATGACACAATCTGCGAGAAAAACACGGTTCAGAATGCTGTATACAATTCTGCTAATGCCGTTTTCTTTTGTGGTCGGAGCTTGGTCAGAACATATTTCCTTTGCGGTATTAGTGGTTCTGTTTCTTCTTTGGCTCTCCGAATGGGTTTGTGAGAAGCATCTGCCTGTGCACTCAGGATTAATCCTGTTTAGCGGCTGTGGGGGATATCTTTTTCTGATGCTGGCACCGTCTATGCTGCCAAGCATATTGAAATACCGTGCAAAAGAGGCCGCCGGGGGGTATGCTTATAGTCTCCTTTCCCTCATCGAACAACATTGGTGGCTAATCCCAATCGTTTTAACTACAGTGTTGATTACGGTATTGTTCCTGTGCAACATCCGGGGAAGACGTAAGCAATTGATGATGCTTTCTGAATTAACGTGCTGGGTTGTTGCCGGCACTGCACTGATCTGCGGATTTTTGGATGCTTACCGCGGCGGATTCTTTGGCTTCATGTCATCAACCCCTTTCGGATTCCTGACACTCCTTGCCCTCTTTCTGGGCGGCCTGAAGAGGGCTTTGAAATACCATGTAAACGCCTTAACTGTCCTGAATGCTGTTTTTCTTGCAGTCGGCGGCATCAGTGGATTAGTTTTGTTTGTATTTGCAATGTATTTTCCGGCGAGAAGCTTCTGTGCCCCTGTTCTATTTATGGGAATTGCGGCAGTGCTGCTTTGGTCAGCGGTGAAACAGAAAGAGCCGCAGGAAAATAGATTGATCATCAGTCTTGCAGTTGCTTTTGCCATTTTCTTTTCCGCAGGACTATTTGATATTCTTTCGGTCCACCGGCAGGCGATGAAGCGAAAAGCAGATATTCGACAGGCGCAGCTGACGGACGGTATCCTTGTCGCGGAACCTTACCGTGTTTGGACAAAATACAGTGCTCAATACGGACTCCTTGATCTGGCGCCGGGTGAAAGCTGGCCGAATGACTATGTAAAGGAGTATTACCGACTCAGGGAAATCATAGTAGTCCCTACGGAAGAATAAGCATGAGAAAAGCAATAGTGCCCAAGAAGATACTGCTGCCATTGTCATTTTTCCTGCCCTTTTTGCTGCTGATGGCTGAGTTCGCCATCCAGGGAATTTCCCCGTTTGGCGAAAGAAGTCTTGCCATATTAGATGCGAAAGAGCAGTATATCAGTTTTTCTGCATTTCTGGCGGATATACTCAGGAGCGGAGATAGTCTGCGCTATTCCTGGAAACTGCTGCTTGGCGGGCCAATGGCAGGCCTGCTCGGCTATTATCTGGCCAGTCCTTTTGAATTGTTGTTTCTGCTGTTCCCGGAAGAAGAGTATCTAGCTGCCTATGATATCGTAATTGTTCTGAAACTGGCGCTTTCAGGGCTTACGATGGCACTTTGGCTGAAAGGAAAAAAGGGCATTCAGCCTTCATCACTGTTGCTTTCAACAGCATATGCACTCAGCGGATTTACAATTGTACTCGGTTGGTGCGTTATGTGGCTGGACTCAGTCTATATGCTCCCGCTTATTGCCTTGGGACTGGACAGAATCGCTGAAGGGAAACGACCGTTCCTTTATACGATCAGCCTTGGAGTTGCCATAATCTTTAATTATTATACCGGATACATGCTTTGCATTTTTTCCGTATTATATTACATCTATCTGCGACTTTGCGGAAATCAAGGGCGCCTGATCAGAGAGGATGGAATCTTCTGTATCGGATCCCTTACAGCGGCGTTACTTGCTGCCGGTATGCTTTTTCCGGTTGCTGCGGCCATGCAGGGAAGCGCCGACCTATCGTTTGCAGACGCGGTCAGGGAATATACCTATCCAGCCATCAAAAGGCTGTACCAGTGCATTTTGCCGGGCTTGTCCGCAGAAACGGTTGACGGAATCATACTGCCGACATTGCTGTGTGTTGGCGTTTTATGGCTTGGCCTTCTCTGCCTGACCTTCCGGGCTTGCTTGAAAGAGACTCTGACGCCGCGCTGCCGGTTGTTTTGGATTCTTATCTTTTTTCTGGCCGTAGAACTATGGCACGGGTTCATTGACAGTACCGTAATCAGTGAGGAATACGGCCAGGACCCTTCGGGAACCTGGGGTATCTATAAGCTTTTCTTCGGTGAAGCGGATGTTGAGGAAATCTATTCCGGAGGGCCTAATGTCTATGTCGGTCCGCTCCTCCTCCTGCTGAGCTGCCTGTACTTTTCGCTGGGCGGAGTGAGCAAAAAACAGAAGGGTGCAGCGGCAGTTGTTCTACTGGTCTATTACCTGTCCTTTACGCTTCATTTTCCGAATAGGGTCTGGCACTTACTGGCCAATAATCACATGTTTGGCTTTCGCTATTCTTTTTCCTTTTCCTTCTTTCTGATAGCCTTTGCGGGAGAGTGCTGGTGGAAAAGAGACACACTGGATAGAAGAAAAACACTGCTTGCGGCTTCCATTCTGCTGGTTGTCTGCGGATTGTGCTTTTTTGCCCGGCGAAATACAGCCGATGCCAGTGAGATGCTGGTCGATATGCTGCTGCTCGTAGTTGCCGGCGGAGCACTGTTTCTTTACTGTTCAGTCCAACGCCGTGCTTTGGCGGTGCTCTGTATTTTGATTCAGACAGCTGCGATGCTATGGACGGTCAATGGTAATTATCGTCAGCAGGCCGAAAATGCGCTTGACCGGGAAGCGTATCTGATAATCAAACGGGAGGCGGACAAACGAATCCAAAAAGTCAGCGAGCTTGACAGTGGTTTGTTCCGAGTGAGAGATACGAAAGAATGGCTTAATATGAACGACCCTCTGCAGTTTGGGTTCCTGGGGGTAAGCGGTTTTAGTTCGTCGGAACGGGCGGATACGACTTCATTTATGAGCCGTATTGGGGCATATTCCATGACCAGCCGGTTCAGCGATGGCAGAAGAGGCTTGAGCCGGGCGGCTGACGCCTTGCTGGGTGTCCGTTATCTGTTTTCTCCTTATGCGGATTATCATGAGATCTGCCCCGGAATCTATCGAAATCCCTATGCACTGGACTTGGCTTATATTGCGCCGAATACCGCAGATACGGGAGATGTGTCTAATAATGCGGCAGAGACCATAAATTCACTTTTTGCTGCTTTCGGATTTGGCGCTGTATATTCTGCGCTTGATCCTTTGGAAGAACAGAGAACGGAGTATGAATCGTTTTATCATTACGATATTCCCAAGGAGGGGTATTTCTATCTTCAGTTCGGATCTAGCGTTCCCGCGATGACGGAAATCAGAACAGACCGAACGCTCTATACGATCTCACGGGAAGACGGAGATTATTACGGAAACATGCTTTACCCCCTGGGAAAGCTTTCAAAAGGGGCATCTCTTCAGATCCGGACTGAGGATGGAGACGGATTGGCAACCGAGGTGCTGCTGTACAGCGAGAATAGCAGCGTTTTGGAAGCTGTCCGCAGAAAAACAGAAGAATACCCGGTGGAAATCGAGTTCCTGAGAGATGATCATCTGCGGATCTCAGCAGATGCTCCCACGGATGAAAGCGTCTTGATTGTTTCAATACCGGCTGACAAAGAATGGCGTGTAACGGTTGACGGAGCAGAAACCGATGCGGAGACGGATTTTGGCATATTTCTTGCCGTACCCATGATGAAGGGTAGCCATGTAATTAATCTGCAGTATAGCCCCCGGGAGCTTGGGATTGGGCTTGTCGTAAGCTGCCTGACAATTATGGGAATAGCAGCGTATGCCGCGTTGGACAGGAACATCTCAAAAAAATCGGTGCACATTGGAAAGAACGGGTGAAAAATGCAGCTGTTGAAGGATAAGAGAACCGCGTGTGCGATGTTCTGCATCATCTTTTTGATATACTATCTGCTTTCTCCGGTAAACCATTACCTTGCGGAGGCAATCAGTGAGGGCGTTTGGTATCGTTTTTCTGCTCCGCTTCTGCTGGGCGTGATCCTCTGCATGCAGATCCGAAAGGGAAAAGCGTTCTGGGCTTTGTTAGCCTATTGGTGCTGGGTTCTGCTCACGCGCGTGTTAAACGGGGATCCTGCCCTTACCGGAAATCTCTCCGTTCTGACGGAACTGAGCCTGATGCTGCTGCTGTTTGCGCCAGGCTTTCTGCTCGATAAAGAGCAGAGGTGGCGGTTTTTTCTTATTGTGTCATGGCTGATTGTTTTGTTTTACTTTGTCCTGGGTGCGATGACAGTTTACTCTGCGGCCGCAGATCAGTTTCTATTGAACCCGATTGACGAGTATGGAATCGGGTATGTAAGCCCGTATTATAAGGAGAGAATTGAGATCCTGAGCATGCAGCCCAATATAGCGGCAGGGGAATTCCTCTTCTCGTTCTGTTTTCTGATTATTCTCTCTTTCCAGTACAAGTCTGTTCCCGCACGCGTCTTTTTTGTACTTGCGGGGCTGGTGGATGCCATCGTCATTGCGCTGACGATCAGCCGAAATGGACAAACTTTCTTTTCTGCCGCGCTGGGAATGACAGCGGGCTTCATGCTCTTCCAGCATTTGAAGACAAAACGCCTTTCTGTCAGGATTCTGACTTTCTTCCTGTCAACACTGGTAGTTGCCTTGATTGCCTATCAGGTATTTGAACCGCTGCGCTATGGGGTATGGTTGCTTAGAAAAGAGACAGCATCGGTCACACAAGTGCAGGCTGAAAAGGAGCCGATTCCCAGACAACAGACCTTAAAAGCCTCAGAATCCGTCCATGATGTGACCGAAGAATACCACGGGGACAACAGAGAATATCTGGAAAGCGGCAGAAAACAGATTTTCTGGAGTGCCTTGAAAAGTCTGGAAAAGGAGCCAATCCGCCTTCTAATTGGTTGCAGCTATGAGCATAAGATGGATGTTTCCCATGAACTGATCCAGGAATGGGCACACCATTTCCACAATATGTTTCTAGAGATTATCAATCTTTTTGGAATTCCCGGCTTGCTTCTGGTTCTCTGGTTCTATTGGATTCTTATGAAAGCAATCTGGCGGATTGTTTTTCTTGAGGGAGTATCCGACTGTCCGAAACAGCTTCTCTTTATCCCAATTTTGGTGATCAGCGGGTATTATATGCTGGAGGCTGGCCTGTTTACGGCGATGGACCTTCGATCTGCTGAATTCTTCTTCCTGAGTGGGACATTGATGGGGGTTGAGACAGAATGCGAGCACAGAATTGAAAGAAGGAAAACACAACAAGTATGGGAGCGATGAACTTATGAACTTTCAAACTTCCATGCGACGGATTGTTCTTGCCATCCTGCTTATACTGCTCGGAACAGGCATTTTTGTAGGCACCGTGGGGAACCTTTGGCACAAATCCTATCTGGCAGCCTTGCTCCTGGCGTCTTTTCTTTTTATTGTTATCCTTATCCTTATCCTGTATCGCAGAAATATGCTGCAATACTCCTGGCTGGAAAAACAGAACCCAATGAAGGTTTGCCTGTTGCTGGCGTTGTTCAACCTGCTTGTGAACGGGATCTGGGTTTTCACCTTTCAACCGATTCAGGCACCGGATTATCAGACATTCTTTGAGGCTGCGTCGGATCTAGTCGTCGGTCGCCCACTTGCGGGCAAAGATTATATTGCTTTGTTTCCGCACATTTTGGGTTATGCTGCCTTTCTCAGCATTTTTCTGCGTTTTTTCGGAGAGAGCGTCTTGACGGCAGCGCTGCTGAATGTTTTCCTGACAGTCCTTTCCGGCATCTTCCTGTATCAAATTTGCCTGAGATACTTTGGGAAAAAAGCTGCCTTCATTTCAAACCTGCTCTGGATTCTCTGCCCTTCTAAGCTCCTGTACAACACAATGTCGCTTTCCGAGCCGCTTTATACCTGCCTTCTCCTTCTGTTTTTCCTTTTGGCCTCCGAAACCGTAGATGCTGTCTCAATGGAGGAGAGAATCGGCCGGGCAACCGCTTCCGGCTTTGTGGCTGGGTTAACGCTTGCGATGATCAATGCTGCTCGGCCTATTGGTGTTATTCCGATTCTTGCTTATCTGCTTTGGCTGCTTTTCCTTTCCGACCGGAAGAGTATTCAGGATCGGAAAAAGACGGTTTTTCTTTTTACCTTAATAGTTCTCGCGGCATACTTTTCAGCTGGCAGCCTCTGGAAATCCTATGCGGCTGCCCGACTGGAACAGGCACCTCCGTCTGTACCGGGCTACAGCATATATGTGGGTTTTAATCCCAAGACGCAGGGATCTTATGCAGATGAAGACATGGAGCTGCTTCAAAGCCGGTATTTCGGTGAGTACGACCGGAATGCCGAGGCGACTCAACAGAGCATGCTCCGGAGCGCGAAAGGCAGAATATCAGATAATAAAAACAACATTCCGAGCCTGATGATCCATAAGCTCGGAACGCTGCTTGGCCACGACGAAGGCGGCGCCTATTATTCAAAAGAGAGTATGTCGCCCGGACAGTATACACTATGGTGTGTTATAAGCAATGTCTGGTATTACCTGATCTGTCTGATGGCAGCCGCCGGCTGTGTAAGGCTCTGGAAAACAGACCGCTGCGACAGCATGATGATGATTCCCCTCTGCATCATTGGCATTATCCTTGCACAGCTGATGGTTGAGGTCGCAGCTCGTTATCATTACTGTTTGATCCCGATGCTGATTCTTCTTGCGGCTTCGTTTACTCCACGTTCTCATTCTGCGGGTCGTGTCCGATAACCCGTGCTACACCATAGTATTTGGCCATACCAGTATTCGGCCAGGTATCGGGGTTTTCCAGATCCAAATCCTTCAGATAGCGCACACCGCTGTATTCTGTAGAACCATAAATAATATCTAAGGTGATCTCTTGTTTCCCTTGTAAGATCTGTTCGGCTGCAGAGAGGTCCCGTTCCCGGGACCGGGAATAAACGGCGTGAATGTCGAAGACTCCGATGACAAAGGAAAACAAAAAACAGACCGTCAGGGCACCGATGGCGGCTTTGCAGATTGCATGTGCAGGGGAGTCAAACAGACCGGCGGTAAGCACCAGACAGGCGACAATGAGAAGAAATGATGTTGTACACATGCATCGGTAGGGCTGAAAAACTGCCGCAATCAGAACGTAGTGTGCTGCGATGCTTCCCAGCGCAAAACCGATGGATACAACGGTCTGCTGATGGGAAAGCTGATAGACAGCAGCCAGAACAATCAGCGCGCCCCACATCACCCACAGCAGACCTAGGCTGCCTCTCAGCATTTCTGTGTGTTTGGGAATTACGCTGATCAGGTCGTGAAGAGAAGAGGCGCCAGCTTTATTCATCTGTTCGGCAGGCATGAGTATCATACAGAGATAACCGGCAATGGCAATTATAATGGGGAGCCAGAGCCGGTTTTTCCTATCCTTTTTCCGTAACAGTCCTGCAATAAGAAAACCTGTAGCCAGCAATATGCCGGTCAGGCTGGTAATCTCGGAGTACATCCCGAAAAGAAAGGCAAAAACAAGGAAAAGGATCTGAAGACACCATGTGCGGGGAATACGGAAAAAACGGCCTTCTTCACCCAAGTATAATGCAAGATACGGACGAAGGAAAACAAAAAGAAAACCCAGCGCCCAGAGATAATTGAGCGATCCGTCCTGCCAGAGTGTCACTTGGCCGAAAACAGGCACAAAAACCCAGTAGAGCATGGCCGTCGCAAGAAAAAGCACGGTGTTGTATTTTTTGCCATAATTACAGATTCGGTATCCGGAATAGATCACAAACAGAAACATCAGGGCGTTGGCCAGGTTGAAGACGGCCTTTGGTACCATCAGGAATGCCTGCTCCAGCGTGTGTGCAACAACACGCCCGTTCACTTTGAAGCAGTGCTGATACATGGACTGAATCAGACCGGAAATGGTTCGTACCCTTGTACCGTCAGCATAACTGTACATATAACCGTAGTCATCCACAAGATACGGCGTCATGCAGTTGAGTACGAACATCACGATAAAAACCGCGGTCATGGCAATCAGCAGGCCGCATCGTGATGAATTAAACTTTTTAATTCGATCCATCGATTACGCCTCCTGAATCTTAAATGATAATCTGCCCCTGTATCAGCCGTAACTGCTGTACCAGTTGGAATAGTCCGCGCCGACATTCCCGCCTTCATAGGTCCCGTTCAGCTTGCTCATTACGCGCTCGAAATCTTCAGACCCTTCTTCATAGGGGGTGGGGCAGTAATCGTTATAAGCGTCCAGCGTATAACCTTCATAGACCGGGCGGCTGCTAACACAGCAGGGGATGACCCTCCATCCATCGACCGAGATGCTTCCGTCCAGATCCCGCTTCAGCGTGACTTGGAAGATGGCTGTGTCGCGATCGGTAGGCGAAGTACTCCCACCAAAACTGAATTCGCCCATACTGTACAGAATGATGCCGCCGTTATACTCTTCAATCGGCTGCAGGCAGTGCGAGTGACAGCCGAAGATCAGATCCGCACCGGCGTCAATGCATGCCCTGGCCAGATCAATTTGGTCGGCGTTGGGCTGATAGTGGAGCTCCTGTCCCCAGTGAAAGCAGCAGATGATGTAATCGGCGTCCGGCCGCATCATCTGGATGGCGGCACAGGCTTTGTCCCTGCTTGGCTGGAAACTGTTATAGGCACAATAAATGCCAAGTTTCAGGCTGTGTGGTGTTGTGATGATCTGGCTCTCATCCTCCTTGCCGTAGGCGATGCCGTATTCCTCAAGCGCTGCGTAGGTTGCCAGCAGACCGGCCTGCCCAAAGTCCAGAGAGTGGTTGTTCGCCGTGGTGACAAAATCCACGCCGCCCTCGGTCAGAATCTGCGCATTTGCCGCTGGCGCACGGAAGTAGAAGGTCTGATCGGAATACATCTGCTGGTCAGCCAGGGTGCACTCAAGGTTCGAAACGGTATATTCATCATTCAAAAAGAATTCTGCCGTATTCTTGAACGGATAGCTGTAGTCCCCGTTCATTCTGCCGTTATACGAGAACTCCGACTGGTCGCTGAGATTCTGATGCGATGTCAGCGTCTCATCGCCGATGACAGAGATGGTGAACAGCTCAGGGGTCGGTTCCGGCGTTGAGGTCGGTGTCGGCTCGGGTGTCGGCGCCGGCGTTTCCGACGACTCGGGCTGTGATGCTGTCGGAAGAACGGGAGCTGCCGCCGGTGCACTCTCAACCGGTGCCGTTTCCTGTGCGATATTCGCGACCGGTTCCTCCCTTGCCCGCAGGAACAGAATGCCCGCAAGGACAATCACAAGCAGAATAAAAATAAGAGCTTTGATCAGTGTTTTCATATTGTCACTCCGGAAATGGTTTATTTCAAAAACAGACTCAGCATCGCCCGCCGGTCAGGACTTTCAGCGTACGCGGTGTAAAACGGCTCATCACAGCGTGGATACCCATATTGACGGCGATGATCAGCAGAATGCAGAGAATACGCCCAACAAGGTTGGATACGGCGGCTGAGGGAATAAGGGCGTACAGTGCCTGACGGATCGGCCCCATAAAGAGGCTGATCAACGACTGATGCGTGGCATAGATCAAAAACGTACAACGATATACATTTCGATTCTTAGACCATTCCGGAACGGGGATTAAAAAAAGAATCATGATGGGCAGAACGGCAATAGTCATGTTATACAACAGATTCTCAATCAGCCCGTCCAACAGGGCAGCAGCTACGAGAAAGCTGGCAACACAACGAAGAATAGCGTCCCGACTACTTTTCTGATACAGACTGCCGCAATAGGCACCGATTACATAAGCCGGAAAGTGCATCTTAATGTTGCCGGTGTAATGAAAGCGTCCGTTGCCGACATAGAGGGTATCCCAAAAAATGTACAGCAACAGAATCATCGCTAGGGCGGAAAACCATCCGACCTTTTTGTTTTTGAAAAGCAAAAGAAAAATGGGCGAAAAGATTACTGCAAACAGAAAAACAGTATAAATATACCAGAAAGCCCCAAGCGGCGGCCATATACGCAAAAGGAAAATCTGCCCGAAAACGTCGGAGAGAGTCCATGAATTGCCCTGAAGAATGGACTTAATAAGATAAATGATCTGCCACAGAAGATAGGGAACAAGCAGGGTACGGATGCGGGTTTGTATTTTGCCTCCTAAATTCTGAAAGCTGAGATTGCGAAACAAAAGGAATCCGGTAATCGCAAAAAACCAGCTCATACAAAGAATACAGGGAACTCCGGTAACAAAGTTGTCAATGGCTGTATTCAACTTGAGATCCAGCGCACTCACCGCCAGCTCATTGCTCGGCGATTCACAGTGATACAATACAACCTCTATCATCATCAGAAAGCTGATGACCGGTATTTTTTCACGAAGTTCCTTGTTCACAGGCAGACTCCTTTCCCATTTAGAATATTGTAGCATTCTGTAGCAAATCTTGCAAGAGGGAAGCAGAGTCAAACGACCTCTTCCTTTCCGGTGGGCATTGTTGTAATTGCCAGCAACATGGGAAAGGTGAATAACTGACAGAGACCGTATCTGGTTACACAGACGGGTGCAAACACCAGGAAAAGGAGATTGGCGCCGAAAGGGACAAGCAAAACAAGCCTCTTTTTTAGTTTCTTCTTTCGAAAACAATAAAAGGAGAAAGCCGGAACCCAAAACAGATAGAAAGAATCTTGACTGAAGATGGAAAACACTGGAATCTGCTCCATCCAGAAAACCAGGGACCCGACACTGCCGCGCAGTGCCTCAGTCCATCCGGGATGAGAAAATGCTTTGATTGCTTCACTGTATGGGACAGACTGATAGACGTTGAACAGTTTATGGGGAGAAAAGTACCCTCCGCTGATGGAAAGTGTTGCCCGGATATACGTTCCCGCTTCGCGCGGCATATGAGATAACCAAAGCTCAAGATAGGCACATATTGCTTTTTGATCAGCGTCATAGGGGAGGCGGTTTTTGATCGGATCGGTAATGCCCGGATTGTAGGTGTCCTTAAGTTCTTCTTGGGAAAGATCAAGTAAAGAGAAAAACAACGCCTTCTCATCCTCTGTGTATCTTTCGGGATGCTCAATCAGAGATAAAGACGTCTGCTGAAAGGCAACGCCAAGAATCTCCTGCCTCCCGCCCGGAAAAATATTGAAAGCTGGAAACAGCAGCTGCGGCATGATGACCCCGGTGATCAAAAAGGGAAGCAGTGCGGTTAGAATCGCTGTCAGTTTTTTCCTTCCCGAAATCGCAGACAAAAGGCACAGATTTGATACGGCAGCCAGCGCGGCCCCTTTTTTATTCATCAATGCGATCAGTATGGAAAACAGCAGCAACATCAGCCATTGCCTTCTAGAGCCGCCTTTTTCCTCAGGGGTTAAAACAAGCCATACAAAGACATGGTAATATAGGATATAGAAGAGCGAGAACGGCAGGTCTTTCCCCATGGTAATTGCATAGCTTGCTATGATAGGTGATGCAAAGAATACTGTGCTGATTAGGGCAATTTCCTTCGGCACATGAAGCCGATCCATATAGCATACAACGATCGCAAAAAGGACTGAAAGCGTAGCGCACTGCAGCAGATTATACAGAAACATTCCTCTGTTCGGGTCACCGGTCAGCAAACCGATCTGATAGAACAGGGTGAATATCAGCGTCGTAGTTACTGGATTTGAGTCAATCATCAGCGCCGAAACTGTCTGGCTGCTGTAAGTCGAAGGATAAGACATCGGTGCTGTGCCGGTTACCAGGTCCTCAATCTGATACAGCGTGTCGCCGGTGGTTACGCCGGGGTAAAAAACCAGAAGCCATAGGAAATAAACGGTGAAAAACAGAAGGGATAAACGGAGAATACTCTTTTTGGTAAAACGGAAATAAGAATGCCAACGACGCATCTCTGTTTGCTTTTCGCAGCAGTCAAGACTCTTCTCTGCAATCAAAAAGAAAACGAGGAAAAGCGCAGAGTAAACAGCAGCCTTTGCAAGCAGAGCAGCAAAGCCGTTGTTTCCTCCTTGAAAATAGAGATCACATGCTGCGGTAAAGACTGCAAGCATAGCCAAAAATGCGCACTGATGATAATCAGGTTTGTTTTTCAAAGCTGCTACCATCCCAGTTCCTCTGTCTGAGTTATTTAGCATGTTCATCGTTTTCTGAAACACAGTATTCCGGTCGACAATCCATTCCCAAACAGGCTGGAGGGTTGAAAGCGAGAGTGACGAAGACAGGAATTCCGTAATAAAAACAAAGGGTATATCGTGTCCCGTAAGAGACTGGAGCTGAAATCATCAAACTTGCCCAGCAAAGAAAACATGGCGCGAAGATCATAAGCGATTGCCTATCTCTGTTTATCAGCTCGCGGAAAAAGCAGCAGAAGAACATAAGCCAGATCCAAATTCCTTCAGAAGGGAAATGTCTTGCAGATCGATAATATCCTTCAAGAAAGGTTTGCAGAGGCCCATCTCCCCAAACTGATGCGACGACGAGGCGATTGGCGGCAAGATACTCAGTGTGCAGACCTTCAATTGTTGTAAAAATATCGGTTGTGTGGAGGTTGGCAGGCAGCCAGTATCCCAGCGTCTGAAGCAGAAAGGCCTTGACATAGATTCCGAAATTGTTTTGAAGGACTTCAAACCAGATTTTGAAGAAGCCGGGAAGATTTGCATCCAGAAATCCTCCGCCGAATTCTGCATGCCACTTGATCGGGTCAACAATCGCTGGGTTATAGTATTCTCTGATCATTTGAAGCGGGAACAGATTGTTGATGAAATCAGCCTGCTCTGCTGTCAGACTGCCTTCCCATGCAACTGTTGCGAACAGCTGCTGAAGAGGAATGGCAAGAGCTTCCTTGATAAACGGGGTTACACCGAAACGCCAGTACAGCAACTCGCCTGCTGCCCAAATGATCAGCAGCTCGGCAAACAGAAATAATATCTTCCGGCGAGAATTACGGAAATGAAAAAACATGACAGACAGCAGGATCAGGATAATAAAAAACCCGTTGCTGCGAAAGGCTGGCGGGAAGGCTATGCAGAGAGAAAGAATACGCCAGTTCTCGGTTTCACGCTCTCCGTTTTCCTTGGCCATATCATATAGAACCGTCATGATCACTACCAGCGAAAGGGAAGAGAGTGTGTCCTTGATTATCGCAATAGCATACATGCTGTAAAGCGGGTTCAGTATACAGAAGAGAAATGCTACGATTTTGAACCAGACAGGCAGCCTTCTTTTCCATATCCAATGACAGATCTGTGCCATCATGGCCGATGCGGCAATAATCTGCATGACACTGAGAAGGATCATGGTAAGACGAGGATAGTGTATGGCCCTCCCAAGATCTCCTGCCAGCGTGATCAGGAGACAGTATATGGGAGGGAACTGAGTCATCATGGTCATCCGGTTGAAATAGATCAGCATCGTATCGTAATATGTGGTACCGGGAAACCAAGTCAGAAGTGAGACGGTATAGGCAATCAGAAAGAGAAGGAAAAAGTGCTTTCGGGAAGGAGAAGGCGCTTTTTCTGGTGAAGATGAAAGAACGGATTGATGCATCCAAAGCTGCTGCATCAGAATCGAAATTAGAATAAGAAAAAAAGCGCAGAATATGGAAGAGAGAAAGAAAACTCCCAGCTTTGGTATCATAATGCCTGAGTTCTTATGAGCATCATAAACAGCTCTGGCTAATCCGAACAGAGTGGAAAATGACAAAATATCGATGATATCTGCGGTTTGAAATCGTCGGCACACGTCTGTTTCCACCTCTCCTGCCCGTTGTTGGCATTTTATCATTCTGAAGCAAATCATGCAAGAGAAAAACACGAGAAGACCCTCTGCCTGTCACGGCAGAGGGTCTTGACAGATAAGAAGTTTACAGCAGGCCGCCGATTCTCACAAACAGTGGTGCAAACACCAGAGATACCACAGTCATCAGTTTGATAAGAATGTTCAGCGATGGACCCGAAGTATCCTTGAAGGGGTCTCCAACCGTATCGCCGACAACAGCGGCCTTGTGGGCGGCCGAGCCTTTGCCGCCGTGATGGCCTTCCTCAATGAATTTTTTTGCATTGTCCCAGGCACCGCCCGAGTTCGACATGAAGATCGCCAGCAGCACACCCGTGACCAGCGAGCCGGCCAACAGCCCGCCCAGCGCCTCCGGCCCCAGCAGAATGCCCACCAGAAGCGGGGCAATCACGGCCATCAGGCCGGGCACGATCATCTCGTGCAGGGCGGCCGTGGTTGAGATGCCCACGCAGGAGGTGTAGTCAGGCTTGCCGGTCCCCTCCAAAATACCCGGGATCTCGCGGAACTGCCGTCTCACTTCCTCAATCATCTTGTAGGCGGCTTTCGAGACTGAGTCCATCGTCATGGCCGAGAAGGCGAAAGGCAGCATGCCGCCGATCAGGAGACCGATGACCACATTCGGGGTCAGAATGTTGATGCCCACGGTCTCGAGATTCACCTCGTGCGCGTAAGAAACGAACAGGGCCAGCGCCGTGAGGGCGGCCGAGCCGATGGCAAAACCCTTGCCCATGGCAGCAGTGGTGTTGCCGACTGCGTCCAGTTTGTCTGTGATTTCGCGGACATGCGGGTCAAGGCCGCTCATCTCGGCGATACCGCCCGAGTTGTCTGCAATGGGACCATAGGCGTCGACGGCGACGGTGATCCCGGTGGTCGACAGCATGCCGACAGCGGCCAGTGCGATGCCGTACAGGTTGCCGGTAACCGTGTAGGAAACCCAGATACCGACGCAGATTAGAACGATAGGGACCCAGGTGCTCATCATGCCGACGGCTACACCGCTGATGATGGTGGTGGCCGAACCGGTTTCGGACTGATCTGCGATCCGCTTGACCGATTTGTAGTCACCCGAGGTGTAAACCTCGGTCATGTACCCGATGACCAGACCGACGATGATGCCGGCGATGATCGGCAGGGAATAGAAGATCCCGCCGAAGAACGCGGCGCTTAAGGGAAGGGAGACTGCCGCCACAATGCCCGCAGAGACATAGGAGCCCATCTTCAGCGCCGCGTGCGGGTTCGAGTTGTCCTTCCCGCGGACGAAGAAGGTGGCGATGATGGATGCCGCGATGCCGACCGCCGCAATCAGCAGGGGATAGAAGGCGCCGGCGCCCTCGAACCTACCGGCGACCAGAATGCCGAGCGTCAGAGCCGAAATCAGAGCGCCGACATAGCTTTCAAACAGGTCGGCACCCATACCGGCAACGTCACCGACATTGTCGCCGACGTTATCGGCGATGACGGCCGGGTTCCGGGGGTCATCCTCAGGGATGCCAGCCTCGACCTTGCCGACCAGATCCGCACCGACATCGGCCGCCTTGGTATAGATGCCGCCGCCGACACGGGCGAACAGAGCGATGGAGGAAGCACCCAGCGAGAAGCCGAACAGAATATTATAGTTGCCAGTGATCAGGTAGATGAGGCTGCATCCCAGCAAACCCAGGCCCACCACGCACATGCCCATGACGCTGCCGCCGGAGAAGGCAATCGAAAGGGCTTTGTTCATACCTGATTCCAACGCGGCATTTGCCGTGCGCACATTGGCCTTGGTGGCAACCTTCATCCCAAAGAAACCGGCGAGAATCGAACAGCAGGCACCCAGCAGAAAGCAGACGCCGGTTCCCCATCCGATGAAGAACCCGATCAGCAGGAAGAGAACCGCAATAAAAACAGCAAGAATCTTGTACTCAGACATCAGAAAGGCATCGGCGCCCTCCGCGATGGCCGCGGCAATTTCCTGCATACGGGGGGTTCCGGCCGGGGCTTTGGAAACATAGTTTGCCTTATAAGTGGCAAAGCACAGCGCACAGACGGCCAGGATGGGGATCAGCCAGAATAATACATTCATGACGGCAACGCTCCTTTATCGTAAAGGTAGAAATGCAGAAGAAATGCCGACAAGCATCTCTGATTGTGAATTTTACACTATTTCTCCGAAAAGTACAAGCCTGATTTTGCTGCTTATTTGTCAAAAATGACAAATTTATGCACTCTGCTGAAGCTGGCTGGCTCTGCCAGACAAATGAAGGCGATTTGAACAAACTCTTAATTCTTTCTTAGGATTGTTTCTGAACTGTTGAAATTTCATAGAGATCTGAGTATAATGATGCAAAAGTGACCGCCGGATTTCGAAATTATTACAAATTGGAAAAATTTTTTCTCAAATTTTTATAAAAACACTTGCAATTGGTTTCAAAAGGTGGTATCTTATTGGCACACAACGGAGAAAGGCGCAATCTGTCGTTGTGAAGCTATTCCAAATTCGTAAGATTTTTTTACGATAGAGAAGGAGAACAGATATGAAAGCAATATCGAAACTCATTTCTGTAGTTTTGATCCTGGCTCTGTGCATGAGTATCTTTACTGTCTCGGCCTTTGCTCAGGAACCGGTCATTGTGATTGGTGATACGCTGGATATGACAGACGGCGATCCGGCGGAAGCGGTGGAGGACAATTCTTCTGATTCTCTTCCGGGAACGATTGCAAATGCGCCTGCAGATTCTTCTGTGAAGGTTGCGACATTTAAAGAACTGGAAGATGCTCTGAAGGCCCAGAATCCTGCCATCACCCTGACGGCGAAGGTTTCTGTGGCAGGTCCGCTTACTCTGGACTATGCGGTCAAACTGAATCTTGGCGGCAAAGGCTGCGGTTTGGCATTCAGCGGCGCAGGTGATGTGGCCATTGTCAGTAAGGCTGCTGGGGCTGAAATCACAAACGGTAATCTCTTTGTAACCAATGCAGAATCCGTTGATAAGGACGGCAAGGCAATCGGCGGCTTTCTTGAGGTTGCCGAGGGCAATGTGAAAATGGTGGGTGTTCATATTTGGAACTTTGCCGGTGTAGGCAGCGTCTTTGGCGAAGGTGTCAACTTTGTCAGCGGGACCAGCAGCAAGGCACTGCATGCCGATGATGTTGCCAATGAGAATGGCCGCTTCGTATATGAAGTAACCGAAGAGCAGGCAGAACAGAAGCCTGAAGAGCAGGCAGAACAGAAGCCTGAAGAGCAGGCAGAACAGAAGCCTGAAGAGCAGGCAGAACAGAAGCCTGAAGAACAGGCAGAACAGAAGCCTGAAGAGCAGGCAGAACAGAAGCCTGAAGAACAGGCAGAACAGAAGCCTGAAGAACAGGCAGAACAGAAGCCTGAAGAGCAGGCAGAGCATTCTGCGTCGGGAGACACTGCTGAATCTGCAGACTCTCATGTAAATGAAGAGCCTGTCACAGTTGAAAAACCCAAGGAAAAGGCACTTGAGGAAGAGATTCGTATAGATGAAGCAGCCCAGCAGGCTGCTGAGGAAGAAAAGACAACCCTTACTGCGACCGATGATGTCACCGGTGCTGTGGTTACTGTTACCGGTTTCCTGCCTGAAGGTCTGACGCTGGTTGTCAAACATATTGATACCAGCATGGTTGGAGGCTTGGCGGAAGGTGAGGTTGCCCTTCTGGCGGTAGATATCAGCCTTGTCGATGCAGAAGGCAACGAGTATGAACCGGTCAATAACCCCGAAGCCAATTTCCGGGCAGTTTCAGTGATGATCAGTCACCCTTCTCTTGCTGCAATTGCTGAGGATGAAACATTGGTTCTCTACCACGTAGAGGAAACGGGAACAACCCAGGTTGCGTCTGCCAGCACCGCTGAAGGCTCCGATACCATGAGCTTTTCAACGGGCACTCTCTCACCCTTTATTGTTGCTGTTTCGAAAGGCCCGAATACCCCCAATACTGGCAGCGATGGTGAAGTCCACAAAAAGACAATCAAGATTACCAACCTTTCTGGCGGTGATACCTATATTAAGGGAAGTGGCGGCCTTCAGTTCCAAATTGAAGGTGGTGCTGCTCCAGAAAGCATCTCGATCATTGACCCGGATGATGTCTCCAGCGGCAACGTTGATGTCTATAAAGCGGGATATCTGATTTATGATCTTGACTACACTATGTCCAATTTCATATATCCTCCTGGAGAAATTTCGAATCCCATCAATCCTGTGACTGTGACGATCAACGATGCAGCCATTATGAATGCTCCTACCGGAAAGTGGGCTGTGGTTTTCTGGTTCAAGGATACCACTTCAAGCGGATCTACCCGTGTCTATATGGTTCAGTATGTCAATATTGTTCCGAAACTTGAGATCAAGGGTGTCGGATATAATTACGACGAAGATACCAAGACTTTTGAGGCAGAGAAGTGTGACTATGACTCGGTTCAGGTGCTCCTGACAGCGGATCTTGAGTCATTTACAATTACCGCCGGTGGCGTGACCTACGCCTCTTATGATCGCAATGTCAGCACAAAGAAAATGATGGTTCGGATTGATGGTAAGAATAAAGAGGTCAATGCCAGTGAGTATTTTGAAGTAAGTGACTATTATGCCACTGACCCTGTCGGCCATGAGTATATTGCCGGTAAGACACTGAAAATCCGTGACACACTACTTAAAAAGCTGCCGAACATTACTACTTATCAGTTCGATGTGAGTCAGAGCAATAAAAAAGCTCCTATTAATGCGGCAAGCGACACCTTCTTTATTACTCTCACACCAGGCATTGCAGTTGCTGATGGCCTGATCGACTACATCAAGGGAAAGAATACCTGGATTAAGTTTGTCTCATGCGCTCCGATCGATTATGATTCCGACGGGACTCTGGCCATCTGGATCGGCGGTCAGAAGATCAGCCATGATTATTACAGCATCTCCAACGACCACTGCACACTGTGGATTTACCGGAACCTGCTGGATCAGCTTAAGAGCAATAACAGCTACACTTTGACGGCCCGCCTTTGGGAGTTTACTAGGGATCCTGTAACCGGCCAAAAGGTTAAGACCACCTACTATCCCGCTACGGCTTCTTTCAACATTCTGGCTGCCGGTTCCACGTCCTATCGGTCCCCGAAGACCGGTGACGAGTCAAATATTGCCCTTTGGGCAGCGGTTTTGGTCCTCTCCGGCGGCGCAGTTATAGCCTTGATCCCCAAAAAAAAGAAAAACAGATAAATTCTCTTCAGTATTAGAAACTTTAATCCGTCAGTGTACGCTGGCGGATTCTTTTATTGACCTTTCTTTCTGATTTTGATACAATTTTTCATAATCCGCTGAGAACGAGAAATGGAGTGCAAGATGAAAATTAGAAGCTTGAAGAAAACGGTTTTTCTGTTTTTCACGTTGCTTATGAGTTTTTCGACCCAGATCGGGACTCTTTCGGCATTTGGCGAGGGGGACAGTGTAGATGTTTTTGCCGACCAGTTGCAAGAACTTTCCCTTGAAGTGACAGATGACGGGCATATCGATGGAGAACGTCTAAAACAATGGGTGGATGCTTACCTGAAGGCTGATGGCTGGGATGCGCCGCAATGTGCCATGTCAATTGGCCTGTGGTATCCCGGTATAGATGAAACCTGGTTTTATAATCCCGACGAATGGATGTACGGGGTCAACTGGTCTAAGCTGCCGATCAGCATGGTGTTTGCAGAGAAACTTGCCGCCGGGGAACTGAGCAATGATAGTGTCATAACCGGTATTACGCTTGAATACGCCCTTCAGACTGTTTTGGAGAACTCCAGCGGCCCCAGCTTCTATTCAATGGTCACTTATTTGGGCGGAGATACGGTGTCAAACTGTGCGGAGCTGGTACCGCAGTATGTGGGTTTGCCGGAAGACTATTATGTTGATGATTTTTACCAAAGAAGTTACTATACGGCACGGATTATGACAGAGGTTACCAAAACGCTTTATCAAGGCGGAGATGAGCGCTTTCCGAATGTCCTGAAGTATATGAAAGAGTCCCAGCCCTGGGACATGTTCAAACGGGATGAAAACATTCGTGTCAATTTGAATGCCTCTCAGACGCATGCTGCTTCCTGGGGAGATGGGGCGGGGGATTATATCCATTGTACCGGGGTTATCTATACGCCCACGCCGATCGTTCTCACAATTATGATGAAAAATATCTCGGATCTGGACATTCTGGGCGGAGTTGCCGGTCACATTGCCCTGATGGCAACGGAGATGGATGCCCGGCAGCGGTTGGTCAGCACTGCCGAGAGCGACTCAGTACCGGTTCCCGCCGATGCGGACAAAGATACACAGTCGGATGATTCTCCTGTACCTGACACCGACCTCGGAAAAAAGACATCGGAAGATATCAATAGTTCAGCCCAGTGTTCGGATACACCCATGCTTTCAGAGAAATCTGCGAAAACCGAGTCTTCTATTGCCTCTTCCAGGCAAAGCTTCGAGCTGGATGAAACAGCTTCACCGCTTCCCAGACTATGGTTACTTGGCATTTCTGCACTGATTCTCCTATTGCTGATTTGCCTTGCCACCTCTCAAAGAATCAAAAAGAAGAATCGACATTAACTTGAAAGGGGGACATCTTCTAATGCCGTCTCCTTCAAGCACTCAACTATAACATGAGGCTGCTGATAAAGGAAAACATATGCAGAAATAGTTGCAGCTTTTGTGATATAATAAAATCCATTTTTTCAGGTTGGTGAGCAAATGAGTCAGCTGAATACGGAGGTTCTTTCGGTCGGGACAGAGCTGCTTCTCGGCCACATTACCAACACCGATGCAAGGGATCTCTCTGAGCTGCTTTCCGGGATCGGCATCAACGTGAAATATCACACCGTCGTCGGGGACAATCCCGAGCGCCTGCGCGCCTGCGTCCAAATTGCCAGGAAGCGTGCCGACATCCTGATCACCACAGGTGGGCTTGGGCCGACCTGCGACGACCTGACCAAACAGGTGCTGGCCGAGGCATTCGGGCTTCGCCTGGTTCAGGATGAGGCCGAACTGCGAGGTCTTTACGATTACATCCATAACAGTTCCCACTACACGGAAAACAATCTTTCTCAGGCCATGCTGCCCGAGGGCTGTACGGTTTTTCATAACAAGTGGGGGACGGCGCCGGGCTGTGCTTTCCGAGCCGATGGCAAAATCGTCCTGATGTTTCCGGGGCCGCCGAAAGAGTGTGTGCCCATGTTCCGCGAATACGGCATTTCATATCTGCGAGCCCTGTCCGATGAGCAGATTGTCTCGCATTCCGTCCGCATTTTCGGCATCGGCGAGAGCGCCGTGGACGACATCTTTGCCGAGGAAATGAATGCGATGGTCAATCCGACTATGGCGCCCTACGCCAAAGAGTGCGACTGCCTGCTGCAGATCACCGCCAAAGCAAAGAGCGAGGCCGAAGCCGAGGCCATGATCCGCCCGGTGGCAGAGCATGTAAAGGAGCGCCTTGGTGAATGGGTTTACGGCACGGATGTGGAATGTCTGGAGGAAGCGGTTCTGCAGCTGCTTCTGGAACGGCGGCTGACCTTCGCAACGGCGGAGAGCTGTACGGGCGGTGAGATCGCCAAACGCTTTACCGATATTCCCGGCGCAAGCTCGGCTTTCGTCGGCGGTGCCGTGGTCTATACCAACGGGACGAAGGCGCGGATTCTGGGTTTGGACCCGGACATGATCGAGGAAAAGGGCGCTGTCAGCTATGAGGTGGCGAAAGCACTGGCGGAGAACGTGCGCACGCTCACCGGCGCCGACATCGGCATCGGGGTGACCGGGCTTGCCGGGCCGGACAGCGACGGCGTGCACGAGGTCGGCACCGTGTTTGTCTCCATGGCGGTGGAAGGCAGAACCTATGTACGTGAACTCCATATGGGCACAAAGCGTACCCGCAGCTTCATTCGCCGCATGAGCGGGAACCACGCCTTCGACATGATGCGCCGCTGGCTAACAGGGCTCAAGGTCGAGATAGTCATATAATTTTTGCCTCTGCCTGGCGCAGAGGCAAAAATTTTTCCATTTCTTATGGACAAAGAAAAAATTCCTGTGTTATAATTCAGATTTGTGAAACAGTTCCTGACCGAAAATTCTGAGAGAAGGACGGAAAAGCTATGAAATGCCCGTTTTGCGGTTTTACCGAAAGCAAAGTGATTGACTCCCGGCCTGCAGAGGGATACACGACGATCCGCCGCCGCCGCGAGTGCCTTCAGTGCGCCAAGCGCTTTACCACCTACGAGACGATAGAAAGCATGCCTCTTGTCGTCGTCAAGCGCGACGGCGTCCGTCAGTCCTTTGACCGCGTCAAGCTTATTAACGGCATGGTTCGCGCCTGCGAAAAGCGCCCGGTTCCGCTGCAGAAGCTGGAGGGCATTGCCGACGAGATCGAGCAGGAGCTGCAGGGCAAGCTCGAGCGCGAGGTCAGCACGGTGGAGATCGGCGAAATGGTGATGAAGCGCCTGAAGGAGGTTGACGAGGTCGCCTATGTGCGCTTTGCCTCCGTCTACCGCAGCTTTAAGGACATCAACACCTTCATGGACGAACTCAGCAAGCTGCTGACCGAGCAGAAGTAAGGGTAAACATGAAAACCCTGATACGGGCACAGGACGAAATGTTCCGCCTGGCTGCGGACAAAGTCTGCTCCCTGCTGCGTGAAAAGCCGGATGCGGCATTGACGCTGGCCGCCGGCCGGACGATGTTTCCCCTGTGGGAGCTTCTCTGTGAAGCTGCCGCAGGCGGCGAGGCCGATTTTTCTGCAGCCCGTTTCTTCCAGACGGCCGAGTTTCTCGGTGTCCCGGAGGAAAAGAGTCTCCGCCGTCTGACCGAAGAGAGGCTTCTTCGGAAGATCGGCATCCCCGAGGAAAACTGCTTCTGGCTGACGGAAGAAAACGCCGGCCGCTATGATGAAGCAATCCGCCGCTGCGGCGGTTTGGATCTGGCGGTGCTCGGCCTTGGAGTAAACGCCCGTATCGGCTATAACGAACCCGGTACGCAGTTTTCGACCGGCTGCCGCGTTCAGAAGCTGACCGGTAAAACGAAACAGCAGCTCGCCTGGCTCTTTCCCGACGCAGCTTCCGTCCCGGAAAGGGCTGTGACCATGGGCATCCGCACCCTGACGCAGGCGAAGGAGATCCTGCTGCTGGCCGTGGGAGAGGAAAAAGCCAAAGCGGTTTTTGATATGCTGTATGCCCGGGATGACAGCGTCATTCCGGCTGCCTTCCTGCAGATCCCGGCAAACGTCACCGTTTACGCGGACCCGGCCGCAGGAAGCAGACTGTAAACAAAGCAGACTATTCAGAAAGAAGGAAAACACATGGGAAAGTATTTCGGTACGGACGGATTCCGGGGAGAGGCCAACAAGGACCTGACCGTGGATCATGCTTTCAAGATCGGCCGTTATCTCGGCTGGTACTATCGGCGGGACCACCGTCCGCAGATCGTCATCGGCAAGGATACCCGCCGCTCCAGCTATATGTATGAGGCCGCTCTCTGTGCGGGCCTGACTGCCTCCGGTGCGGACGCTTTCCTGCTGCATGTGACCAGCACGCCCAGCGTGTCCTACATCACCCGTTCCGACGATTTTGACTGCGGCATCATGATCTCCGCCAGCCACAATCCCTATACCGACAACGGCATCAAGCTGATTAACGCCGACGGCGAAAAGATGGAGGAGGAACTGCTGAACGGCATCGAGGCCTATATCGACTCGGATGAACAGCTGCCTTATGCCACCGGCGCCGACATCGGCTGCACCATCGACTATGCTGCCGGGCGCAACCGCTATATCGGCTATCTCATCACGCTTGCGACCCGCTCGTATAAAGGGATGCGCGTCGGTCTCGACTGTGCCAACGGCAGCACCTGGATGATGGCCAAGAGTGTTTTTGACGCCCTGGGTGCCGACACCCATGTGATTGCCAACGATCCGGATGGCCTGAACATCAATGTCAACTGCGGCTCGACCCATATCGAGAACCTGCGCAGCTTTGTGGTTGCGAACAATCTGGATGTGGGCTTTGCCTTCGACGGCGACGCCGACCGCTGCCTGGCGGTGGATGAGAAAGGAAATATCGTCAACGGCGACCATATCCTTTACCTCTCCGCCAAATTCCTGCAGGAGCGCGGCAAGCTCGGCAATTCCAAGGTCGTCACCACCATCATGTCGAACATGGGCCTCTACAAGGCGCTCGACGAGCTGGGCATCGGCTATGAAAAGACACCGGTCGGCGACAAATATGTTGCCGAGAATATGAAGAAAAACGGACATTTGATCGGCGGCGAACAGTCCGGCCATATTATTTTCAGCCAGTTTGCCACCACCGGCGACGGTGTGCTGACGGCCATCAAGGTCATGGAAGCGATGACCGAAACCAAACAGCCCCTTTCCAAGCTCACGGAGGGGATGAAAATGTACCCGCAGAAGCTGAAGAACGTGATCGTCGACGACAAGGACGGAACCCTTGCGGACGAGGCGGTCCGGGCCGAGGTGAAGAAAGTGGAGGCCGAACTCGGCACGGAAGGCCGCGTCGTGCTGCGCAAGTCTGGGACAGAGCCTCTTCTGCGCGTCATGGTTGAGGCCGGCACGCAGGAGCTCTGCGAGGAAAAGGTCGATCAGATCATCGCCGCCATGAAGACGAACGGCCATCTGATCCGCGTCAAATAAGGGGGCAGAACCATGGTTGAAATTCACGAACTGCTCGATCTGAGCAAGACGCTTGCCGCGGAGCTGTTTGACGGCAAAACCTATCCCTGGGAGGTGCTGGACGACATCAAGCCTTTCATTCTGAAGCTTGGCCTTACTCTCCCCAAGGAGGAGTTTGACAATCCCTCAGAGGGCGTCTGGATCGCAAAGGATGCCAAGGTCTTTCCCTCTGCCTGGATCGGCGCACCCTGCATCATCGATCACGGTGCCGAAATCCGCCACTGTGCCTTTATCCGCGGCAGTGCCATTGTCGGCAAAAACGCCGTGGTGGGAAACTCCTGCGAGCTCAAGAACGTTGTCCTCTTCGACAATGTCCAGACCCCGCATTACAACTATGTCGGCGATTCCATCCTCGGCTACAAGGCCCATATGGGCGCCGGGTCCATCACCAGCAATGTGAAGAGCGACAAGACCCTTGTCGTTGTCAAACAGCCGGGCGGCTTCATCGAGACGGGGCGTAAGAAGTTCGGCGCGATTCTCGGCGATTTTGTCGAGGTCGGCTGCAACAGCGTCCTGAACCCCGGCACGGTTGTCGGCCGCTGCAGCAACATCTATCCGACGTCCTGCGTGCGCGGGGTCATTCCGGCCAACAGCATCTACAAGGACAAGGTTGATATTGTCCTGAAGTCCTGAGATCTGCCATGGACGAACTGGGTTTTGTCTTTGACCCGCTGGACCTGAAGGTTCTGATTCTGGTGATTCTGCGCCGCCTTCCCGAAGAGATCGAGACCGACCGCCTGTTTCGCCTGTGCCAGGAGGACGGCGTGGTCAACTATTTCGACTTTTCCGTCTGCCTGGACGACCTGCGCGAAAGCGGCCAGGTCGCACTTGACGATGGCTGGTGCCGGATTACCGAGCGGGGGATGCGCAACGCCGACATGCTGGAGAGCAGCCTGCCCTACAGTGTCCGCCGGCTTGCCGAAAAAACGGCGGAGAAGGAAGCCGCGGCCATCGCCCGCGGAGACAGCATCCTTGCCCGGCATGTCACTGCCGACGGCGTCTGCACGGCCGAACTGGGGCTGAACGACGGCGTCAGCGACATTCTGCGCCTGTCCGTCCTCTGTGCGGACGAGAAACAGGCCAGGAAGATCGAGAAACGGTTTCGCCGCCATGCGGAAGAGACCTATCAGAAAATCATGGAAATACTCTGCGAATAAGAAAGGTGTCCCGCTATGAACACGATCATTCCCGAGGGGTATCAAAGCCTTCTCAGCATGTATGACACCCAAAAGGCGATCAGCCTGATCCATCGACTGTTTGAGGACCGACTGGGTGCGCTTCTGAACCTTTACCGGGTTTCCGCCCCGCTGTTTGTCGAGGAAAACTCGGGCCTGAATGACAACCTGAACGGTGTCGAACGCCCGGTCAGCTTTGAGATCCTGCGCTCCAATCACAAAGCCCAGGTGGTGCAGTCTCTTGCCAAGTGGAAGCGCCTCGCGCTCAAGCGCTACGGATTTTTCCCCGGCAAGGGCCTTTATACCGATATGAACGCGATCCGCCGCGACGAGGACGAACTCGACAATCTTCATTCCGTCTATGTCGACCAGTGGGACTGGGAAAAGATTATCCTGCCTGAAAACCGCAATCTGGACTATCTGAAGCTCACCGTCATGGATATCGTGACGGCTATCTGCGACACCCAGGATACGATTCAGGCCATTTACCCCCAGCTTCAGGTCCTGGGCAAGCTGAAACGCGACGTCTCCTTTGTTACAACCCAGGAACTGGAAGACCGCTACCCCGATCTCAGCCCGAGAGAGCGCGAGAATATCTGGCTGAAGGAGCACCGTACGGCCTTTATCATGGGCATCGGCGGGACCCTGAAATCCGGGAAGAAGCACGACGGCCGCGCTCCGGACTATGACGACTGGTCCCTCAACGGTGATATCTTTTTCTGGGACGATCTTCTCGACTGCGCCATGGAGATTTCTTCCATGGGCATCCGTGTAGACCCGGAGGCCATGGACCGGCAGCTGCGCCTTGCCGGCTGCGACGACCGGCGCAGGCTTCCTTATCATCAGATGCTTTTGAGGGGCGAACTGCCCCTGACAATCGGCGGCGGCATCGGTCAGTCCCGCGTTTCCATGCTGCTGCTGGGCAAAGCCCATATCGGCGAAGTGCAGGCCTCCATCTGGGACGAGAATACCATCCGCCTCTGCGAGGAAGCGGGCATCACGCTTCTCTGAGAAGGGAATGGAGAGGCTGACAAGCCGGAAAAGTGCGGTGATCCGCGCTTTCCGCGACCTTGCGCGTTCTTCCGCGGCGCGGGAAGAAAAGGGGCTTTTTCTGTGCGACGGCCAAAAGCTTCTGCAGGAGGCCCTGCACAGCGGCGCCTCTGTTGAAACAGTCCTCTGGAAAGAAAACAGGGCGGCGGATCTGCCCCCCTTCCCACAGGAAGCTCTGCTTCCCGCGGATCTGTTTGACTATGTATCCCCGATGTCGAATTCCCCCGGGCCTCTCTTTTCGGTACGCATGCCCTCCGCGCCGGATCTGCATGCGGTTCGCCGGGTGCTGGCGCTGGAAGAGCTGCAGGATCCCGGCAATGTCGGGACGGTCCTGCGTACGGCGGATGCCTTCGGGGTGGATCTGGTGGTTCTGATTGAGGGCTGTGCCGATCTGTATGCCCCGAAAACCGTGCGTGCTTCGATGGGCGCGGTTTTTCGGCAGGCGGCCGTCCGTATGGATGCGGAGGCGTTCATTTCCTTCTGTCGTGAAAAGCATCTGCCGCTCTGGGGCGCGGCGCTGACGGATACCGCGCGGGACCTCCGCTCGGTACCGCTGGACCCGGCGGCTGTGCTCATCGGCAGCGAGGGTCACGGCCTGAGCAGAGAGCTGCTCCGGGCCTGTGACGGCGAGATCATCATTCCCATGTCCGGTGAGGCCGAATCCCTGAACGCCGCTGTCGCCGCCGCCATTGCCATGTGGGAGATGCAGCGCCGATAAAGAGCATAGCGCTCCCCGGAAACTCTGTACCGTTTCGCGGCAAGAGATGGTTTCTGCCCCTCATGCAGCCCCTGCGGCCGCGAATCATTATTGGGAAGGCATCTTCTGCATCCCTGATGAAAAGCCCGGCAAAGCGGGTTTTCACCGGAAGCGACGAGCAGCGGAGCGTGTTAGGAGTCGGCGCGGCGCAGTAAGCCTGGTGCGAGGAGAAAGCTGCTCTTCCGCGCAACGGCAGAAAGCTGAGAACGGGGAGAGAAAAATGCAGACCAACCGTTATTGGATCTGGCTTTCCCAACTGAATATCAGCCCCCGGGCACGTGCCTGCGTGGTACAGCTCTTCGGCGATGCCGAGACGGCGTTTCTCTCAAAACCGGGGAGCTTTTCCGGACGCGCCGGCATCTCGGCGCGCGAGGCAGCCCAGCTGGAACTGCGTGACCTGACGGACGTTGACCGCACGCTTGCGCGCTGCCGTGCCCAGGACCTGACGGTTCTGCCGATTACAGATCCTTCTTACCCCGACTGCCTTCGTCAGCTTTTTGATCCGCCGGCGGTTCTCTTCGTCCGGGGAACTCTCCCCCCTGTTGACGAGATTCCCGTTCTGGCCGTGATCGGCACGCGCCGTGCCAGCCCTTACGGCATTAAAATGGGCGGTGAACTTGCTGCCCGGCTTACCGCAGACGGTGCCGTCGTGCTGAGCCTGCTCACACAGGGGATTGACGAGGCGGCGGCCAAAGGGGCTCTGCTCTCCCACGGTCCCTGCATCGGCGTGCTTGGCACCTCGCACGAAGTCTGCCGTCTTTCTCTCGTCCGCGAGGTGGCACAGACCGGTGCCGTCATCAGCGAGTATCCCCCCGGCCGGGTGAGCATGCGGCATTTCTTCCGCGAGCGCAACCGCATCGCAGCCGGGCTCTCCGACGGCGTTGTGGTCGTCGAGGCTCCGGAGAAAAGCGGGACACGCCTTTTCGTCACTGAGGCGGTCGAGCAGGGGAAGGATGTTTTTGCGGTCCCCGGCAATGCGGACTCCGAAAATGCGGCAGGCCCGCTGTTGCTGATCAAGGAAGGGGCCAAACTGGTCACCGATGCCGAGGATGTTTTGGAGGAGTACCGGGGACGCTATCCGCTCTTCTTCTCAAAAAAGGATCCACTTCCGCTGCAGGAGAGCCGCCCCGTACAGAGAAAACAGCCCGCTGCGCCCGGTAAACACGCTGCGCCCCCGCCCCCTGCGCCGCCTTCCGGCCCCGTCAATCTGACGGATGACCAGCGGCGGATCCTCAATGCCATCGATGCCTATTCCGCCCATGTGGATGATATTACCGAGCAGAGCGGACTGCCGATGGCGCGGGTTTTGTCACAGCTTACGATCCTCGAGATTCGGGGACTTGTCCGGCACGAGGCCGGAAAACGCTTTGCGCGTACAGAAATTCATACAAAGTGAGGAAACATGCGAATGGCCAAGGCAAAGGAACTGGTGATTGTGGAATCGCCTTCCAAGGCAAAAACCATTGAAAAATATCTGGGCAGCGATTATCGTGTGACCGCCTCGATGGGGCATCTGCGTGACCTGCCCAAGAGTGAGCTTGGCGTGGATATCGAACACGGCTTTGCGCCGAAGTACATCGCGGTCAAGGAAAAGAAGGAACTGATTGACGAACTGAAGGCCGCCAGCCAGAAGGCTCCCGTCGTCTATCTCGCGACCGACCCGGACCGCGAAGGCGAGGCCATATCCTGGCACCTGAAGGAACTGCTGAATCTCCCTGACGAGAAAGCAAAGCGAGTGACCTTCAACGAGATTACCAAAAAGGTAGTCACCGACAGCATTCAGCATCCCCGCAGCATCGATCAGGACCTCGTGGACGCCCAGCAGGCGCGTCGGATTCTCGACCGCATCGTGGGCTATGAGATTTCACCCCTGCTCTGGAAAAAGGTCAAGCGCGGCCTTTCGGCGGGACGGGTGCAGTCGGTTGCCACGCGTATGGTCGTGGACCGCGAAGAAGAAATCCGCAGGTTTGAAAGCCGGGAGTACTGGCTTTTGGATGCTTTTCTGAAGCGCAGCCCCGATGAGGACAGCTTCCGCGCCCGCTTTTACGGCGTGGATGGGAAAAAGCGCGAACTGAACACCGAAGACGAGGTGAAGGAGATCTGTAAGACCGTCTCCCGGCATCCCTTCGCGGTCACCTCGGTCAAGAAAACCGAAAAGCAGCGTTCTCCCTCGCCTCCCTTTATCACCTCCACGCTCCAGCAGGAGGCTTCCCGCCGTCTGAACATGACCCCGCGGCGGACGATGGCCGTGGCCCAGCAGCTCTATGAAGGCATTGAGATCACCGGCCGTGGCAGCATCGGTCTGATCAGCTACATGCGCACCGACTCGCTGCGGCTCTCGGACGAGGCCGTTGCGGCCGCACGCTCCTTCATTACGGACAGCTACGGTGCGGCATACTGCCCGCCGAAGCCGCGTGTATACAAGACGAAGGCCGGCGCCCAGGACGCCCACGAGGCGATCCGCCCGACCGATGTGACCCTTACACCCGAGCTGGTGAAGAAGGACCTCACCCAGGAACAGTATCGCCTTTACCGCATCATCTGGGGGCGCTTTACGGCCTGCCAGATGGCAAACGCTGTCTATGACAACATCTCCGTCGAGGTGGAAAGCGGCGGCTGCCAGTTCCGCGCCGGCAGTTCCAGCCTGAAGTTCCCCGGCTACACGGCTGTCTATGAGGAGGCGGCCGACGACGATCAGAAACAGAACGAAAGCCGCCTTCCCGAACTGAAGGAAGGGCAGACCCTTCTTCTTGATAAAACCGTCCCCGAACAGCAGTTTACACAGCCCCCCGCCCGCTATACCGAGGCAACGCTGATCCGTGCCATGGAGGAAAAGGGGATCGGCCGTCCTTCCACCTACGCCCCGACCATTTCGACCATCACCTCCCACGACTATGTCATCAAGGAAGGAAAGTACCTGCGTCCCACACCGCTGGGCGAGGTGGTCACCAAACTGATGACGGAACACTTCAGCGACATTGTCGACCTGAAGTTCACCAACCATATGGAAGCCCGTCTGGACGAGATCGAGAGCGGCAAAAGCGGCTGGCAGGATGTGCTGACCGAGTTTTATGAGGGCTTCGATGCCGAGATGAAGGCCGCGGAGGCCGCCATGGACGGCCAGCGCATCAAGGTTCCCGACATCGTCAGCGACGAAATCTGCGATGTCTGCGGCAAGCCCATGCTGATCAAGAAAGGGCGCTTCGGGAACTTCCTCGGCTGCAGCGGCTTCCCCGAGTGCACCTTTACCAAGCCCATCGTTGTTGAGATGCCCGGCAGCTGCCCGAAGTGCGGCAGCAAGATTCTCAAGCGCTCCTCGAAAAAGGGCTATGTCTTCTATGCCTGCGAGCGCGGCACCGACTGCGGCTTTATCACCTGGGACGTGCCCACCAAAAATGTCTGCCCGGAGTGCGGCAAGACCATGTTCAAACGCTCAGGCCGCGGCCCGCTGAAATCCTTCTGCATCAACGAAGCCTGTCCGGCCTTCGTCCCGGAGGAAAAGCGCCGCTATCCGAAGAAGGAAACCGCCGCGTCCGCCGATTCCGATGCGAAGACGAAGAAAACCGCCAAGTCCGCCGCAAAGAAAACGACTGCGAAGAAGACTGCGGCAAAAAAGAGCACAGCAAAGAAAACAGCATCGAAAAAGCCCAAAGAGGAATCCTGAGGGAAAGGGGAGCGAGCATGCAGGATCCAATCGTTACGGTGGTCGGCGCAGGTCTTGCCGGCTGCGAGTGCTCCTGGCAGCTTGCGCGACGCGGCATTCCGGTCCGCCTTTTTGAGATGCGGCCCGAACGCTTTACCCCTGCGCATCATACGGCTGACTTTGCCGAGCTGGTGTGCTCCAACTCCATGCGCAGCGACGAACTGACCAACGCCGTCGGCCTTCTGAAGGAAGAGCTGCGGCGTCTTGACTCGCTGATCATGCGCGCGGCCGATAAAAACCGGGTAGCTGCCGGGGGTGCCCTGGCGGTCGACCGCGAGGGCTTCGCCCGTGATATCACCGACACGCTGACCCATCACCCTCTGGTCGAGGTCGTACGCGAAGAGGTGACTGTAATCCCTTCTGGAACTGTGGTTCTGGCCTGCGGGCCGGTCTGCAGCGATGCTATCTCTCAAAGAATTATGGAGCTCTGCCCCGATGCCGACCTGCATTTCTACGACGCGGTTGCTCCCATCGTGACGCTGGAGAGCGTCGACATGGAAAGCGCCTATCTGGCCTCCCGTTATGACAAGGGGACGGCAGATTATGTAAACTGCCCCATGACCCGCGAGGAGTACGAAGCCTTTGTGTCTGCCCTTGTCTCTGCCGAAGAGGCCGAGGTCCACGGCTTTGATGATGCCGGGGTCTTTGAGGGCTGCATGCCGGTCGAGGTGATGGCCCGCCGCGGCCCCGATACGCTGCGCTACGGCCCGCTCAAACCGGTCGGTCTGCGCAATCCGCGTACGGGAAAAGAGGACTGGGCTGTTGTCCAGCTGCGTCAGGATAACCGCGACGGCACCCTGTACAACATGGTCGGCTTCCAGACCCACCTGAAGTGGGGCGAACAGAGGCGTGTCTTTTCCATGATCCCGGCTCTGCGCAATGCCGAGTTTGTACGTTACGGGGTCATGCACCGCAACACCTTCCTGTCCAGCCCCGGCCGTCTGGACCGTTATTACCGGCTGATCGCCGACCCGCGCATCCGCTTCGCCGGCCAGATCACCGGCGTCGAGGGCTATGTCGAATCGGCTGCCTCCGGTCTGCTTGTCGGGATCGAAACCGCGGCGGAAATCCACGGCCAGCCGGCTGTTGACTTCCCGCAGGAAACCGCCATTGGGGCGCTGGGGCTCTACATCTCCCAGGGAAGCATCGGTGATTTCCAGCCTATGAACATCAATTTCGGCATTATCAAAAGTCTGGATTACAGGGTGAAGGGCAAGCGGAACAAGAACGCTGAGATTTCCCGCCGTTCGCTCGAAATCCTGGATGAACTGCTGAAAAAGGAGGTCTTCCAAACATGAGAATGATTATTGACGCCATGGGCGGCGATAACGCCCCGCAGGAGATCGTTCGCGGTGCCCTGCGTGCAAAGACCGAGCTGGGGGTGGACATCACCCTGGTCGGACGCCGGGAGGATGTCCTTGCCTGCCTGAGTGAAGAGGAGAAAACACAGGTTACGGTGGTTGATGCCCGTGAGGTTGTCACCATGGAGGACGAACCCACCACGGCGACCCGCCGCAAAAAGGACTCGTCCATGGCGGTTGCGCTGCGCCTTCTGAAGGAGGGCGCCGGGGATGCGGTCATCTCCGCGGGAAGCACCGGGGCCCTGCTGACAGGAGCCACCCTGACGGTCAAACGCATCCGCGGCATTCGCCGGGCGGCGCTGGCCCCGGTCCTGCCCGCGGGCGAGCACGGCGTCATGCTCATTGACTGCGGCGCCAATGTCGAGTGTACGGCAGAGTACCTCCTGCAGTTTGCCTATATGGGCAGTTTTTATGCCCAAAAACTGATGGGCATCGAGCGGCCCCGTGTCGGCCTGCTGAATGTCGGCACGGAGGACACCAAGGGCGGCGAACTCCAGCATCACGCGTTCCAGCTTCTGAAACAGGCCGGGGACGAGGGCAGGATTCGCTTTGTCGGAAATGTCGAAGGGACCGGCGTCTTTTCGGGTGCGGCCGATGTGATCGTCACCGACGGGTTTACGGGCAACATTCTGCTCAAGGGCGCCGAGGGGATCATCAAATACATGATGAAGTCGCTGAAGGGCGTTTTCTATAAGAGCCTGCCGAATAAGCTTGCCGCAGTGGTGCTGAAAAACGACCTCAGCGAGATGAAGCGCGCCATGGATGTCAACGAGGTGGGCGGCACGGCGCTGGTCGGTATCTCCATGCCGGTCATCAAGGCCCATGGCTCTTCCAATGCCGCGAGCTTCTTTGCCGCTGTCCGCCAGGCGAAACAGTTTGCTGAATCCGGCATTATCGACGACATCGCCGCCAATATCGACTGTATGCGCGTCAGGACGGAACAGCCGTGAAAGAGCTTGAGGAAAAGCTGCAGTACCATTTTCGGGATCCGTCCCTGCTCCGTACGGCGCTGACCCACAGTTCCTACATCAACGAGCATTCCCGGGAGCAGGCTGTCTGCTATGAACGGCTCGAGTTTCTGGGCGACGCGGTGCTCGGCCTGACGGCGGCAAAACTGCTTTACGACTGGACCCCCGCCCTGCCTGAGGGCCGTATGACGCGCATCCGCGCGGAGCTCGTCTGTGAGGAGAGTCTCTGCCGCACGGCTCAGCATCTCGGCCTCGGACGCTGGATGCGTCTCGGAAAAGGGGAGGAGCTCAGCCGCGGCCGGGAACGCCCCAGCATTCTTGCCGATATGGTTGAGGCGCTGATCGCCGCCATCTATCTGGACGGCGGAAGCGAGGCGGCGGCAGACTTTATCCGCCGCTTCGTCCTGCAGAATGCCCGGGAGCATATCCGCAGCCGCAGCACTGACAACAAGACTGCGCTTCAGGAGCTCATCCAGCAGCAGCCCGGCAGCAGCATCCGCTATGAGCTGGTCGGTGAGGACGGCCCGGATCACGACAAACGCTTCTTTTACCGCGTGCATGTAAACGGTGTGCCTGCCGGAGAGGGAAGCGGACGGACCAAGAAGGAAGCCGAACAGGCGGCTGCCGGCGATGCGCTGCAAGCGCTGGCCGAAGAACCCGGTCCGGACGGCGGGGGACAGAAAGCACCGTGAGCGCCCGAAGAGAGATTCTCCCGGTTTTCATTCCGCACCTCGGCTGTACGCATGCCTGCGTCTTCTGCAACCAGAGCGCCATCACGGACCGGGATGCCGAAAATGCTCTGCGCGCGCTGGACGAGATGCTCTCATCATGCGCTCCGTGCGGCGCGGGCTTCGACACCCGGTGCGAAAACAGCCCTACAGGAAAACAAGACGGCTCCCGACAGGGTCGGGAGCTTGCTTTTTACGGCGGCAGCTTTACGGCCATCCCGCCGGAGCAGCAGCTCGTCTAT
Source organism: uncultured Eubacteriales bacterium (assembly GCA_900317375.1). Classification (GTDB taxonomy): domain Bacteria; phylum Bacillota; class Clostridia; order Oscillospirales; family Oscillospiraceae; genus Limivicinus. The sequence continues at coordinate 35,005 of ONGJ01000009.1, forward strand.
CTTGAGAAGGCAAAGAAGGCGCTGGATGCAGGGCTGATTGCTTCTGTGCGTCTGTCTACCCGGCCCGATGCCATAGATGCGGAAACCCTGGGCCGCCTCCGGCGCTATGGCGTTTCGACGGTCGAACTCGGGGCCCAGTCCATGCAGGACGAGGTTCTGCGCATGTCCGGCCGCGGTCATACAGCCGGGGATGTTCGCCGGGCGGCACAGTGCATTCGGGAAGCGGGCTTTTCCCTTGGCCTGCAGATGATGACCGGCCTTCCCGGCGACGATGACGAAGGCGCCCTCAGGACCGCACGCGAGCTGATTCGGCTCCGGCCCGATTTTGTGCGTATCTACCCGACGGTCATCGTGCGCGGCACGGCGCTGGAGCGCCTCTGGCGGGAGGGGAGTTACCGTGAGCATACGGTTGAGGATGCCGTGCGGGTCTGCAGTCGTCTGCTGCCGCTGTTCCGCGAGGAGGGCATTCCCGTCATCCGCCTCGGCCTGAATCCCACGGATCGGCTCTCCTCCGGTGACGCTCTGGCCGGGGCGTATCATCCCGCTCTGGGCGAACTGGTTTACAGCCGCATTCTGCGAAACAGGATGGAGGACCTGCTCTCTCCTCTCGCATGCGCCGGGCGGGATGTGGAAATCCTTGTACCGCCGGCCCGCCTATCTCAGGCCATCGGTCAGAAAAAAAGCAATCTCGTCTGGCTTATCGACCGCTTCCGACCCGCGTCCCTCCGCATCCTCCCCGCCGAAGAACTGACACCGGATGGATCTGGCGATGCTCTGATCGTCTCTCTCCTCTAAAACACTGCGGCAGAAATCTATACTCGGGCGCCGTGCCATCAAATTGTAATCTATATCTTGAAAACAGGCATCTGATATGGTAAAATAATCCGCCAGTTTCCCGCGGCTTTTGCGGGAAGCGAACATACAGAACAGCAGGAGTTTTCCGTGTATTTAAAGGCTTTGGAAATCCAGGGCTTCAAGTCCTTCGCGGACAAGACGCGCCTGACATTTGAAAAGAATATCACGGCCATCGTCGGGCCGAACGGCTCGGGCAAGTCCAACATCTCCGATGCCATTCTCTGGGTCATGGGCGAACAGCGCACCAAGGCCCTGCGCGGCAGCAAGATGGAGGATGTCATCTTCGGCGGGACCGAGATCCGCCCGCCCATGGGCTTTGCAGAGGTCTCCCTGATCCTCGACAACTCCGCTCAGATTTTCCCCATCGAGGGAAGCGAGCTGATGCTCACCCGCCGCTATTACCGCAGCGGTGAGAGTGAGTATTTTATCAATAAGGAATCCGTCCGGCTCAAGGATATCGTCAGTCTCCTTCTGGATACGGGCCTCGGCCGGGACGGCTATTCCATCATCGGCCAGGGCAGGATTGCCGACATCATCTCGACGCGCAGCACCGACCGCCGCGAGATTTTTGAAGAGGCCGCCGGCATTTCGCGTTACCGCTGGCGCAAGGAAGAGGCCGAACGCAAGCTTGAAAAAACCGAAGAAAACCTGCTGCGCATCAACGATAAGATTGAGGAGCTCGAGCTCCAGGTCGGGCCTCTGCGCAAACAGTCCGAGGTGGCAAAGCGCTATCTGCTGCTACGCGATGAGCTGCGTGAAAAGGAAATCTCCGTCTGGCTTGCGACACTGGACAAGCTCCGCGCCCAGTCCGAAACGGTCCGGCAGGAGTATGAACAGCTCTCCTCCGAACTGGAAAACCGCAAGGCCGAGCTTCAGGCGGTTTACGTCTCCGGCGACAGCCTGAGCGAGCGTATGCACCAGAAGGACATCGAGACCGAGCAGGCCCGTGAACGCCTCTCGGCGGCAGAAGCACGCCTCGCGTCCTGCGATGCGGAGGCGGCCGTCCTGAACGCCAATATCGAGAGCAGCATCGAAAACGCCCGGCGTATTCTCGAGGATCTGGAACAGCAGAGCGGCCGGGTCCGCGAAATCGAGACCGAGATTGCCGGCGGCATGCAGCGCCTGAAGGATATTGAACACGAGAAGGCGGCCCTTCAGGAGAAACGGGCGTCTGCCGAGAACGTCCGAAAGGGCTGCCGGATGAAACTGGACAGCCGTGAGGGTATGCTGACCGGCGAGACCGAACGCCTGCGCAGCCTGGAGCAGGAATGCGGCGCTCTCGAGACGCGTATCCGCATCCTTACCGACATGCAGCGCGATTATGAGGGCTATTCCAAGGCCGTTCGCAGCGTGATGCGCGAGCGCGAACACCAGACCCTGCGGGGGATTCACGGGCCCGTCTCCGGCCTGCTGCGCACCGACCGCGAGACCGCCCTTGCCGTCGAGACCGCCCTCGGCAGTTCCGGCCAGAATATCGTCGTCGATACCCAGCAGGATGCCCGGCTTGCCATCGAGATGCTGCAGCGCCGGGATGCCGGACGCGCGACATTTCTGCCGCTGGATACCATCCGCGGCAGCCGTATGCACGATGCCCCCGAAGATGATCCCGGCTTTGTCGGGATTGCCTCCGATCTGGTTCAGGCGGATGCGAAGTACAGCCAGATTGTTCTGAACCTGCTTGGGCGGACCGTTGTGGCCGAACGCCTGACGGATGCCATCCGCATGTCGAAGAAGAGCGGAAACCGTCTGCGCATCGTGACCTTGGACGGCCAGATGATTCATGCCGGCGGTTCCATGACAGGCGGCAGCAGTGTCCAGGGCAGCGGCATTCTGTCCCGCGCCAGTGAACTGGACGAGCTTCGCCAAAAGGCCGGCGACGCCCGGAAAAAGCAGGAGGCCCAGCAACAGCAGGTCGCCGCCCTCCAGCGTACCGTCGAGACCCTGCGCTACGAGCTTCAGATGGCCCAGGAGGACCTGACCGCGCTCGACCGTGACGAGGCCGCTCTGGAGGCGGAAAAACACTCGGTCGAGTCTTCCACCGGCCAGTTCCGGGCCCTTCTCGACGCAATCAGCGGCGACAGCGAGAACCGACGCAAAACCGTTGCTGCCGCCGAGCAGCAGACCGAATCCTTCCGTGAGCGCCTTCGTGAAAAACAGCTTCAGCGCGATGAGGTCCAGCGTGAGGTAGACGCCGAAAAGGCTGCCATCCGCCGCATCAGCGATGAAAAACTTGAGCTCGAGGGCAAGCGCACCCGCGCCGATAAGCAGGCGCAGCAGCTGAACGCGGATATCAACGATCTCGAGCGCCGGGTTTCCCGCGCCGAACAGAAAAAGATGAGCGCCGATCTCGAGGAAAAGCAGATCATCGATAAGCTCTGGGATAATTACGAGCTCAGCCACTCTGCTGCCGAGGCGCTGCGCCAGCCGGTAGCGAATCTGCAGAAGGCCAATAAGGAAATCCTTGACCTCCGCCGCCAGATGAACGAGCTGGGCACGCCGAACCTCGGGGCCATCGAGGAGTATGAGCGCGTCCGTACCCGTTATGAGTTCCTCACCGGCCAGCGCGACGATATCGAGACGGCCAAGGGCGAGCTGAAGAGCATCATCCGCGACATTGCCCGCGATATGGAGGCCATCTTCCGTGAGCAGCTGGATGCCATCGACCAGAGCTTCCGTGTGACCTTTCACGAGCTTTTCGGCGGCGGCAAGGCGGCCATCGTCCCAGAGGATCCTGAGCATATCCTTGACTGCGGCATCGACATCCGTGTCCAGCCGCCCGGCAAGGCGGTCTCCACCATCAGCCTGCTTTCCGGCGGCGAAAAGGCCTTCGTGGCCATCGCCCTGTATTTTGCCATTCTGAAGGTCCGGCCGACGCCGTTCTGCGTCATGGACGAGATCGAGGCTGCCCTGGACGAGGAGAATGTCAGCCGTACCGCCCAGTATACACGCCGGTTTTCGGATAAGACACAGTTTCTGATCATTACCCATCGCCGCGGCACCATGGAAAATGCCGATGTGCTCTTCGGGGTGACCATGCAGGAAAAAGGCGTTTCCACGGTCCTGAGCCTGGACCTGGAGGAAGCAAAAAAAACGATTGAGGAATAAAAATGGGACTGTTTGACAAATTCTTCGGCGGACTTGGAAAAACCCGCCAGAAAATCGACCTGGAAGAGCTCTTTCAGGACTATGCTCCCGACAGCGAGCAGTTTTATGAGGATCTCGAAGAGATGCTCATCCTCGCCGATGCGGGCATGCCCACGGCCGAGCGCGTCGACTATCTGATGCACCGGAAGACCTGGGAGGACCGCTACCGCAAGGGCGAAGAGGCCAGAGAAGGTCTGATCAAGATCCTGACCGGCCTGCTGGATGTTGGTTCCCCCGCGCTGAAGCTCGATACCAAACCCTCGGTGATTTTGATGGTCGGGGTCAACGGCGTCGGCAAGACGACCACCATCGGCAAGCTGGCCCACCAGCTGGTCCAGGATGGGAAAAAGGTCATGCTCTGCGCCGGCGATACCTTCCGTGCCGCTGCTGCAGAACAGCTCGGGGTCTGGGCGGAGCGTGCCGGCTGTGAATTCGTCCGCCATGAGGAGGGCAGCGACCCCGCTGCCGTCGTCTATGACGGGATCTGTGCGGCGAAAGCCCGCGGCACCGACGTCATTTTGATCGACACCGCCGGCCGCCTGCATAACAAGCAGAACCTGATGAACGAGCTTGCCAAAATCCGCCGCGTGATTGACCGGGAACTGCCGGACGCCGATGTCGAGACCCTGATGGTGCTGGATGCGACCACCGGTCAGAACGGGCTGATGCAGGCTAAGCAGTTCCTTGAGACCTCCGGCCTCACCGGCATCGTCCTCACCAAGCTGGACGGGACCGCCAAGGGCGGCATCGTTTTTGCCATTGCCAACGAGTGCGGCCTGCCGGTCAAATACGTCGGCGTGGGGGAGGGAATCGACGATCTGATCCCCTTCGACGCCAAAACATACGTCGAAGCCCTCTTTAAGAAGTGATAAGGAGCACCTATGACCAGTAAGGAACGCGCCCGGCTGAAAGGCCTGGCGGCAAACGAGGATACCATTGTTCAGGTCGGAAAAGGCGGCATCACCGACAGCGTGATTGCATCCGTCAATACGGCGCTGTCCGCCCGCGAGCTTGTCAAGGGCCGCGTGCTTGAGAGCAGCCTGCTCTCCTCCCGCGAGGCCTGTGAGAGTCTGGCCTCCGCCTGCGGTGCCGAACCGGTGCAGGCGATCGGCAACTGTTTTGTCCTGTATAAAAAGAATCCCGATAAGAAGCCTGAGAAAAAAGCCGGAAAGAAGCCGGCAGAGAAGCCGTCAAAAAAGCCGTCAAAAAAGCCCGGAATCAGAAAATGAAGCCAAAGGAAATTGCCGTCTACGGGGGAAGCTTTAATCCCCCCCACCGCGGCCACCGCGAAGCGGCCCGGACCGCACTTGAGACCCTCCGCCCCGACTGCTTTCTGATCATGCCGGACAATACCCCCCCGCATAAAGAACTGGAAGAGGGGAGTCCTTCCCCGGACGAGCGGCTGCAGCTCTGCCGTCTCTGCTTTTCCGATCTTCCCGGCATCGAGGTTTCCGAGACCGAGATCCGCCGCAGCGGCAAAAGCTATACCTACGACACCGTCCGCGAATTCCGGGAACAGTTTCCGAAAGCGCATCTGACCCTTGTCGTGGGTACCGATATGTTTCTCAGCTTTGAGGAATGGTATCATTTCGAGTACCTGCTCTCCTGCTGCCGCCTGGCCGTACTGGCCCGCGACCTGGATGACGACGAGGTTCTGCAGCACGCAAAAGAGCACTTCTGCTCCGCATATGGGGCCGATGTCGTGATTCTCCCGTATACACCCTTTCCCATGAGCTCCACAGAAATCCGCTCTGCTCTCCGCAAACGCGGCGGACGGGAGTATCTGACGGATGCGGTATATGCCGAGATCATCCGCCGCCGCCTTTATGATGCCCAGCCCGAACTGGGCTGGCTACGCGAACAGGCCTATGCCATGCTCAGCGAGAAACGCATCGCCCACGTTGCCGGCTGTGAAAGCGAGGCCATCTCGCTTGCCCGCCGTTGGGGTGAGGATCCTGAGCTTGCCGCCGAGGCCGGCATTCTGCACGATATTACCAAGCGCCTCTCCCCAAAGGAGCAGTTGCACTTGTGCAAAAAATATGATATTATTTGCGACGATGCCGAGCGGAACACGCCCAGCCTCCTGCATGCAAAAACGGGCGCTGCGCTGGCGCGAGACCGTTTCGGCGTCCCGGATGCCGTTTATGATGCCATCCGCTGGCATACGACAGGGAAACCGGACATGACCCTTCTGGAAAAAATCATCTATCTTGCCGATTATATCGAACCCACGCGCGATTTCCCCGGCGTCGACCGCCTGCGTAGCCTGGCTTATGACGACATCGACCGGGCCATGCTGCTGGGGCTCGAGATGAGCCTGGCGGAGATCCGCTCCCGCGGACAGGAACCCTATAAAGACACCCGGCTTGCCTGCGAATGGTTTGCCCGGCATACGATGGAGAAAGGAACAACAACATGCTGAGCCCCGAACAGATTACCGCAATCGCCTATCATGCCCTTGAGGATAAAAAGGCCAAAGACGTCAAGATCCTCAAAACGGCCGAGCATACCGTCCTGGCAGATTATTTCGTCATCTGCAACGGTTCCTCTTCCGCGCAT
>ONGJ01000100.1 GCA_900317375.1 uncultured Eubacteriales bacterium
CCTCTCGCTGAAGCCAGTTACTTCTATAATCTCCTCCACTGACTTCTGTTTCTTGAAGAGTGCGATGACGGTTTTCCGCATCTGATACAGGACTTCCGGTGTGGTTTTTCGATAATCTATCTTCTCTTCGGTTACCATGGTTATATTATACCATTTATACCATGTCTGAACTCAATTTGCTATATATTATCGGCAATATTTTGTTGCTGAGTTAATAAAGTGGAGCATGCTAAGCTGCTTGTTGTCAAAATCAGTGGTTCTGTACATGGTTTTCGCCCCCAAGTGCAAGCTGGAAAGCCAATAAAACCGTGAAAACAGTCCTATTTGCCTTGCACTTAGTATAACAGAAAACCTGTTTTTCAGAACTATTTCTATATGTTTTTAAACGATTATGTCTGAAAAACTGTATTTATCATAATGATTTTGATTTGTTTAGCAGACGCTATTTACATTTTTTCAAGAACAAATCGGGTCAAATTTACATTTTTTCAAATCGGAATAGCAGTTGTGTACTTGTGTACTTGTCGCTCTTACATTGACAAACAGGGTATTTCTGAGTAAACTATGAGCACAAGTGCGAAACTTTAAAAAAATTACAATTTCGGAAGTGATCCTGTGAACTATATTCGGCAAGTCTGAACTGATGAAGGCTTATATCCGCAGAATCAGAGAGATTCAGCCAGAGGCCAATATCATCTTTGTGGATTTCTTTGACCTGAAATATGAGCAATTAAAGGAATACCATGCTCTGTATGATTACATTGAAAGCCATTATGCTGCCGGAAAGCAAAACTATGTGTTTGTAGATGAAGTGCAGCTGTGTGATAGATTTGAGCTTGCGATCAACAGCCTGCATACTGCCAGGAAATATGATCTGTATATTACCGGATCCAATGCTTTCCTTCTGGGTTCCGACCTGACAACGCTGTTTACAGGGCGTTATATTGAGATCCATGTGTTCCCGTTCAGCTTTGCGGAATTCCGCCTATACTATGCCGAGGAACAGGATACAGCGAAGCTCTTTGATGATTATGTGATCAAAGGCGGTCTGGCAGGCTCTTATGAATACCATACGGAGAGGGACCGGACAAACTATATCAGAGATGTTTACGATACGATCATCAATCGCGACCTGGTCACGAAGTATCATCTGCCGGATACAACGACGCTGGAGCATCTGGCAGAGTTCATGATGGATAACGTATCCAACCTGACTTCGCCCAACAATATCAGTGATACACTGACGGCAAATGTGGTTGTGACCAATCATAAGACTGTCGGAAACTATATCAAATATCTCTGCGATGCCTATGTTTTCTATGGCATACATCGATATGATATCCGTGGAAAGAAATATCTGAAGACTTCTGTGAAATACTATCTGAGTGATACCGGCATACGCTTTGCCAAACTTGGCAGGCGGAATCTTGATTACGGGCGGATGTATGAAAACATTGTCTGTGTTGAGCTGATGCGGCGCGGCTTCGAGGTGTACGTTGGAAAGCTGTATCAGAAAGAAGTGGATTTTGTGGCAGTCCGCGGCGATGAAAAGATGTATATCCAGGTCAGCGATGACATCTCACGTCCTGAGACCTTTGCGCGAGAGTATGATCCTCTGCTCAAGATCAAGGATGCGTATCCAAAACTGATTTTGGCCAATACCAGACATGCGACCTATGACTATGAAGGCATCAAGATTCATAATATATCAGACTGGTTGCTGAAGCAGGAATAAAGGCTTCAGGTAAAGCAGCGGAAAGGAAGTGCACCGTGTTTACTGTCAGCATCAATGGGAAAGACTATGCCTCCGAACAGGATAAACCCCTGCTTCGCTTTCTGCGGGACGACCTGCATCTGACCGCGGCAAAGGACGGCTGCAGCGAGGGGGTCTGCGGCGCCTGCACGGTCCTGGTCGACGGGAAGAAAGTGAAGGCCTGTACCCTGCCTCTCAGCAAACTGGCCGGGAAAAAGGTGGTGACCGTGGAGGGGATCCCGCCGGAGGAAATGCGCGTCTATGAGCACTGCTTTGCCAGGGCCGGCGCCGTTCAGTGCGGTTTCTGCATCCCCGGCATGATCATCTCTGCGAAAAGCCTTTTGGATCTGAACCCGAATCCTGCACCCGAGGACGTGAAAGAGGCCATCCGCGGCAATCTCTGCCGCTGCACGGGCTATAAGAAAATCGAAGAGGCCATCCTGATGGCCGCGGAATTCTTCCGTGAGAAGAAGAGAATCCCGGGGGAGCGGCATACCCTGAAGCTTGACCGGCGGGCCAAACGCATCGATGCCGCCGAAAAGATCAACGGCACCGGCGTCTATGCCGACGACCTGTATTTTGACGGGATGCTCCATGCCCGGCTGATCTTTTCCCGCTGTCCCCGCGCCCGGATCGACCGGCTCGATGTCTCCAAAGCACAGGCGCATCCGGCCTGCTTCCGTGTCCTGACGAAAAAGGATGTGCCCTGCAATGTCATCGGCCACCTGAAGCAGGACTGGGATGTGATGATGGGCGAGGGCGACATTACGAAATATGTCGGCAATGTCCTTGCCGTGGTAGCCGCCGAAGACGCGGGTGCACTGGATGAGATTGCCTCCCTTGTTGAGGTGGACTATACCCCGCTCACGCCCGTCACGACCCCGGAGGACGCCCTGAAATTTGACGCGCCGCTCATTCACCCTGACGGCAATGTGATGAGCCGCTCCGCCCTTCGGCGCGGAGACGCAGACGCCGCCATCCGCGCCTCCAGATATGTGGTGACGCGCAAGTACCGGACCGGCTGGCAGGAGCATGGCTTCATGGAGCCGGAGTGTGCCGTGGCCCTTCCCGAGGGGGAAGACGGGATTCTGGTCTATACCTCCAGCCAGTCTGTCTACGATGTGCAGCGCGAGTGCGCCAAAATGCTGAACCTGCCCGCCGAAAAGGTGCACGCGCGGGCTGCGCTGGTGGGCGGCGGCTTCGGCGGCAAGGAGGACATGACCGTTCAGCCCTATGCGGTGCTGATGGCCTGGCTGACAAAACGCCCGGTGAAGCTGAAGTATTCCCGTCAGGAGTCTTTGGATTATCACGTCAAGCGCCATCCCATGACCATGGAGTTTACCACGGCCTGTGACGAAAACGGCAGGCTCACCGCCATGAAGGGCGTCATCATTGCGGATACCGGTGCCTACGCCTCTCTGGGCGGACCGGTGCTTGACCGGGCCTGCACCCACGCCGCCGGTCCCTACAACTATCAGAATCTCGATATCTTCGGCATGAGCGTCTATACCAACAACGTGGTCTCCGGGGCTTTCCGGGGCTTCGGCGTGACCCAGAGCTGCTTTGCCGCCGAGCAGAACATCAATCTCCTGGCAGAGATGGCGGGTCTGGACCCCTGGGAGTTCCGCCGCCGCAACGTCATCCGCCCGGGCGACCGGCTCCCCAACGGGCAGCTGGCCGATCCCAACTGCAAAATGACGGCCTGCCTGGACGCGGTGAAGGCGGCCTACTATGGCAGCCGGTATGCGGGTCTGGCCATCGGCTTCAAAAACGCCGGGACCGGCATGGGCCTGCCGGATACCGGCCACTGCCTCCTGAGTGTGGAGGGCGGGAAGGTCCATATCCGTACCTCCGCCTCCTGCATGGGCCAGGGCGTCGGTCAGATGTGCCTGACCCAGGTCTGCGACGTGACCGGTCTGGATCCCCGGCTCTTTCTCTTCGAGACGGCCGACACCGTCCGCACGCCCGATGCCGGCACCTCCACCGCATCCCGCCAGACTGTAGTCACCGGTGAGGCGGCCCGGCGGGCAGCCGGGCTCCTGAAGGCGGCGCTGGATGCGGGGGAAACTCTCGCCGGGCTGGAGGGACGCGAGTTTCTCGGGGAATTCTCCCCGAAGACGGACCCTCTGGGCACCGTCAGCGAGAATCCCGTCAGCCACGTGGCCTATTCCTATGCCGCCCAAGTCATCATCCTGGATGAGGAAGGCAGGATCCGGAAGGCGGTTTCGGCCTTTGACCTCGGCACCCCGGTGAATATCCAGGCGGCGGAGGGCCAGATCGAGGGCGGTCTGGTGATGGGCATCGGCTACGGCGTGACGGAGAAGTATGAATGCGAAGACGGGTTCCCCAGGAGCCGCTTTGCCGACATCGGCTTTCTGCGCGCCGATGAGGTGCCGGAGATGGAGACCGTTCTCATCCGGCCCTCTGAGGAGGAAAAGTCCCCCTTCTCCGGCGGGGCCAAGGGCTGCGGCGAGCTGTGCATGATCCCGACGGCGCCGGCCTGCGCCGCGGCCTATTACCGCTTCGACGGCGAATTCCGACAGAGCCTGCCCCTTGCACACACCCCCTATCGGAAGGATTGACAGATGCAGAAAGGAGCTGCGTTCACCCGCAGCTCCCGTTTCTTTTTTACCGATACAACAGCCAGGGATAGTGATCCCGGACGGCGGCGATGACCGTGCTGATTTCCACGGGAACGCCTGGGTCCTCCGGCCGGATTTCCCGCACGCCTCCGTCCCAGCGGAGCAGGTATTTTCCGTCCGGCAGCCTGGCAAAGCCGGCGTTGAGACTGTCCTTCAGCTCCTCCGCGCTGCAGAACACCGTCAGCTTTTCCAGATACGGCGCTCCTCTCTCCGCACAGGAACTGCCGCAGTTGCCGCACTCGTTGCACATCCCGTCGATGTGCAGCATCTGTTTTCTGCCGTCCGCCTGTATGATCACGTTTGCCCGGTTGGGGCAGACCGAGGCGCAGCTGCCGCAGACGGTGCGGCAGTTCGCGTGTGTTTCGGGCTGCTGCGGGCGTGGTGCCCGGCGGGGCGCATGCCTGTCCCGCGCCCTGGCGCACAGGCTTTTGGACAGCCGGTCCAGCACGGTATGCTTCGTCCGGATCCCGGATGCCCCGCCCCCTTCCAGCGCGGCCGCCATGTCGTTCAGCTTTTCATAGCCGCCCGGCTTCAGCAGCTCCGAGCATACCGTGATCGGAAACAGCCCTGCCCGGTACAGCAGCACGATGTTCTTCGCATTCGCCCCTCCGCAGTAGGAGATGGGAAGCGTCCTGTCAAAGTCCCGGCTGAGTCTGGCGGCGACGTGCAGGCTGAGAGGCAGCAGCGTGCGGCCGCTCATGTACATGTTCTCGTCCGGCAGCTCACCCTGCCGGGCTTTTACGGCGAGGGTGTTCGTCAGCTTGACGCCGAAGAAAAGGCCCAGCGCCTCTGCCCGGTCCCGGATGCGGCGCAGCATGGAGACGGCCTCCCTGTACCGCAGATCGTGGTCAAAGGCCTCGTGCTCAAACTGGATGTAATCAAAGCCCAGCGCATCCAGCGACCTGCGGGCGTAATGGTATCCCACCAGGGTGGGGTTGCATTTGATGTACAGGTTCAGCTTTTTGTTCTCCAGCAGGTGCTCTGCGATTTTCTCGATCTCCCCGGAGGGACAGCCGTGCATGGTGGAGACGGTCACGCTGCTGCAGATGGCGGGCGGGACGGCGTCCAGATCCTCTCTGCCGAAGTGCTGAAAGTCCGGGAGGCGCTCTGCCAGCACTGCCCTGCAGTGCCGGAATTCCTCCGTCCGGGAGGCGTCCTTCATGTTTTCCAGAAAGTCGTCGATCTTCCTGCTCCGGATCCCGGCCAGATCGTAGCCCACGCTCATGTTGAATACAAAGCCGTCCGCCCGGCCCAGCTGCAGCTCCCTGGCCAGCACATGGATCAGGAACCACGCCTTGATGTACTCGTTCTGCGCCTCGGGTACCGTCAGCTCCGTGGACCACTCGCAGTTATAGCCCTCGTCCTCGGCCAGGATACAGGGCTTTGACACCTTCAGATCCCTGCCGTCAAGGGTCTGCACCGTTTTCAGCTCGAAGATTCTCGCACCGCAGACATAGGCGGCGGCGATATTCTGTGCCAGCTGGGTGTGAGGGCCTGCGGCAGGGCCCACGGCGGTTTCCGGCATCCGGCCCATATAGGGTCTGCCCGCATCCGGCTGCGCGCGGTACAAGCGGGAACACCCGAAGATGCTGTTTTCCGTCTTCAGCTCCCCGAAGACCCAGTCCAAAAGCCCCTCGAAGGGGATGGGATGCATTCTGTCGCTCATGTCCGATCCTTTCCGCCCCGGTCCGGAGCTGCCGTTTCTCTTTCCTCAGTATTGTCTGTGGTTCAGCTCGCCCCAGAGCTTTTTGCTCTGCTCCAGCGTCCAGGCGTTGAGCCGTTCCTCGTCGATCTCCGTGAATTGCCGGTCCCGATAGAGGACCCGGCCGTTGATGACGGTGGTGCGGCAGCTCCTGCCCGCCATGCCGAAGAGGATATGCCCGTCTGCGTTTTCCTCCGAGAAGGGCGTGAAAACGGGATAGTCCATCACCGCGACGTCCGCCGCGGCGCCGGGCTTCAGAACGCCGAGGGGCTTCCGGAAGAACCTGCCTGCGATTGCGGCGTTGTTCTCAAACAGCATGGTCATTGCCTCGTTCCAGCCCACATTGGGCAGCGCTGCCTGATGCCGCTGGATGATCAGAAAGACCTTCAGGCTCTCCAGCATGTCGTGGGTGTAGGCATCGGTCCCGAGACCCACGGGGATTCCCTTCTCCATCATCTGCAGCACCGGGGCACAGCCCACGGCGTTGTTCATGTTGGACTCGGGGTTGTTGACGGTCATCGTCCCGGTCTCCCGGATGATGTCCATCTCGTCCGGGCTGATATGGATGCAGTGGGCCAGCAGGGTCCTTTCACCCAGGATCCCGTTGTATTCCAGCCGGTTCACCGGGCGGCAGCCGTAGCGGCGCACGCTGTCATAGACGTCGTCCATCCCCTCGGCCACATGGATGTGAAAGCCGGTCATGCCGTCGTTGGCCCTGACCATCTCCTCAAATGTCCTGTCCGAGATGGTAAAGAGCGCGTGCCCGCCGAACATGGCCCGGATCATGTCGTCGTCCTCGTCCCTGCACCAGCGTGCAAAGTCCGCGTTCTCCCGGATACTCTCGCTGCATTTCTCCTCCCCGTCCCGCTCCGAGACCTCATAGCACAGACAGGCGCGCATGCCCAGTTCCTTTGCCGCGTCCCGGATCGTAAACAGCGAACCCTGCACCTGGCCGAACGAGGCATGGTGGTCAAAGATCGTGGTGACGCCGTTGCGGATGCATTCCAGGATCGTGGCGTAGGCGCAGGCCTTCGTTCCGTCCGGTGTCAGGTGGCGGTCGATGTTCCACCAGGTCCCCTCCAGGATCTCCGGAAAGCTGCGGGGATTGTTGCCCTTGATGGAAAGGCCGCGGGCAAGTCCGGAATAGATATGGGTATGGGTGTTGATGAGGCCGGGCATGATGACGCCGCCGCAGGCATCGATCCATTCGGCCTCCGGATACTGGTTTTGAAGCTCCCGCCGGTCTCCCACGGCACGGATCTGCTCTCCGTCGATCAGGACCGCGCCGTCCGGATAATAGGGGGCGCTTTTGTCGCGGGTCAGCACTCTGCCGTTGCCGATCAGCAGCATGTTTTCCACCTCCGCATTTTTTCAGACTCTGCTCTGTTTTCTTTTATTTTACAGGTTTTTTCCCCTTTGGCAAGATAAGATTTCAGGAAGAGGACATCTTTCTGGCCGTTTTCTCTTTTTTGTTTTCCGGATGCTGCTCCCGGAAATTTTTCCTTGGCATTTATCCCGCCATCTGTTATGATGGTTGCCGGGCATTCTGCCCGAGTGTCTGTGACACTGGTGTGAAAGACGCTGTGCTACAATCAGCCTGCGAAAGCAAAAAGAGAGTAAGAATAAAAAATATCGACAATAAAAAGGAGAAAACAAAATGGCTATTAACGAGAAAGACCTGAACAAGACCGCCGGCGGCGCCAGCGACAAGTGGTATGATTATTCCCACGGCTCCATTGTGAACTACGGCAGCTACGTGGTCTACACCGTTGCCAACGGGGATGTGCTGACTGCCATCGCGATCCGCTTCGGTGTCACTGTGCAGCAGATCTGCCAGTGGAACAACATCGCGAACCCCGACGTCATCTATGTCGGCCAGCAGCTGACCATCTACCCGACCATCCCGTATTGATGGCGGCTTCAAAGGTCTGAAAACCGAAAACAAAAGAGGCTGTGAAGAAAAGGTGAGGTAAAACTCACTGGGACTTCACAGCCCACTTTTAATGTCTGGAAAGAGAAAAAAAGCACGAAAAGGGCATAACACCCCT
>ONGJ01000076.1 GCA_900317375.1 uncultured Eubacteriales bacterium
GGAGGCGGATATGGGCACATCGCTGCCTCTCGTTCCGGAGGACGGCTCGCTCAGCTACAGCGACGTTGCCGTTCTTCTCCGCAGCTATCAGGATGTCTGTGCGTCCTATGTCCGGCGGCATTATGACGGGAATCCCCCAGTTATTCCACCAGTTCCGTCAAACTGGACTGCCAGACTGATCCAGGATCAGATTCTTGTGTACTGTACGGATGAACCGAAAAGCATTCTGCAGATCGGGGACATGCTCGGCTATAAGGACAAGAAAACGGTGCGGAAGTATCTGAACCCGCTGCTTGACCGCGGCCTGCTTGCCCGGACGGTTCCCGACAAACCCAACAGCCGGAACCAGCGATACATCACCGCCAGGAATGTCTGATCATCCCCCGTTCCGATCAATTTGTATTGACTTCCGCTGCCTGCGACTGTATGCTTACATTGACGGGACGGAGGCGCTTCCTTTTCTCCCATCCGGGCAGCTGTTCCTCAGGCACGGGGAGACGATTGAAAACACAGGAGATGAGCCCATGGCCAAAACACAGTATCCCATCAGCCGGGAGTTTTTCCCGTACAGCAAGTTTACGCCGCGCATCGACAGGCGCTCTCTGAAGCTTGCGCAGACCCTGCTGAAAACACCGGGATTCATTTACAGGGACCCGGATGTCGACGTCTTTGTACGCATCATCCCCTCCTATAACGGAGGAGAGATCGAGCTTTTTGTGTTCACGCCCAAAGGCATCGCAAAGCCTGCTCCCTGCCTGGTCAATATCCACGGGGGCGGCTTTGTCTTCGAAGGGACGTGGAGTCATTACCGGCATGCGATGAACTATGCCAGATCGGCAGCATGCATCGTCGTTTTCGTACGCTACCACCTGGCGCCGGACTACCCTTTCCCCTATCCGCAGGAGGATTGCTGGTCGGCCCTCTGCTGGGTGTATGCGCATGCGGAAGAGCTCGGGGTCGACCCGGAGCGGATCGGGATCGGCGGGGACAGCGCGGGCGGGACACTGGCCGTCACAAGCTGCATGATGGCCCGGGACCGCGGGAAGAAGGTCCCCCTGTTTCAGCTGCTGATCTACCCCTGGCTGGATGACCGGAATGTCAGCGACTCCTATAAAAAGTACACGGACACGCCGATGTGGAACTCCACTCTGTCCAAAGCCGTCGGCCCCCTGGTCAACCCGGACCCGTCGGCGACGCCCCTGGCCTATCGCTCGCCCGTGGAGGCCGGGAGCTTCCGGGGCCTGCCGCCGGCATACATCGAGGTGGCGGAATTTGACCCGCTTCACGATGACGGGCTTACTTACGCCGAGCTGCTGGGGAAGGCCGGCATCCCTGCCGAGCTGCACGAGACCAAGGGCACCATGCACGGCTTTGACGCGAAAGTCCAGGCACCGACCACGCAGAGGATGGTCCAAAGCCGCATCGATTTTATGCGGAAAGCATTTTTCAGCAGCGGCAGCCCGGCCTGACCGGTCTGTTCGACGGAGGAGTGAATGTATGAAAAGAACGATAACCGTCCTGTTCCTTGCCTGTCTGCTGGCGTGCAGCGGTCTGTTTTCCGCCTTCGCCTTCGCAGACGCTGCCGGCGGAGACGCCGGGATGCCCGATGATGCCGATCAGGTTGCCGCGGTGATCCTGCACACCAACGACGTGCATGTGGCATTTCAGGACAACATCGGCTACGACGGCCTGGCCCTGTATCGGAAAGAGCTCGAAGAGGTTTATGACCACGTTCTGCTGGTCGATGCCGGCGACGCCATCCAGGGTGCGCCCATCGGGGCCATCTCGAAAGGCGCCGAGGTTATCAAAATGATGAACCGCCTCGGCTATGACCTTGCCGTACCGGGCAACCACGAGTTCGACTACGGGTTCGAAGCGCTTGACCAATGCGCCGAGGACCTGAACTGCGGCTATACCTGTGCCAACTTCTGCGTCACAGGCGGCGGGACGGTGTTTCAGCCCTGGCGCATTCTGGAGGCCGGGGATCTGAAAATCGGCTTTGTCGGCGCGGTTACCCCGGATGCTTTCACAAAATCCAGTTTAAAAGACATCCTGAACGAGGTCGGCGAGCCGATGTACGACTTTCTGGCCGACGAGACCGGAGAGCGGCTGTGCGCGGGGCTGCAGAAGGCCATCGATGAGGTGCGTCAGGCCGGGGCGGACTGTGTGATCCTCGTGTCGCACCTCGGCAACAGCGATGTCGTCACAGAGCGGTTTCAAGGTGACGCGGTGGTGGGAAGGCTGACCGGTCTGGACCTGGTCATCGAAGGCCATGCCCATTTCACCTACAGCCGTACCGTCACCGATGGAGAGGGCCGGCAGATCCCCGTCGCGGAGACGGGAACAGGTCTGAAAGCCTTCGGCCAGATCAAGATCTACAAGGACGGCCGCGTGGAGCAGACCCTGATCGACAGCGTGCCCACGCCTGCGGACCTCCCCTTCGAGACCGTCACCCGGCGCGGGGTCGAGCGCTGTGTGGACCCGGAGATGAAAGCCTTTCTGGACAGGATCGTCGCCTCGTATGCGCCTGTCATGGAGCGGGAAATCGGCGAGGTATCCTATGACATGATCGTGGACGGAGACGGCATCGACAGCTGGGTTGAGGAAAACGGGCTGTGCGATTTTGTGACGGATGCCTACCGGGCTGTCGGCGGCACCCAGATTGCCTTCATCAATGCCTCTTCGGTACGGAACAATCTGGAAGCCGGCACGGTCACGTACAACGACATTCTGAACCTCCTGCCATATTCCAACGACATCGTGACTGTCAGCCTTTCCGGACAGATGCTGCTGGACGCGCTGGAATTCGGCGTGTCGAGGCTGCCTGCCGGTTTCGGAGGCTTCCCGCAGGTCTCGGGGATCTCATTCCGCGTGAACACGGACTTGGAGAGCAGCGTCGTCGTTGACGAAAAGGGCCAGTTTGTCTCGGTGGCCGGGGAATACCGGGTTTCCGATGTCATGATCGGGGAGGAGCCCCTCGACCCGAAGGCGGAGTATACCGTTACGAGCAGCAGCTTCACGATGAGCGGCGGTGACGGCTACAGCATGTTCAAAGAGGCGGATATCCTCAGCATGACGGGGCTGCCCGACAACGAGGTGGTCATGAAGTACCTCGAAGAGTATCTGGGCGGCGTCATCCCGGAGGATTACCGGCAGGCGCAGGGACGGATCGTGATGGCGCCCGCGGTTTCTGACGCAGACGCCGGGATGCCCGGGGATGCCGATCAAGTTGCGGCGGTGATCCTGCACACCAACGACGTGCATGTGGCGTTTCAGGACAACATCGGCTACGACGGCCTGGCCCTGTATCGGAAGGAGCTCGAGAAGGTCTATGACCACGTGCTGCTGATCGATGCCGGCGACGCCATCCAGGGTGCGCCCATCGGGGCCATCTCCAAGGGCGCCGAGATCATCAAAATGATGAACCGCCTCGGCTACGACCTCGCCGTGCCGGGCAACCATGAATTCGACTACGGGGTCGAGGTGCTGGACAGCTGCGCCGAGGAGCTGGTCTGCGGCTATACCTGCGCCAACTTCTGCGTCACGGGCGGCGAGACGGTGTTTCAGCCCTGGCGCATTCTGGAGGCCGGCGACCTGAAGATCGGCTTTGTCGGCGCGATCACGCCGGATACCTTTACCAAATCCATCATCAAGGACGTTCTGAACGAGGCCGGCGAGCCGATGTACGACTTTCTGGCCGACGAGACGGGAGACCGGCTGTGCGCGGGGCTGCAGAAGGCCATCGATGAGGTGCGTCAGGCTGGGGCGGACTATGTGATCCTCGTTTCGCACCTCGGCAGCTACGACTCGATCACGGAGCAGTTTCGTTCCGATGCGGTCGTTGGAAGGCTGACCGGGCTGGATCTGGTCATCGACGGCCATGCCCACCAGACCTTCAGCCATACCGTCACCGACGGAGAGGGCCGGCAGATCCCCATGGCCGAGACGGGCGTGTATCTGAGAGCCATCGGGCAGATCAAGATCTACAAGGACGGCCGCGTGGAGCAGACCCTGATCGACACTGTGCCCGCGCCTGCGGACCTCCCCTTCGAGACCGTCACCCGGCACAATGCCGAGCGCTGTGTGGACCCGGAGATGAAGGCCTTCCTGGACGAGATCGTCGCCTCGTATGCGCCTGTCATGGAGCGGAAGATCGGCGAGGTGTCCTATGACATGATCGTCCGGGATGCAAACGGCTTTGACATCAGCCGCATCGAGGAAAACGGGCTTTGCGAGCTGGTGGCGGATGCCTTCCGGGCCAGGGGCGGCACACAGGCGGCGCTGGTCAATGCCGGTTCCGTGCGCAACAACCTGGAATCCGGCACGGTCACGTACAACGACGTCCTGAACATCCTGCCCTACTCCAGCGATGTGATCACGATCCGGGTCACCGGGCAGATGCTGCTGGATGCGCTGGAGTTCGGCATGTCGCGGCTGCCTGCCGTTTCGGGCGGCTTCCCGCAGGTCTCGGGCATCTCCTTCCGCGTGAACCCGGGGGAGAGCCATGTCGTCCGGGACGACAGAGGCCAGTTCGTCTCGGTGGACGGGGAATACAAGGTTTCGGATGTCATGGTCGGGGGCGAGCCCCTCGACCCGAAGGCCGAGTACAGCCTTGCGGGCAGCTCGTACCTGCTGACGGGCGGCGACGGCTATACCATGTTCAAGGAGGCGGATGTCCTCAGCATGACGGGGCTGTCCGACAATGAGCTTCTCGTGAAGTATATCGAGGAGGACCTCAGCGGCGTCATCCCGGAGGATTACCGCGCGGCGCATGGACGCATCCTTATGGCCGAGGCTGCCGGGGAGGGGGCCGAGACCAGAGAACTGACGGAAGAGGAACTGGCCGTTGCCCTCCATGTCATCGAGAATTTCGTGGCGCTGTCCCAGGTGCCGCGGCCGAACGGTCATGAAGAAAAAATCAGCGCCTTCTTCAAGCAGTGGGCCGAAGAGCAGGGGCTGAATCCGGTACAGGACGAGGTGCTGAACGTGGTTTTCGACGTTCCGGCGACGAAGGGCTATGAGGACTGGCCGATGGTGGGGCTGCAGGCGCATATGGATATGGTCTGCGTCGGCGACAGCCCGGACTATGACCCCGAGAACGACCCCATCACGGTGGTGGTGGACTACGACGCTGTCACCATGACGGCCGACGGGACCTCCCTCGGCGGGGACGACGGCATCGGCTGTGCGATCATCATGAGCATGGTCCAGGGGCTTGCTCCGCACGGGCCGCTGCGCGTGATCCTCACCGTGGATGAAGAGGGCTTTATGAAGGGGATCGCGAATCTGGACCCCAGCGTGGTCGCGGACCTGAAGTATCTTGTCAACGTCGACTCCGAGACCTCCGACGCGGTAACGGTTTCCACGGCGGGCGGCTATGAAATCGACATCGACTGTGACGAGGTGGACGTGAAAGCACCGGACGGCGATCTGGCGGTGACGGTGAAGGTTTCCGGTCTGGCAGGCGGTCATTCCGGCGTCGATATCGACAAGGGCAGACAGAATGCCATCTATGTCCTCGATTCGGTCCTGAAGGGGATTGTCGACGCGGGGGTTCCCTTTGAGATCGCTTCCATGGAAGGCGGACAGGCCAGCAACGCCATTCCGGACAACGCGGATGCATTGCTTGTCATCCGGTCGGAAGACTTTGAAAAGCTCAGCTCGGCCGTGGCAGACCAGGAGGCGAAATGGAAAGCGCGCGCAGCGGCAGATCCGGGTCTCACGATTACTTCAGCGAAGGCAGACGGGATGCCGGAGAAAGTGATTGCGCCGGAATTCGCAGTGAGAGTGCAGCTGCTTTTGGACGGGCTTGTCAACGGCATATACAGCATGTCCGATGAGATCGAGGGCCTGGTGGAAAGCTCGTCGAACATGGGCGTTTTCTCCCTTTCCCCGAAGGGGCTGACCTCATACAGCTATGCGCGCAGTTCCAGCGGCGAAAAGCAGGACGAGATCCTGGCAATTGCCGAAAAGGTGATCACGGAATGCGGCCTGACCGCCAAGTATGTCTGGGGCGGCGACCCCTGGCCGTATAAGCCGGACAGCGTGCTGATCCCCCTGACGCAGGAGGTGTACCGCGAGCAGAACGGCAGCGAGATCAAGGTGGAGGCCGTCCATGCCACGCTGGAATGCGGGACCTTCGCCAAAATGAATCCCGATCTGGACATGGTCAGCATCGGCCCGGACCTGATCAATGTCCATTCTACCAGCGAGATGCTTTATCTGCTGACGATCCCGAAGACCTTCAACCTGCTGGCAGGCATCCTGGACGGCGTCGCCGCCGCAGCTTCCCAAAACGCCGACGAGCCCCTCCCCGCCGCAGCGTGATCAGGCCGCCGACAACAGAAAACGGAGGACATCAACGATGTCAAAGAGATGCGGAATTCTGATTCTGGTGCTGAGCGCGGTGCTGCTGCTGACAGCCTGCGGAAGCAAAACGGCCCCGGAGCCCGCGGCGACGCCGGCCGGGTCGGCCGGACAGCTCCGGCATGCGGAGATCACCGTGAAGGACTACGGCACGATCAAGCTGGAGCTCGATGAGGGCGCCGCGCCGATCACGGTGGCGAACTTCATCCAGCTTGCGCAGAGCGGCTTCTATGACGGGCTGACCTTCCACCGCATCATGGACGGCTTCATGATCCAGGGCGGCGATCCGGACGGGAACGGCACCGGCGGCTCGAAAGAGACGATCAAAGGGGAATTTGCGAAAAACGGGGTCGACAATCCCATCAGCCATGTGAAGGGGACGATCTCAATGGCGCGGTCGAACGACCCGAACAGCGCCCGTTCGCAGTTCTTCATCACGGTCGCGGACGCCACCTTCCTGGACGGAAGCTATGCGGCCTTCGGCAGGGTCACGGAGGGGATGGAGGTCGCCGAGCAGATCGCGAAGGACGCCAGGCCCATCGACAGCAACGGGACGATCCCGCCGGAGCAGCAGCCCGTGATCGAGAAGATCGTGATCACCGACTGACAGACGGCAAAGGCCGAAATTATACCCGTTCGGGACGTTTTTTCTGTATTCTTTCTTTTTTATACCCGTTAGGGTATAATTCAGGAAAAATCTTGACGGATGTACCCGAAAGGGTATAAAATTGAAATCATGAATACGATCGCTGAATATGTAAAACAGAAGAGGAAAGAAGCAGGACTGACGCAGCAGGAATTCGCTATGCGGTCAGGCCTCGGTCTCCGTTTTGTCCGCGAACTGGAGCAAGGGAAAGAAACTGTGCGTCTGGACAAGGTCAATCAGGCGCTCGGTATGTTCGGAATGCAAGCCGTCCCGGGAAGGATGGATGAGTAATGGATCGGGAATTCAGAACAGCTTTTGTATATGTCCGGGATTCCTTTGCCGGAGCGCTGAGGGAAACCGATGCGGGATATGAATTTCAGTACGATGCCGACTATCTCTCCAATCCAGATGCGCCGGGCGTCAGCCTCACACTGCCCAGACAGGAAGAGCCTTACCTGTCCAGGACGATGTTTGCTTTCTTCGACGGACTGATCCCTGAAGGTTGGCTGTTGAATCTGGTGTCACACAGCTGGAAGATTGATCCGCGGGATCGATTTGGACTTTTGCTGGTTGCGTGCAGAGACTGTATCGGTGCAGTGAGTATCCGGGAGGAGAAGCAATGAGATGTCTTTGCTGCGGAAAAGAAATATCGGAAGAAGCCGCTGAACGGGAGCGGGGCGTACAGTGGCACGTTTCCTGTGTGCGGAGGTTTTTCGGGACAGATTCTCTGCCAGAACTGGATATCTCGGAAGAAACATTGACCCGTATCGCTGTTGAGAGCACAAATAAAGGGCTTACAGTTCCCGGGGTTCAGAAAAAAATGTCTCTGCATCTGACGGCGGATGGCGGGAAGCCGCGTCTTACGCTTGTCAATTACCCAACGGGTTTTATTCTCAAGCCGCAGACCGAACTGTATGAAGCGCTGCCGGAAGCAGAGTATCTGGTCATGCAGATGGCAAAAGAGACCGGCATCGCCACGGTTCCCTGCGCACTGATCCGCATGACGGGAAACGATGCCGTAACGGCTTATATCACAAAGCGCATCGACCGTGTCCTGCCGACGAAGAAAGACCCCTCTCTGAAGCTGCTGGCCATGGAAGACTTCTGCCAGCTGGAACGTCGCTTAACCGAAAACAAATACCAAGGCTCTTATGAGCGCTGTGCCAAAGTCATTTCGCGTTATTCCCACAGGCCTGGACTTGATCTGTCGGAGCTGTTTTTAAGGGTAGTGTTTTCTTTTGCCACAGGAAATTCTGACATGCATCTGAAGAATTTTTCCCTGATTGAAACGTCTGCCGGCAGCCAAGTCTATCAGCTGTCGGAAGCATACGATCTGCTTCCTGTGAATGTGATCATCCCGGAAGATGATGAGCAGCTGGCCCTGACTGTCAACGGCAAGAAGCACAATATCCGACGAAACGATTTTCTGAAGTTTGCAGACAGCAGTGGGATCTCGCGCGAAGCTGCCATAAAGATGATCCAGAAAATACAATCCATGAGGGAAAGGTACCTCAAGCTGTGCGAAGAATCCTGGCTTCCCGAATCCATGAAAGAGCGTTTCTGTGCTCTGATTGAGGAACGTCTGCGGGCGCTCGGGTAATTCAAGACGATGAAACAAGCTGTCGGGAGAGCACTTCTCCCGGCAGTTTTTGTGATCTGTATTCAGCTGATCAGAGTGCAGTTATCCCCAACTATGTTTAGGCCACAGTTTCACAAGAGAATGTAAAAGAAATGATGCCGGCATCTGCCGCGGGCAGAGCATGCCGGGGAAGTGGAAAAAGAAAACATTGACACGATGTCACGGCGGTGTTATAGTACGTTCTGACATCGTGTCAATTCTTTTATGCCGGAAACCGGGAAACCGGGACAGAGAGAAGGGGAAAAATGCCAAAAGGATCCGCGGAACTGACCAACGCACGGCGGGAGGAGATCATCGCGGCGTGCCGCAGGCTCTACGAGACGATGAGCTTCAAGGAGATCACCCTGAAGGAGATCGGGCAGCAGACCTCCTTTACCCGCACCTCGATCTACAACTACTTCGAGACGAAAGAAGAGATCTTCCTCGCGCTTTTCGCGCAGGAATACGAGCTGTTCACGGAGGACCTCGAGCGCCTCTGCCGGGAGAACGAGAGCCTGTCGCCGGACGCGCTGGCCTCCGCGCTGTCTGCTGCGCTGGAGCGCCGCCCCCTGATGCTGAAGCTGCTGAGCATGAACCTGTATGACATGGAGGCAAACTCGCGCATGGAGCGTCTGGTCGCCTTCAAGCAGGCCTACGGCAGGTCAAAGGACGCGCTGGACGCCTGCCTGCAGCGGTTTGTCCCCGCCCTGGGGGAAGAGAAGCGCCTGCGCTTTCTGTACGCCTTTCTGCCTTTCGTCTACGGCCTGTATCCCTATACCGTGGTGACGGAAAAGCAGAAGCAGGCCATGCAGGAGGCGGGGATCGCCTTCGCTTACATGAGCACCTACGAAATGGCCTATGACTTTATCCGGACTTTATTGGGAGGTTTGCTGTGATCACCGTGAATCTTTACTACACCGGCACAGGCGGCAGCGCAAGGGCCTTTGCCGAGGAGATGGTCCGCAGCGGCGTGGTGGCCGCGATCCGGGCCGAGGAGGGCAGCCTGCGCTATGAATACTTTTTCCCGATGGAGGACCCCGAGACCGTACTGCTCATCGACCAGTGGACGGACCAGGCGGCCATCGACGCGCACCACGCCTCGCCCATGATGGGGCAGATCGCGGCGCTGCGCGAGAAATACGACCTGCACATGAAGGTCGAGCGCTTTGTCAGCGACGATTCCGGCCTGCCGGAAAAGGACATGAAGTTTATCAAACAATAAGGATCAGAGAAGGGAGCAACTCCAATGAAAACACTTGTTGCCTGTTTTTCGGCCAGCGGCAGCACCGCAAAGCTGGCCAAGACCCTCGCCGCCGCGGCGGAGGGCGAACTGTACGAGATCAAGCCCGCCGTCCCCTATGAGAAGCGCGATCTGAACTGGATGGACAAGAAGGCCCGCAGCACCGTCGAGATGCAGGACAAGAACTGCCGCCCGACGCTGGCCGACACCGACGCGCCCGTCGCCGGGGCGGAGGTCGTCTTCCTCGGCTTTCCCATCTGGTGGTACCGCGAGCCCAGCATCATCGACAGCTTTCTGGAGGCCTATGACTTCAGCGGGAAGACGGTGGTCCCCTTCTTCACCTCCGGCGGCAGCCAGCTGGGTGAGGGGCAGGCGCGCATCGAGGCCCTGGCGAAGGGCGCAAGGGTGCTGAGCGGCAAGCGCTTTTCCGCCCGCGCGTCCGAGGGCGAGCTGAAGGGCTGGATCGACAGCCTGCATCTGGGATAACGGCACACAGAGAGAAACAGAGCTGAAAAAGCAGCGGGAGTCCGTGTTCGGGACCCCCGCTGCTTTTTCTGCCTGCCCTGCCGGGATTACAGTTCATTCCTTAAAAAATCTTACAGGCGGGTGATCTTTTTTGCTTATCACTGCCTGTAAGATAAACGGTTACCGGGCATTTAACCGGATCCCGTTATGCATTTTCTTTTCGTGTTAG
>ONGJ01000014.1 GCA_900317375.1 uncultured Eubacteriales bacterium
GGCCATCACCTGCAGGACCAGATCCGCGATCAGCATACCTGCCAGGCCGCCCTCCTTCTGCCGCGTGTCGAGGAGCTCCATATCGAGGACAAGGATATCAGCGCCGATGGTTTTTGTGATGTTCTGCCATTCGACCAGTGTATCTTTGTAATTCCGGCCCAGCCGATCAATGCTTTTGATGATCAGAAGGTCACCCGCCTTCAGGCGCTTCAGCATTTTCCGGTACGCCGGACGGTCGAAATCCTTGCCGGACTGGTAATCACAAAAGATGTTTTGCTTTGGGATGTTGTACGGTTCCAGCGCAGTAAGCTGCCGGTCGATATTCTGCTCTCTGGTTGAAACCCGTACATAAGCATAATTTGCCATGATATTACCTCCTGTTTTCTGGTTTCAACCATACTTTACAGCAGGCAATTCGGTACAACGATCGCTGCCCTTCCAGTGATTCCACCATTGAGGGGCATTGAACTGTTTCCAAAACAGGGGAAACAAAAAAGGTAACCAGTTTACAGAAAAATATTATAGCAAAGAGCCAGGCTTTACGCAAGCGCGTATACGCAATTGCGTCAAAGAAACTAAAATAGCCCCGAGGTGGGGCATATGACCGTTAAGGATGCCGTAGTACTTCGATTTCAGCAAATTTGTGAGCTACGGAGAATCAAGCCAAACGAATTAGCAAACATCTCCGGCGTGACGCCATCAACTGTCTACAGTATGATGGACAGCAAACGGCGGGATTTGTCGGTTATTACGATCAAGAAGCTGTGCGACGGTCTGGACATCACCCTTGGAGAATTCTTCTCTACCCCGGAGTTTGATAATCTGGAGCAGGAGATCAGGTGAACAGCACAGTCTGAGTTGACAGGCAGGCAATTGAACATAAGATAACCGCCGGGCACATCCGTTAAGATATGCTCGGCGGCGATTTTTGTCAGGCTGTATCGATTTATACGGGAAGCAGAGCGGCCTGCTTTTCAAACTCGGCAACGGTCATGTTGGCCTGCTTCGCAGCATTTTCGGGGGAAAGCAATCCCTGCTTCACCAAGTTGACCAGCATGCCAAGGGCGCCCTCCGCACGGCCCTGTTCGCGGACTTCCATATCGTGAATCATCATGGTCATATACTCCAACCTCCTGTCTTCGTTGGTCTTTACGGCATTCACTGCCTCATCCAGTTCTCTGCTGTATGAGCCTGTTACCTTACCCGATCCCAGATATAGGATCACTTCTTTCAGCTCGTTGCTGATCTCTCCCTCTGTTCCAGCTGTGTTCACAACGATCTTGTAGGTATCATCCCCTAAGCTCAGCCCGGGTACTTCCCTGCATACGGTCTCAAATGTGTATATGTAACGGTTCCGTCCGAACGGGTCATAGTTGCAGATGAAAATGACAAAGGATTTTCTCAGGTTCCGATAATCATCCCCGGGATGCAGAACGTGGATGTCAATCACCGACTGGTAATAGCGCATCCGCCGCGGCAGATTCCGTTTGTCCGTCGTCTGTACCTCAACGTTGTAGATCGTGCCCTTCTCGTCCTCCACGTACAGATCAAGCCGGATTCCTTTCGAGCTGTAGCCCTCTTTCGCAGTCTTCTGCGGTTCAACCAGTTCTATCTTTGCAATTTTGATCTCCAGAATGTATTCCAGCAGCGGTTTCAGATGCTTTGTGTTCCGCATGACGGCGGCAAACATGTAGTCGTCCATCAGGGTCAGTTCTTCAATCGGCTTGAAAGCTCTCTCGTCTGCCATGCGCATCCCTTCTTTCGATTCTATTGTAGAGCATGCCCGGAGCAAATGCAAGTAGAAACTGTTAAGAATTGTGATCGTTCATTTCTGAGTCATGAGAATAGAAATGGCTGCGGAAGGGACTGGATAACCACTCCCCCTCCGCGGCCGTTTTGCGCCCGGACGCACAACTGAAAAGAAAAAGCGACGGTGAGCGGCCGCCGCTTCTGAACGGAGGTGATGAGAAGCTTAAAATGAGTTAAAGGCCTCTCACCAAGCAGTATCATACCACTGAAAGCTCATAAACGCAAGCAGAAACTCAGTGAAGTGTGTCAAGGAACTCATCGCGTACCTGATATCTTGCCAACAAGCCAGTCTCTACATCTTCTCCTGCGGCAAGCTCTTCCTGCTTCATCGTCAGCTTCTTTACCGTCCAGATGACGATCTCATACATTGTCGGCCTCTCCCCCGCGGGAGTAAAGCCTTCCCAGAATTCCTTGTTGTCCTGCTTCGAATTCTCGTAGCTGGCCTGAAACGCGGGAAGCACCTCAGCCACATAATCCTCAACCGACATATTCTCTTTTTTCGCACTGTTAGAGAGGATCGTAAAGACCATATTCTCTTCTTCAGGCGTCACGGCAGTCATCACCTTACTTCAAAATTTTCAAAACTACACTATTTGCATTTATATATTGTTTTCTAACCAGCGCTGCATTAATGATCTCCTTTATTTGATTCTCCCCATAATAGGCCCCGCGAATAAAAGACTTAGCATTCAAACGATGAGCTTCATCTACTAACAGGCAGTCAAATTCATTAGCTGGCCGGGCAACATACTGGATTGAGCTTTGAAACAAATTCTGTGTGTAGCCTGTCAGTCTATTCCCCTGCCTCAACTTCTCAAAATACACTTTTCTGGGTGTAGCGTTTTTAGTAACGTATTCTATGCTATAATCCATTATTCTATAATTGCAGTTTTAGTAGAAAGAGAGCAAGAATTATGACTGCAAAAGTATTAATAGATACACTTTTCCCAGCTTGTAAAGTCAAAGACGCCACAGTTCTAAGTGACATTTTCAATGAGGACGCAGTCTTTGTCACCCATAGTGGCGCAGCTTACCGCGGTCTTGCTCAAATTCAGGAGTATTTCAAAACTCTTTTCTTTGAAGGAGAGATCCGTGCATGGGATGTGAAGAGATTGCTGGATGAAACCGCTGTAGAATGGTACTATAAATACCAGTTCAACTATGCCGGCTCTGTCTCCTATGATGGTGTCTCGCTGTTTGAGATCAGAAATGGAAAGATTTCTCTCTGGCGTGATTTCATCCAGGCAGCTAAAAGAACATATCCTCTTGAGGTCAAGGATATAGAGCTTTTGCAGGCAGCCGGCAGGCTTGAGACTTGCACGGACTGGATCGACACACTTTCGAGGCATGATGAGAGATTCCTAGGAGTTGCCGAAAAGCTGCAAGATGCTTTGGATGATTTAATCTCTTTGCTCCCTGCTGAAACTATGCAACCTGAAGAGTAAGGACCTTGATAAGAGTAAACACAATGCTCCCCTTGATTTCTTGGGTTTTGTTGGTTTTGTTATTATATTACGACTCTCGTCCAAAAAAAATCTCTCGATCTTTCATCCTTCCGGGTTGAGATTAGCGAGGAAGCATAAACAACCTATATACTATGACCATAAAATGACTGACCACCGCTCAGGAATACCCGGGCAGTGGTCAGCTTTATTTTGGTTTAGGTTAGGTTCTTTAATTCCGCGCATTCTCCACCGCTTGTTCAAGAGCAGTTTTGACTGCATCTTCCAGCTCTGCTGGCTCGACTCCAGGCTCAAACCGTTCCAGAACCTCTCCATCCCGGCTGATCAGGAATTTCGTGAAATTCCATTTGATTTTGCCCTCCTTCTGGCTTTTCAGGAAGGTATAAAGGGGGCTTTCATCCTTCCCGTTGACCTTAAGCTTGGCAAACCGCGGGAATTGTGTGTCATAGTTCTTCTTGCAGAAGTTGTCGATTTCAGCGTTATCCCCCGGCGCTTCGTTCAGAAACTGATTGCAGGGGAAATCCAGAATCTCAAATCCCTGGTCCCGATAGGCCTCATAGAGCTTCTCAAGCCCTTCATATTGCGAGGTATAGCCGCACTTGGTCGCCGTGTTTACGATCAAAAGGACCTTTCCCTGGTATTCTTCCAGCGTTGTCTCCTCATTGTCCAGATTAAGAACCGTAATGTCGTAGATCGTTGGTTCTTCAGCGAAAACAACTGCTCTGCCGGCAATGTTGAGGCTGAATGCCATTACTGCGGCAAGAAGCAAAGACAGCAATAGCACCTTTGACGCTACCATTGGTATTTTTGGTATACTCCTGTTCTCGGGTAAGCGTGTAGAAATTATCTCCATGCCAGAGCCGGAGCTCAACTATAACCTTAGCGCTCTCTTGTGGAGCCAATTTGTTGGCTGTGATACGATTAATGATTACTTTGTCAGTAAACTCCGTATCTCCATACAGGCACCAGAAGAATGCTTGAGCGAAGGTCGTTTTTCCAGTTCCGTTTGAGATATGCAAGTTTGGCTCGACCACTTCTAACCCACTGGTTTTCTGGATTCTTACGGCAAACCGAAAGCAGCGATGCATCTTGAAAATTATATGCGAGAGATGCGGAAGAGATACCAACACCCAGCAAACAGACAGCCGGCCGGTGCAGGCATGCACCGGCCGGATTTTTGTTTTTGATGAGGGTGTTACATCACTTCGACGACGCCGTTTTCTTTCACCTCGATGGACATGCCGTCCTGCACATAGTTAAGGAACTCATCCCCGAGGCGGTCGATGACGGGCATATTGGCATCCGTCCAGAAGGCGGCGAGGATCGCCCCGGCGGCGGCCAGCGAATCGATATGCTTGGAAAACAGCATGCAGGCCGGCTGCCTGCCGGTCGCGCAGACCTCCCGCCCGTGGTGGAGCCGATGGTCTCGGGAAGGCAGAGCGCCTTGCCGACCATGGACTTCTGATAGAGGTCGGGGTTATTCTGGTCGCTGCACCTGACCTTTTTGTCCCCTGTCAGCATGGGGGTCTGGTAGCTGGCCAGGGTATTGAAGCCGCCGCGGGATACCAGCGCCTCGGCCTGGCAGGTCCCGGCCGTCACGACATGGCCCTGAAATGTTTTTTTCATGTTTCGCCCTCCTCTACTTGCTGAGCCCGGTGATCATGCGAAGGATCTCGGCTTCCGGATAAAAACGGGCGCTGGAATAGGTGCGGAGCTTGTTGGACGAGGTGATGACCGGCATCGATTTGCACAGGGGGTTATTCATGAACATGAGGGGGCAGATGGAGCTTGTATGAATGTTCATCCGTTTCAGAATGTTGGCATACTCCGTCTCTTCCAGGGCTTTGAGAACGCCCGGGGCCGCCGTGAAGACCGTCGGGATGACGACCTTTGTATGGCCAGCCTGCTCCAGCGCAATGTCGATCTTTTTCGTCCAGTCGATCATCTGGCTGAGAGACATGTGCGGACAGCCCATGAAGCAGAGCTTCGGTCTGGCGTTCAGGTCCTTCCAGATGCAGGGGTAGCTGTCCTTCACGCGGCGGATCTCGGCATCGTCGACGACGTATACCGGCGCGCCTTCGCGGATCAGCTTTTCGCCGAAATCGACGGCCTCGGGCGTCAGATGCTCAATATGGTACAGGCCCACCGAGCCATTGGAGGCCGTGGCCGCGCCGAAGTCCTTAAGATAGGTGCAGACCGTGTCGTTGAGCTCCGTGCCCAGGAAGCGGTCCAGGCCCTTGATATAGGGGACCTTTTCCAGCACCTTCATGCCGACGGCCGAGCCGAAAAGCTGGGCGTCGGGGAGGGAATCCGTTTT
Source organism: uncultured Eubacteriales bacterium (assembly GCA_900317375.1). Classification (GTDB taxonomy): domain Bacteria; phylum Bacillota; class Clostridia; order Oscillospirales; family Oscillospiraceae; genus Limivicinus. The sequence continues at coordinate 5,590 of ONGJ01000014.1, forward strand.
CAGCTCCACAACCCAGTCGGCCTTTCTTCCGTCATCCGTCAGGAGGCCGAACTCCGGGACGCAGCCCGCGATGGAGCCGAACATCTCGATCATGCCGGAGTTCCGGTTGCAGCGCGCGCCGAGCACGGAGTTGGCATATACCACGGCGGAGCTCTCGGCCCAGCTCAGAACGTCGCCGCGCTTGGGCGTGTTGCCCACCTGCGGGAGATAGCAGGTGCAGGTATAGGCGTCGTCCGACAGGATGCCGAAGCGCTTCACCTGCTCTTCGTATCTCTTCTGCTGGCTGTACATGACGTCAAAGACGATCTTCTGCAGAAGATTCGACGGGACGTTTTTGACGTCGACCGGTCTGGGGTCCGCGGTGAAGGGCTGACGGCTGACCTGTCCGTCGGACAGGATCTTGTCATACAGCTCGTAAACTGGTTTCATGATGCCGAGCCCGAAGCTGATGACCGTATGCCCGTATTCACTCGTCACCGGAACCATGCGCTGCGCATCAAAAGCCTCGCCATAGGCGACCAGCGTCTGCATCACGCGGGACATCGTTTCGCCGCGGGAACCGTCCAGGATGGCCTGCTGTTCCTTTGTCAGCTGCAAGTACCTCACTCCTTTTTTCTGATTGATTTTTGTACACTGAGGATGGACTTATTGTACAACGCTGACAGGGTTTTCACAAGATATTTTTTGCTGTCAATGTGAAGCGGAGGGGCCGGTGAGAATCGGTCTTTCATGTTGACAGGAATGCGCAGGAAAGGCTATAATCGTGCCGGGAAGAACGCAGCGGAACCATCGGGGCGGGCGAAGGTATCCCCCGCCGGCATCATCGCTGTCTGACTGTACGGCGGAAAGGAAGAAAGCATGGAAAAATACACAGAACTGGAACAGGCGCTCCGGGACCCGACGCTTGTACTGATCACCGATCAGATCCCGACACAGACCGAGCTCAACACCGTTTACGTCAAATACAAAATCCTTCCGAACAGGCAGAAGCGGATCTCGAACTATTATTCCAGGCTCTTTCTGGGACACAGCGTGCCGGAGATGTACAGCCTTGTGCAGAGCAAGCTGATCGCGGACTCGAATCTGTTGAAGGACCTGCAGCTGCCTGAGGAAACATTCGTTGTTTCGGAGCCGGATCTCTACTACAGGGAAGACGACTTCAATGCGGGGGAGCTGAACATCTGCTTCATCCTCGGGCATTCGGGAAGCGGAAAATCCAGGATGGCGGGGACCCTTGTGGGGGACGATATCGACCATATCGAACTGGACGACCTGCTGCTCACCAAAGATCATTTCACCATGGAAGAGCTGAAGAACTATTCCGATATGATGTACAGCTTTTTCAGCGGTGAAGGGGCGAAATACTATATCGGCGTCGAGGAGCGGGCCGACATCCCCAAGGAAGAATACGAAGACAGGGTGTTCGTAGACTTCGTCAACTTTGCCATGGACTATGCAAAACAGCACAGGGAAAAGAAATATATCATAGACGGGATCTGGATCTACCTCTATTTCAGCGATCCTTCGGTTTTTGCGGATTATGCGGTGTTCATCAAGGGAACGTCGTTCCTGAAATCCAAAATCCGTGCGATGAAGCGGGAGATGCAGAGAGACAAGGCGGCGCTGCAGGACAGGAAGCAGATGTTCGGCCGGGAAGTCAGAAACTATCTGCTGGACGAGAACAAGATCAACTGCTTTCGCAGCTACTTCAGCAGCAGTCCGTTAACGATTTTCAGGGAAGAGGTCAACGACGCCGACAGGCAGGCCGAAGCCGTCAGGAATGCGCTGTTCGCCATTGAGGAATGCTTCGTGAACGGCGACACGGACGGAATCGCCGAGATCAGGAAAAAGGCGGAAGAGAACGCGGAGCTGTCCGTCTGGAACAAAGTGCGGATCTTCAACGAATGCACGTCCGCACTGACCGATTCCAGGCTTGGAGAACGCCTGGCGCCCGTGTAAGAAACCGGAAAAATAATCAGCCCGTCCTTCTCTGCCTGAGCGCAGAGAAGGACGGGCTTTGTTCTATCGATCGGAGCGAAGCCGGATTACATCAGGCTGCGGTAGAGGGCGGCGATCTCCTCGACGGAGGTGTCGCGGGGGTTGCCCGGGCAGCAGGCGTCGGCAAAGGCGCTCTCGGAGAGGAACTGCACGTCCTCGTCCTTGACGATCGCCTTGAGGTCGGCGGGGATGCCCACGTCGGCGCCCAGCTTTTTGACGGCGGCGATGGTGGCCCTGGCGGCCTCTTCGTCGTTCATGCTGTCGATATAGGGGACCTCCATGGCGCGGCCGATGGCGCGGTAGCGCTCGCCGGCGACGGGCATGTTGTACTCGAGGCCCAGGGGCAGCAGGATGGCGCAGGCGACGCCGTGGGGCGTGTCATACAGGGCGCTGAGGCCGTGGGCCATGGAGTGGACGATGCCGAGACCCACGTTGGAAAAGCCCATGCCGGCGATGTACTGGCCGAGAGCCATGCCCTCGCGGCCGCAGGCATCGTTCTCCACGGCGGCGCGCAGGTACTTGGCGATCAGGCGGATGGCCTCGAGATGGAACATGTCGGAGATGGCGCAGTGGCCCTTGGTGATATAGCCCTCGATGGCGTGGGTCAGGGCGTCCATACCGGTGGCGGCGGTGAGGGGCTTGGGCATGGAGTACATCATCTCGGGATCGACCACGGCGACCTCGGGGATGTCGTTGACGTCGACGCAGACGAACTTCCGCTTCTTCTCGACGTCGGTGATGACATAGTTGATGGTGACCTCAGCAGCGGTGCCGGCGGTGGTGGGGACGGCGATGGTGAACACCGCGTGCTTCTTGGTGGGGGCCACGCCCTCAAGGGAGCGGACGTCGGCAAACTCGGGGTTGTTGATGATGATGCCGATGGCCTTGGAGGTGTCCATGACGGAGCCGCCGCCCACGGCGATGATGCAGTCAGCATTGAACTCCTGAAAAGCCTTGACGCCGTTCTGGACGTTCTCAATGGAGGGATTGGGCTTGATGTCGGTGAAGAAGGTGTAGGCAACGCCGATCTCGTCCAGCACGTCGGTGATCTTTTTGATCTCGCCGGACTTGACCACGTGGCGCCCGGAGGCGATGAAGGCGCGCTTGAAGCCGCGGCGGGAAAGCTCGCCGCCGATCTCTTTGACGGCACCGGCGCCGTGATAGGAAACAGGATTGAGTACGATGCGATTTGCCATGAAACTGATCTCCTTTTCAAAATAAATGACCTGTCCAGACAGGCCGCGGGGCACCTGACAGCAGCACAGGCTTCCGACTCTCGCTTGGCTATGTTCCGTCGGTTCCTTCTCAAGCCGCCTGCCCGTTCTGTCAGTTCAGCCCTTCTAACACAGTTTACCACAAAGTCTTCCCGCTGGCAACAGAAAAAGGGCCCGGACAGGCTGAAAACAGCAGAGCCTGTCCGGGCGGGCCGGATCATGATTTCGGAGCGGTTTCTTCCTTTTTCACGCCGATGACGATGTGGTGGCGGTCGCTTTCGCGGGTGCGGATGGTCTGCAGCGTGTACGGCGTCGGGACACCGTTTTTCACTCTGCGGAAGGGCAGGGTGACGGATTCGTTCTGTTCCGCCAGGCGGATCAGGTTTGCCTTGCCGGTCGCCTCGCGAAGCGGCCCGGCATCGTCCTCGGCCACATCCTGCAGCAGGTTTTTGCGGGCACTGTCAAAGAAGTCGATCCCGCCGGGGTGGATCTCGAGTTTTCCGCCCTCGCCGGTAACAAACTCCAGATAAAAGTCTGTCAGCACGTCCACATAAAAGATACGCTCAAAATCGCCGGTCAGCGCCTCAGAAATGCTGACGGCGGTTTTTTCCGTTTTGGCGGTATGCGCGTCCGCCGCTTCCCCGGAGCGCTCGATCAGGAAGCGGTCAAAGGCCTCGGGCGGCACGGGCTTGGAGAAGTAATAGCCCTGCACCAGGTCGCAGCCCATGGCCTTGAGGACCAGGTACTGCTCCTCCGTTTCCACGCCCTCGGCCACGACGGGAACATGCAGGTAGTCCGCGATGTCGATGATCAGCTCGATCATGCGCACGTCCCGGGTTTTGCCGAAGGCGCTGCGCACAAAGCTCATATCCAGCTTCAGCGCGTCAATCGGGAGATGGGAGAGCATGCCCAGCGAGGAGTAGCCGGTCCCGAAGTCGTCCATCTCGATGCGGAAGCCCATGCCCACGCCGCGCAGCTCCTTGGCCGTGGTGATCACCTGATCGGCGTCCCCGGTATAGGCGGATTCCGTAATCTCGAGGACCAGATCCTCGGCATTCAGGCCGTAGGTCTCCAGGATCTCGGTGAAGATGTCCTTCAGATTCGGCGTCAGCATGTCGATGCGCGAAACATTGACCGACACGGGCACGGAAAAGCCGAAGCGGTCCTTCCAGCTGCGGATCCGCGAGGCCGTCTCGCACCAGACGAAACGGTCGAGGTCCAGGATCAGGCCGTTGTCCTCCAGCAGCGGGATGAAGACGCCCGGGCTGATCATGCCCAGCTCGGGATGATCCCAGCGGACCAGGGCCTCAGCGCTGGCCAGGATGGGCTTTTCGGGCCGGATATCATACTTGGGCTGGAAGTAGACCATGAAGCGGCCGCTCTCCAGAGACGGCTTGAAGTCCTCCAGCAGGCGCTCGCGGTACAGCTCGGCCTCGTGCATCTCGGTATCGTAAATACCGATGGCCTTGCGGTAGCCGCTGCGGACCGAATTCGCGGCCGTCCGGGCATAGTCGAAGCGGCGTTCGATCTGCAGGGATTTGTCCACATTGGAGTACACGCCCATGCGGAGCCGCACGCGGTTTTCGGACACGTCCTCGTCCACAAGGCCCTCGGAGGCCTTGTCCAGAATGCTGCCGTAGTCCTCGCGGTGGGGGCAGTAGATGAGGAAGGTATCCGCCGCCCGGCGGCATCCCACGCCGCCGACCTCGCGCGAGATCTGACGCACGCGGCTGCCGATGCGCGCCAGCACGCTGTCGCCGTACTGCTTCCCGTAGCGCTCGTTGAGCATGTGGAAATGGTTGACATCCAGGACGATCGCGTCCATCGGCTTGTCGGCATAGTGCTGGTCGAACATGCGCACATAGCGCAGGAAATAATCGAGGTTAAAGAGGTTCGTCAGGCTGTCGCGCTCGGTGGACTGGATGATGTTGCGCTTTTCGGAGAGCTCGATGCAGCGGTTGATGCGCGCCCGGACGATCTCGACGGTGGGATAGGGCTTGGGGATGAAGTCAATCGCGCCGAGCCGCAGGCACTCGACCTCGGCGCTCTGGTCGGCGGTCATCACGATCACCGGGATATTCCGGAGCTCTTCCTCTTCCTTCATCACCTTCAGCACTTCCATGCCGCTCATTTTCGGCATCTGCAGATCCAGAAGCACCATGGCCAGATCGTCCCCGCTGCCCTTGATCTGCTCCAGCGCCTCGATGCCGTCGGAGGCATAGAGCACGTCGTATTCGTCTTCGAGCATATTGCCCAGCATCATCTGGTTGATGCGCTCGTCCTCCACGATGAGAATATGGTGCTTGAGGTGAAGGATGTCCGCGTTCTCATCATCCCGGAAGGCCGGCTTTGCGGCGAGCTCGGCATCCTCACGCGTGACGGCGCCCATGCCCTTCAGCAGCTTCTTCTCCTCATACATCAGGCCGTCTGCGCGTTCGAAAACGGGGTGAAAGCTTGTGTCCTCCCCGGGCCGGTATTCGGAAAGGCCGCCGGAGATGACGACGTCCCCGGTGCTGATATGCTCGACGGAGCGGTCATGCAGGGCCAGGACCAGCTCCTTACGGATGAGATAGTCGCGTCCCCGCATGATCACCACGAACTCGTCGCCGCCCGTTCTGTACACCGGGCTGTGCTGGAAGATATCGCAGATCATGCGGCTTGCCTTGCGAATGTGCTCATCGCCCGCCTTGTGGCCGAGGGTGTCGTTGATGACCTTGAGGCCGTTGACATCGCAGACCGCAACGGCAAAGTTCTCCGCCGTCTGGGCAGCGATGTCGGCATCCATCTGCTTTTCCTGCAGAAGGAAGGCATGCTTGCTCTTGACGCCGGTCAGGGGGTCGGTAAAGGCGACTGTCGTTGCCTCATCGCGCTCTTCCAGGGCTTTCTTTTCCCAGCGCTGCATGGAGATGTAGTTTGCCAGCATGACGGCGATGGCGAGGCCGAAAAGCGACGTGATGAGGATCAGACTCGTGTTGTCCGCGTCATGAATGCGGGAGAGCTCGTGCTCAAAGAAGGTATCCTCGTCCATGGCGAGGGTCTGTTCATCCGCGGTGCCGTCCACGTAGTTGTGGATCTCCTCCATGATGGCATTTTCCCTGCTCTCATTGAAGCGCTCGGCCCAGGTCGCGGAAAGCATGACGACGAAAGCCAGCAGGGCAATCCAGACGATGATGGCCTTGCCGAAGTTTCTGGAGTGATCCTTCCGGATGACGCCGTTGAAGAAAACCAGGCCGAGGATGGACCAGGCGATCAGGAGGGCATAGGTCTCCGTCTCGATGGTGTTGTCCGAGAAGATGCCGGGGAAGCCGAGATAGACCAGGAAGATCACCAGAATGACCATGCAGATGCCGCTAATGATGCGGTGCTTTCTGTCGTGCTCCTGTCCGGAGACCTTATAGACGGCGGCGGAGGCAAAGCCGTAGAGGATGGTGGCGCCGAAGGTGGTGGTATCCACGATCCAGCCGATGGCCGTCCTGCCCAGGAAAGGAATGGGCAGCGAGATGAGCGTCACCAGCACGATGGTGTTGACGGGGATCTGTTTGTCATTGAGCTCGGTATAGCGCGCGGGGAGGATGCCGTCCTGCGCCGCAGCATAGCAGAGGCGGCTGAGCGTGCGCAGCATGCCGATCAGGCTGGTCAGAACCAGCGCCACCAGGGAGAGCATCAGGATGTTGACGCCGGTCCCGCCGAGATAGAAGTTCGCCGCATAGAAGGCGGGCAGGCCCGCGATGCCGTCGAACTCGTCCAAACGGCGGATATAGTCCAGCCAGCTGCTGCAGCCCTCGGGGTAGGCGGAGACGCTCATCAGGACAATGAAGATGTACAGCGCGGTGATGACCGTCACCGAGATGACGAGGATGCGGAAGAGGCTGCTGTGCTTAAACCGATACTCCTCAGCGGAGTGGGACACGCTTTCAAAGCCGATAAAGGCCCAGGGCGAGATGAAGGCAATGCGTATCACCTGGCGCAGGGCGCCTTTGTCGGGGAGGAAGGCCGGCGCCATGCTCATGCCCGCGGAGGGGCGGCGCAGCATGGCAACAGCAAAGCAGAAGGTGATGCCGACCGTAAAGACCAGGACGAGGATCTCCATCAGGCGGGCGGTGGCCAGCTTGCTCTTCGCGCACAGCAGCGCCACCAGACCCATGACAATCAGCGTGACGGCCGCCTCGCCGGCATAGACCTCATAGCCGAAGATCGTGTAGAGATACCCGACCTTGAAGACCCCCCGGAGGAAATAGCGCGCAAAGAGCGGAACGCTGGTGGCGTTTGCCCAGAAAATGGAGATGTAGGTCAGGAACATGAACCAGGCCGCGAGGAAGGCGCGGTCATAGCCGAAGACATGCTTGATATAGTTGTAAAGGCCGCCCGTGCCGGGATAGTGGTTGCCAAGGTAGTGATAGTGACTCGACACCATCAGCATCATGAGATAGCCGACCAGCAGGCCGAGGGTCGAGCCGAGGGGGCCTGCCTGGGAGAGATAGGTCCTGCTGGTGACGACCAGGGAGCCCCAGCCGATGGCCGAGCCCACAGACAGGGCCCAGACCGTCAGCGGAGAAAGATAGGGCTGCAGTTTTGTCTGCTGATTCACACCGGATGAAGGTTCTGACATGGTTCTCTCTCCTCACAGCGCCGCTCCTGCCGGCGGAAGCATCCCGGAGGCAGGGCGTCTGCGTTTTTGAATTTGCATTTTTATTTTATATATAGTACCATGGCACGGCAGGGTTTCGCAAGTGCGACGGGCAAAAAAAGCAACAATTTCTTCGTTGAGCTTCGGCAGTGCCTGTGATATGATGGTGACAGGACAGGGAATATGATAAAAAGAGAGCATGCGGGCAGGCTTGGAAACGGAGGATGGGAACAGAGCATGAGCGGAGTGGATTTTCGGGCGGTACACGCCGTGATCTTTGACATGGACGGCGTGATCTTTGACTCGGAAAGGCTGTATGTCGACTGCTGCTCGGAGGCAGCGGAGGGGCTCGGGATGGAAGGCATCGTCGAAACCACCCTGCGCTGCATCGGGGTGAGGGCCGACGTGACCGATCAGATCCTGCTCGACGCCTATGGGGACAGGGCGCTCATCGACCGCTTTCAGGAAGCAGCCAGAGCCCTCTTTCTGGAGAAATACCGGGCGGGGCTGCTGGCCGTCAAGCCCGGGGTGCGGGAGCTGCTGGCTTATCTGAAGCGACGGGGAGCCGGGCTTGCCGTTGCCTCGTCCACCCGGACGGACATTGTGGAGAAGGAACTGGCGGATGCCGGCCTGCTCCCCTTCTTTGACCGGGTGGTGGGCGGCGATCAGGTCAGCCGGAGCAAGCCGCATCCGGATATCTTTCTGCGGGCGGCCGAGGCGCTTGGAGAGCAGGCAGAGCACTGTCTCGTGATCGAGGATTCCTTCAACGGGGTCCGTGCAGGCCGGGCGGCGGGCATGCAGGTAATCATGGTGCCGGACCTGCTGCAGCCGGACGGGGAGATGCGCTCGCTCGCCGGCGCGGTGGAACCCTCCCTGCTCCATGTACTGAAAAAAATGCAGAAAGAAAAAGCGTAAGTCGGAATGATAGGACCTCTCTCCCCATTGTGAGCGGCCGCAGTGGCTGCGTCAGGGGCAGGATCTTCCCTTGCCGCGCACGGTAGAGACTGATTGGGAGTGCCCGACTTCAGATACCTGCTGTTGCGCGGAAGGCAAGTCTATACCTCGCACCTACAATTCACCGCCGCGCATATTTTGTTTCAACAAACCAGGTCCTGGTTTTCCGACTATCACCGAAGAAAACCACAATGGAGAGAGGGTCTGAAAATGGAAAAAACGTATATCGGATGGCAGGACTGGAAAGAAAAAAGCCGCCAGACCGAGGTGACGGAGGAAACGGAGCTGCTGGCGAATGACGGGAAACTGCTGACCAGGGGCTGGGCACGGCAGAACGTATTTCGCTATGACCGGGACCGGGTGCGCCATCCCCTGCGCCGCAAGGAATGGGATTTCTATCAGATTTCGGACGGGAAGATGATGGCCCAGATCAGCTTTGCCAACATCTCGCTGGGCGGGTATGCCTCGGCGGTGCTGGTGGACCTGCAGGCTGGGAAAACCCTGGTGTCGAGCATGGCGCCCTTTGTCGGCGGGATGGACCGCTATGTGCTGCCGGCGAAGGGCGACGTACCGAACGATGTCGTCTTTCGCGTCGGCAAGGCGCTTTTCGAGGTGCACACCGGGCGGGAGACCCGCAGCATCCGCTTTGAAAACGGCGATGTGCGCTGCGCCTTCAGCATGGAGATCATGCCCGGGCTGGAGAACATCACGACGGTGCTGCCCTTCCGGGGCGCCCCCGACCGGTATTTCATGACCACCAAGCAGAACTGCATGCCCTGCTCGGGAAGCTTTACCGCCCCGGGCGTGTCGGCATCGTTCTCAAAGGAAAACTGCTTTGCCGTTCTCGACTGGGGCCGGGTCTGCACCCCCTATTCGCTGGTCTGGTACTGGGGCAACGGCTCGGGCAGGGCCACGGACGCGGAGGGGAAGGAGCACCTCTTCGGCTTCGAGATCACCTGGGGCATCGGGGACGAGGCCGAGGCCACCGAGACCTGTGTCTTTGTGGACGGAAAGGCCCACAAGATCGGAGCGGTGGACGTGGAGACCTTCCCGAAGCCGGACCGGTATATGGAGCCCTGGCAGTTTCTGTCCGACGACGGACGTTTTCAGATGCGCATGACGCCGTTCTATGACCATCACAGTGATTTGGACGTGAAGATCATGCGGATGCACAGCCACCAGGTGCACGGCCTGTGGAACGGAACGGTCACGCTGGAGGACGGACGGGTGCTGACGGTGCACGACCTGTACGCCTTCTGCGAGTACGTCGAAAACCGCTGGTGAAGCGCTCCCCCGCATTCCGGCCGTGCAGACGGAAAAGCCCGCTGCTTTGAATGGCTTCCCGGCGGAAGGGTGACAAAAATAATCCTTGAATTCGTTTGGAAGTTATGGTATAGTAATTGGGCCTTGGAGGGTTAGCTCAGCTGGTTAGAGCGTCCGCCTCACACGCGGAAGGTCGACGGTTCGAGTCCGCCACTCTCCACCATCCCAAAGGAGAACCCCTGCAGTCGGCAGAGGTTCTTCTCTATTTTTTCTGCAAGGGCGCTGCTGTCCATGAAAAACAACAAATTCCACATTTTTCTGCTGTTTCTGTGCTCCTTTCTCTGGGGCACCACCTTCGTCGCGCAAAGCATCGGGGCAGAGCATGTCGGCGCCTTCACCTATCTTGCCGGGCGCAGCTGGGTCGCCGTGGCGTTTCTGACGCCGGTGGTGCACGTGATGGACCGCTTCTTTGACCGGCGCGGGATCGACAATCGCCGGCCGAGGAATGCGTCCCAGCGGAAATACCTGATCACGGCCGGCTGCATCAGCGGCGTCCTGCTCTGCGCGGCCAGCGCCGCCCAGCAGATCGGCATCGCCTATACCACGGCCTCCAAGGCAGGCTTCATCACGGCGCTGTATGTGGTCATCGTGCCGCTGCTGAGCATCTTTCTCAACCGGCGCCCGACCAGGCAGATCTGGTTCTGCGTGCTGCTGGCGCTGGTGGGGATGTATCTGCTGTGCATGACCGCCGAGAGCCTGCGCCTCGAGGTCGGCGATGCCTGGGAGCTGGCCTGCGCCTTTCTGTTCGCGGTGGAGATCCTGGTCCTCTTCCACTACAGCTCGCGGGTGGACGCGGTGCGCCTGTCGAGGATGCAGTTTCTCGTCGTGGCGATCCTCAGCACGGTGCTGATGCTCCTGCTGGAGGAGCCCACGGCCGAAGCCATCCGCCTCGCCCTGCCGGCCATCCTGTACGCCGGGATCTTCTCCAGCGGCATCGCCTATACGCTGCAGATCTTCGGGCAGGAGGACGTAAACCCCACGCTGGCAAGTCTGGTGATGAGCTTAGAGAGCGTCTTCAGCGCGCTGACGGGATGGCTGATCCTCGGCGAACGCCTGACACCCCGGGAGCTGGCCGGATGCGCGCTGATGTTCATGGCCATCATCCTGGCTCAGCTCGATCTGCGGCCCCTGCTGGGCATAAAAAAGCCTTCTCCGTGAGGAGAAGGTTTTTATTCTCTTCTGATTTCATTCTCTTCCTATGCCCGAGATTTCGGCCTGAAGACCGCTTTCCTCGAAAAGCTCTCGGATCGCCTCCACCCGCTCGGGGGGCGGGGCTTCGAAGCGCTCCTGCCGGCTGCCGATATGCCGGGCCTTGGAAACGCCCAGGCTGTGATAGGGCAGAAGCGTCACGCGCAGGATGCGATGCAGGCGGTAAAAGTCCGCCGTGCGGGCCATCAGGTCGTCATCGTCGTTCAGACCGGCGATCAGGGGCATGCGCATGTGGAGCTTCGGGCGGGTCGTCTCGCGCTCGGCCAGCATGATCAGGTTCTCCAGAATCCGATCATTGTCAAGGCCGGTGAGGGCGCGGTGGCGCTCGCGGTCGAGGCACTTCATGTCATAGAGGATATCGGTCACGTTCTCCATCTGCGCGAGCTGCAGGAGGGCAGACCCGTCACCGCAGCCGGAGGTATCCAGGCAGACGCGGATGCCGCTTTGCAGGGCGAGTTCCGTGAGGGCGAGGGCGAAGTCCGCATGCATCAGGAGCTCGCCGCCGCTTATGGTCATGCCGCCGCCGGTGTTTTCGTAAAAGGAAATGTCCCTGCAGACCTCGTGCATAACCGCCTCGGGCGTCATCTCTGTACCGACGGTGCGCAGGCCTTCGGCATAACAGCCCTCGACACAGCGCAGACAGAGGTCGCAGCGGCCGCGGTCGATGTCCGCCTCGCCGTCTTCGTTTACGAACATGGCCTCGCGGGGGCAGTGAGCGATGCAGTAGCCGCAGTGGATGCAGCTGTTGGGCATGCGGATGATCTGCCGCTCGGGAGAGATCAGCTCGGGGTTATGACACCATCGGCAGTGCAGGGGGCAGCCCTTGAGGAACACCGTGGTGCGGATGCCGGGGCCGTCGTCGGTGGAGAACTTCTGGATGCCGCCGATGAGGGCGGTGCGTCCTGTGTCGCCCATGGCGCGTCAGACCGCCTCGCGGAAGTGGGCCGTGCGGTAGATGATCGAGTTCTGGGCATCGCGGTCCAGCTCGGTGAAGTAGGCCATGTAGCCGGCCACCCGGACCATCAGGCCGCGGTAGTTCTCGGGATGCTCCTGCGCCTTTCGCAGGGTCTCGTCGTCGACGACGTTGATCTGGATATGCTCGCCGCCGCACTGGAAGAAGGTGCGGATGACGCCCTCGATGGCCTGCAGGCCCTTCTCGCCGCTGACCCCCTGCGGGTCGAAGCGGATGTTGAACAGGGCGCCGTCGTGGAAGTTCTCCATGCCGGTGGAGGCCACCGACTTGACCGTGGCGGTGGGGCCCTTGACATCGCGGCCCATCATGGGCGAGGCATTGTCGCAGAAGGCCTCGCCGGCCAGGCGACCGTCGGGCGTCGCGCCGCAGACCGCCCCGTGGGAGACGTTCACGGTCTGGGAGAGGTTCGAGAAGGAATAGGTGCCGCCGCGGGCATCCTTCCAGGTCTGGACATTCGAGGCGATGAACTGGATCATCTCGCGGTAGACAGCATCGGCGTGCTCGTCATCGTTGCCGAACTTGGCCGGCTTGTTGATGAGCAGCTGGCGGACGCGCTCGTCCCCCTCAAAGTTGCGGTCCAGAATGCGGATCAGCTCGTCCATGCTGAGGTCGTGATCCTCGTACACGCACTTTTCGATGGCCACCAGCGAGTCGGAGAGATTCGCCGCGCCCGTCACGAACATGCCGGCCGTGGTGTACTTCGCCCCGCCCTCCTGGACGGAACGGCCGGACTCGACGCAGCCCTTCGTCACCATGGAGGCGAAGATCACGGGGTAGCGCGTGGCGTGGTAAGGCTGCATGCGGTTGTAGCCGATGCGGATCTTGTCGTAGAAAAAGAGCAGCTGCTTTTTGACTGCGTCCTTGAGCTCCTCAATGTTCCGGAAGCTCCGGGGGTCGCCGGTCTGCAGACCCACGAGGTCGCCGGTGGCGGGGTCGACGCCGTTGTGCAGGGTGATCTCGAGCACCTTGGGGGCGTTGACATAGCCCGCGTCGGGCGAGCCGTCCGTCGTGCCGCCGCCCGGGCCGGGCTGGATGCAGCCGACGATGGTCCAGTCGCGCGCCTCTTCCATAGAGCAGCCCTTGCCCAGGGACATTTTCATGGCGGCTTCGTCGTTGAAGAAGCCGGGGTTGGCCATGCCCGCCTGCACCATCTCGCAGCCCTTGCGGATCAGCGCCTCGGGGGTGTTCTTCCAGACGCGGACGGCCAGCACAGGCTGGGTCGTCTGCATCTCGGAGGCGGCGTCCAGGCAGAGATAGCTCAGGTCGTTGGTGGCGTCCCGGCCGTCCGGGGTCTGGCCGCCGACGATGAGGATCTGCCACATCGGGTAGCCGGCGAAGGAGGTGGCATACCAGTGGTCGCGCACCTCGTAGACCTCGCAGGCCTTCAGATAGAGGCACTCGAGCAGCTCCAGCGCCCGGCCGGCTTCGAGAGTCCGGTCGATGATGACGTCCTTCTTATAGAAGGGCCACAGGTACTGGTCAAAGCGGCCGAAGCCGCAGGCCGTGGTGCAGACCTCGATGTGGAAGCAGACATGCACGAACCACACAAGCTGCAGCGCCTGCCAGAACGTCTGCGGCGGGTTTTCGGGGACGACACGGCAGTTTTCGGCGATCTGGAGAAGCTCGGCGCGGCGTGCGGGATTTTCGCAGGCCGCCGCCTGGTGCTCGGCCTCCTCCGCCATGCGGTGGGCATAGGCGATGAGGCCCTCGCACTGGATGATGCAGGCGTTCCAGAAGTCGATTTTCCTCTGGTCGTCCGCGCTCATGCTTTGGGTCGAGGCGATGCGGGCACGGCACTCGTCCATATAGCCGCGCAGGCCGACCCGCAGCAGCTTTTCATGGTCGCAGGTGGTCTCGCCCGAAACGCCGTTGCGAAGGCCGACCGAGATGATGTCCTCGCGCCGGGCCTTTTCGATGTCCGGGGGCAGGACGCGGCCGGCCTCGTCCTCCATGGAGCGGCCGATCCAGTACTCGTTGAGGATGCGGACGATCTGCTCGCGGTCCTCCGGCGCAATGTCGTAGGGGTCGCACTTTCTGACGGGAAACTCGTCGATATCGTGCAGATAGAATTTCTCGGCCGACTGGAACTCGGGATGGAGATTCGCGCCGCGGTAGCGGTTGGTGGGCGTGCCGACAATCAGCTCATCCTCCATGATGAGGGTGGTCATATGCTCCAGGATGTAGCGGACCACCTCCGCCCGGAACACCGGGGCGGCGTCGCCGGCAAAGCGTTTGTAGGCCTCGGTCTGCAGGACCAGCCGTTCGGCGGTGATGCAGGGCCGCGAGGCGAAGTACTTTTCTCTCATTCTGCGAACTCTGTCGGTCATGGTAATCTCCTTTATGATAGCTCCCAATCAGTCTGTGCCGTTTCGCGGCAAAAGAAGGGTTCTGCCCCTGTCGTCAGTACTGCGGCCGCGAATAGGTTTTTTGGGCGAAATCGTCTCCCCCGCTTCTGCGCGGCGCAGAAAGCTGTAGGCGAGAGCTCAGTTCCTCTTCCGCGCAGCGGCAGAAGGCTTCGTACGGGGAGAAACAGCTCAGTACTTTTCCATTGGGACCTTTTCGGTGGGGGCGGGGAAGGAACGGGACAGGCGGTCGAGATCTTCCTCGGTCAGACATATATCTCGAACGGCCCAGTTCTCCTCGATATGGTCGAAGCCCACGGCCTTCGGCATGGCGGCCATATCCTGCAGGCGGAGCACGAAGGCCAGCAGCACCTGGACAATCGAGCAGTTGTGCCGCTCAGCGACCGCGCGGACGTTTTCATCCCGGGCCATCCGTTCCTTTGACACATGATCCTGGGTCACGAGGGCGCCGGCCCGGCCCACCGGGCAGTAGGCCATGAAGGGAATGCTTTTCTCCCGCTGCCACGGCATCAGGTCATACTCGATGCCCCGGCTGCCGAGGTTGTAGAGGACCTGGTTGACGCAGCACCGGTGTCCGTCCGGCACGCGCCAGAGGTCCTCCATGTCCTGCACGTCAAAGTTGGAAACGCCCCAGCGGCGGATCTTCCCCTGTTCCTTCAGCTCTTCCATACAGGCGACGGCCTCGCTGAGGTCGGCATCGCCCCGCCAGTGCAGCAGGTAGAGATCGACCCAGTCGGTCCCCAGATGGGCGAGGGAACGGTTCAGGCTCGAGTAGATGCGCCGGCGGTTGGCATTCTCGGGCAGCACCTTGGTGACGAGGAACTGGTCCTCTCTGCGATATCCCTGCAGGGCCCGGCCGACCAGCAGCTCGGACCGGCCGTCGGCATACATCTCGGCCGAGTCGATCAGACGGAAGCCCAGTTTGAAGCCGTGCCGCAGGCCGGCGATCTCGCGCTCGGCCCGGCGGTCGTCCTCGGCCATCTGCCAGGTCCCCTGGCCGAGACGGGGCATGTCCGCCCCGTCCGGCAGGCGTAAGGTTTCCTGAAATGCCATGGGAACAAAGATCAGGCAGCAGCCTCGGCTTCGTCGCCGGTGCCGTACTTCTTTACGGCGGCGCGGTGCAGCACGATCATGGCCGCAACCAGCAGGACAGCCGAAACAACCAGACCGATGATGCCGTTGCCGGTGATGCCGATGAGGATGTAGCCCACCAGGCTGCAGGCCGCAATCGTCAGGGCATAGGGCATCTGGCTGCCGACGTGGTCGAGGTGGTTGCAGCTGGCGCCGGTGCTGGAAAGAATGGTGGTGTCAGAGATGGGCGAGCAGTGGTCACCGAAGATGGAGCCGGCCAGCGTAGCGGCCAGGGCGGCAACGGTCAGGTTCGGGGCGATGGCCTGCGCAACCGGAGCAACGATGGGGAGCAGAATGCCGAAGGTACCCCAGGAGGTGCCGGTAGAGAAGCTCAGGAAGGCCGCGAAGATAAAGACAATCATCGGGAGAATCGCGCCGGGAACGCCGATGGTCTGGAACAGGTTGCTGACATATTCCGGCGTACCGAGCAGCTCGCGGCAGACACCGCCGATGGCCCAGGCCAGAAGCAGGATGACGCCGGCGGTGATCATCGGCTCCATGCCCTTGACGACGCCCTGGAAGAACTCATGGAAGCTCATGATCTTACGGGGGACGTAGAGCAGCAGCGAGAAGAGAATCGCCGCGAAGGAGCCCCAGGTCAGGGCCTGGCCCGAAACGCTGTTGCCGAGGGAGGGTCCGAAGAGGCCGGCGACGGAGGGATCGTCGCTCCAGAATCCGCCGATATACATCATGGCGAGAATCGACACGACAACCAGCACGAGAATCGGGAGAACCATGTCCCAGAGCGTCGCGTTGGACGGGGTTTCCATGCTCTCGTAATCCTGATCTGCGGCCGCCGAGAGGTCGCCCCTGCGCGCCTTGAGCTCAAAGCGGTACATCGGGCCGAAGTCCCACGAGAAGACGCAGATGAGAATCACCATCAGCAGGCAGAGCAGGGCGTACAGATTATACGGCACCATGGCCATAAAGCCGCTGATGCCCGAGCTGAACACGCCCGTGTCGACCATGTAGCCGCCGACCGCGGCGCCCCAGGTCGAAATAGGGACCAGAATGCAGATCGGGGCGGAGGTCGAGTCGATCAGGTAGGCCAGCTTCGGACGGCTGACGCGGTAGCGGTCGGAGACCGGCTTCATGACCGAGCCCACCGTCAGGGCGTTAAAGTAGTCGTCGATGAAGATCAGGCAGCCCAGCAGGGTGGTCAGCAGGGTCGACTGGGTCTTGCTGCGGATGACCTTGGAGGCCCAGCGGCCGTAGGCCTTGGCGCCGCCGGAGGCGTTGATGAGATAGACCAGCGAGCCGAGCAGGAAGCAGAACAGCATGATGTACCAGTCCGCACGCCCGAGGATCAGCTCGAACATGACATTGACCGGCGCCACGACCGGGTTCAGCCCTGCGGCGCTGGCATAGATGATGGTCCCGGACAGAACACCGGCCACCAGAGAGAAGACGACCTCCTTGGTGATCAGGGCCAGTACGATCGCCACAACGGGCGGCAGCAGAGACCATGCGCCAACGTAAACAGATTCCATAATTTTGCCACATCCTTTTCTGATTGATTGCTTTCTCTGAAAACAAAAGCAGCCGGTTGCGCGTCGCACCGGCTGCCTCAAAGATCATCTGACAGATACAGGGATGAAAACAGAACCCTGTCCGTAATAATGAGCTCTCCGCAAAAGATGCGACAGTCATATGCATCTTCTGCATATGCCCAGGCCGGATTTACGCCTCATCCGCCTTCGGCGTATGCCCCTTTCCTTCGGCCGGGGATTGCTGGTCCCCTCGCTGCGGCCTCGGTACTCTTGACAATACGCGCCTCTACTTTTATTACGGTTTCAGTATAGCAAAGAGAATAAAAATATACAATAATCGTATATTCACAAAATTATGCTGAATTTTGTGCCCGTTCCTGTGGCTTTTGCAGTTTCAGTGACGGGGACGGTAGCGGTCGGCCTCCTCTTCCCGGGGCGGCTGCTCCTCCCGGCGGACCGGCTGCCGGCGGTTTCTGCGGCTGAGAACTGTGAAAGCGCCGCCGACGGCGCTCAGGACGGCAATCCCGACGACGATCACGGCGGTCGGTACCCTGCGTGCCCCCTCCTCTTCGACAACCGCCTCTGCAGGCGGCACCTCAGAGGCGGTCACGGGAGCGGCTGCGGGCGCTTCTCCCCCGCCTGTCTGATCGGCAGGCAGCTCCGGCGCAGCCGGTTCTGCCGCTGCAGCGGGAGCTGTTTCCGGTTCCGCCGCAGCAGGCGGTGCCGGGTCGGGCGCGGCGGCGGCCTCCTTCGCCTTCTCGTCCAGATCAAGGGCGTAGTCGGCCAGATAGGCGCCCACCTCGGCAATGCGTGCCTGGTACTCGCCGATGTTGCGGGTCATCACAACAACGATGATCGGAGTCGGCGTGTAGATGATCGCCGCGCAGTGGTTGTTGTTCTTGCCGGCATAGGTCTCTTCAAAAGCACCGTACTTCTGCGCGACGCCGTAGCTCTTCAGGGTCGGGTTCAGATTGAAATACTCATTGGGCTGGGCCTGTTCCAGATACGGGATCACATGCGGATAGGCCGCATCGCCGCCCGTATACAGGGTTTTCATGACCTGCGTCATGTAGCGGGCGGTATAATAGCTGACATCCAGAAAGTCCTGAGAGAAGTATTCCGCAGGCAGATCGGTGAACTTCTCGGTCATGTCGCTGCACTTGCCGTTGTAGGTGCCGCCCAGGAAGCTCACCATGGCGTGGCCGCTGTCGTTGTTGGAATAGACCAGCGCCGTGGACTCGAGATACTCCAGCGTGCAGCCCATCACAATGCTCTCGGGCGTCAGCTCGCCCGCGGCCTCCTTCTCGGCCATCAGCATCGAAACCGGGACCTTGTAGAGGCTGGCAGAGTACATCCAGACATCCGCATCGTAATACCAGCAGTCGCCCGTGCCCGTATAGCAGAAGCCGACGGAGAAATCCTGCCAGTTGCCCGTGATGTCATGCTCTTTCAGGAAGCCGTCCATCCAGCTGTTCAGCGCATCACTGTCGATGATGCCGCTGTCGGGTTCGGCAGCGAGAGGAAGCTGACCGGCGACTTCCCCGCCGCCCTCGGCGAAGGCCGCCGCGGGGAGAAGCAGCAGGCAGGCCAGCAGCAGGCAGGCAAACTGTTTTACTGTATTATACTTTTCGTGTTTTTTCATACCTTATCCGATGATCCTTACTGCAATGTCATTCCAGAGGATTTTGAAGCATTCGGAGGATTCTCCGTGCTCTCTCAGCCGTGTATTATACAGGACATTGCCAGGAAAGACAACTGCAAAATCTGTCGGCAGGAAGAAGGAGCAGGGCGCATATCCATACTTGTGCAACAGGGCTTTGCTGTGGTATACTTCTCGGCAGATTGAAACGAGGTGTTGCCCTGTGGATAAAACAGAACTGAACAGACTGCTCCGGCAGGTGGCCGACGGCAGCGTCAGCCCGGAGGATGCCGCGCTGAAGCTGAAGATCGAGCCGATCCGCGAGGTCGGCGATTATGCCAAGGTCGATATGCACCGCGGCATCCGCCAGGGCGTGCCCGAGGTGATCTACGGCGCAGGGAAGACGCAGGAACAGATTCTCGGCATTGCGGAAACCATGCTGAAAAACGGACAGAAGACGGTTCTCGTGACGCGGGTCTCCAATGACGCCGCGGCCTATGTCCGGCAGGGCCTTCCCGAAGGCACCCGGCTGGAATACAACGAAGCGGCCCGCACCGCCGTCATCGGCGAGCTCCCCCGCCCCACGGGCGCCGGAAAGGTCGTCGTGGCCACCGGCGGCACCAGCGACATCCCCGTGGCGGAAGAGGCGGCCGTCACCGCCGAGGTGCTCGGCAACGAGGTGGTACGCCTGTATGATGTGGGCGTCTCGGGGCTTCACCGCCTGCTGAATCACCTGGATGTCATCATGAGCGCAAGGTGCATCGTCGCCGTCGCCGGGATGGAGGGCGCGCTGCCCTCGGTCATCGGAGGACTGGCGGACTGCCCGGTCATCGCGGTGCCGACCAGCATCGGCTACGGCGCCTCCTTCGGCGGGGTCGCAGCGCTGCTCAGCATGCTGAACTCCTGTGCCAGCGGCGTCTCGGTCGTCAACATCGACAACGGCTTCGGCGCGGGCTACATGGCCAGCATGATCAACCATCCGGGCTGAGGATGCGGATATGGACGCACTGCATAAAAAATACGAATCCCTGAAAACGCTGCTGCGCGGATACGGCAGTGCCGCCGTCGCCTTTTCCGGCGGGGTCGACTCGTCCTTTCTGCTGAAGGCAGCGGCAGAAGCCCTGGGGGATCGGGCCATCGCGCTCACGGCGGCGCCCCCCTTCGTTCCCCGGCGCGAGCTTAAAGAGGCGGAGACCTTCTGCCGGGAAAACAGAATCCGGCAGATCGTGCTGCCGGCAGAGGCCTTTTCGCTGGAGGAGGCACGAAAAAACCCGCCTGACCGCTGCTACCGCTGCAAGACGGAGCTGTTCTCGCGGATGCGGGAAAGGGCGGAGGCGGAAGGCTTTTCGGTAGTCGTTGAGGGTTCGAACGCGGACGACCTGCTGGACTATCGGCCGGGAATGCAGGCCCTGAAGGAGCTGGGCATCCGGAGCCCGCTTCTGGAGGCCGGCCTCAGCAAGGCGGAAATCCGGGAGCTCTCCCGCGAGATGTGCCTTCCCACCTGGGACAAGCCCAGCTTTGCCTGTCTCGCCTCGCGCTTTCCGGTCGGGGAGGAGATCAGCGATGAAAAGCTGCAGACGGTCGAGCGCTCGGAGCAGTTTCTGCGGGACTGCGGATTCCGCCAGTTTCGGGTTCGGCTGCACGGCAGCCTTGCCCGCATCGAACTGCTGCCGGAGGAACTGGAAAAGGCCGCAAAGCCGAAAATGCGCAAAAGGATTACCGACGCGCTGGAGGAATACGGCTTCCGCTATGTGACACTGGACCTGACCGGTTATCGGACCGGCAGCATGAACGAGGTGCAGAGGAAATGAAAACGCTTTATCTGGACTGCGGCATGGGGGCCGCGGGCGATATGCTGACAGCGGCGCTGATGGGTCTGACGGATGACCGGGAGGCCGCGCTGGAGGAACTGAACCGGGCCTTTGCAGGGAAAGCCGTGCTGTCCCTCAGCCCGGACCGGAAGGGCAGCCTGCATGGCCTGCACTGTACAGTCAGCATCGACGGGGACGTTGAAGGCCAGGAGGAGAAAGACCATCACCATCACCACCATCATACCTCCCTCGCAGAGGTGGAGGCGTTCATAGGCAGTCTCCGGCTCCCGGAGAAAGCGGTTGCGGATGCCCTGGCGGTGTTTCGCCTGATCGCCGAAGCCGAGGGCAAGGTCCACGGCAGCACGATGGAGAACATCCACTTTCACGAGCTCGGCACGCTGGACGCGATGGCCGATGTGGTGTCGGTCTGCTATCTGATACATCTGCTGAAGCCGGACCGGGTTGCCGCCTCGCCTGTCCATGTCGGCAGCGGAACCGTCCGCACGGCGCACGGGGAGCTCTCGGTGCCGGCGCCGGCCACCATGGAGCTGCTGAAGGGCATCCCGATCTATGCGGGCGAGATCCGCGGGGAGCTGTGCACGCCCACGGGAGCCGCGCTGCTGAAGCACTTTGTCGATCGCTTCGGGACCATGCCCGCCATGAGCGTCGAAAAGATCGGATACGGCACGGGAACGAAGGAGTTTCCGCAGGCCAACATCCTGCGCGCCCTGCTGGGCGATGCGGAGGACGAGGGAGAACGTCTGCTGGAGCTGTCCTGCAACCTGGACGACAGCACGCCGGAGGACTTGGGCTATGCCATGGAGGCGCTGTTCCAGGCGGGAGCGCTGGACGTTTGGTACACCCCGATCGGCATGAAAAAAAGCCGCCCGGCCGTCATGCTGAGCTGCCTCGGGCGGGCGGAACAGCGGGAAGCACTGCTGCGCTGTCTGTTTCGGCACACCGGCACCCTCGGAGTGCGCGAATTCCCATGCAGCCGGGTCACGCTGACGCGCAGCTTCCGTACGGCCGACACACCGTGGGGGCCGGTACGCATCAAGCGTGCGGAAGGCTTCGGCGTCGTCAGGGAAAAGGCGGAGTACGAAGACCTGAAGGCCATCGCGGAAAAAGAAAAGCTCACGCTGACCGAAGTGCGCAAGGCACTGAAAGACCCGCCGGCATAAGCCGGCGGGTCCGTTTTTTCAGCCTGTTTTATGCAGGTTCACGGCTGCGGTATTTCCGGTCGGAGGGATAAAAAAGGATTATCCTGCGCTCCCCTCGCCGGGCAGCTCTGCCCCCTGCATGCGGTCGAGGATCGCGTACAGCGGGAGGAAGGGGTCGTCGCGCATGGCGGTCACGCTGCCGAGCTCCATGAGCTCGGCGCCGGTCCGGCTCGGCTGCCAGACGGGCAGATCGCCGCCGTTGGGGTCGCCGGTGCGGATGAAGTTGACGAAGTAATCGGAAAACTGTCCGGCCAGCTCGCGGTCGCGCGCATCGTACAGATCAGAGTCCGCCGGGATGTTGTTGTAGCAGTAGACCTCTTCCCCGCTGTGCCAGGTGCCGAGACGTCCGTTGTCCTTCGTGAAGAAGTATTCATAGGCCGGGAAGGCGTTTTCCAGTGCCTCGCGGGACCAGCAGAAATGGCCGTAGGTGAAATAGAAGACGCTGTAGAGGTCGGTCCAGGTATCTTTGGCCTCCTGATCCGTCGAGACGGGATAGAGCGCCAGCACCTCGTCGGCGTATTCGCCGAACATGCTGCGGACCTTCTGCTCGTAGTTCTTCCGGTTCGCCTGTTCGAAGAGGATGAAGGGGCTTGCCTCCAGCGCGTTGAAGCCCTGCAGGCAGGCCTCTTCGTTGTGGACGCCCCTGCGGTAGGATTCATACGGGGTCTCGGTGAGGACATAGCCGTCAACCGTGATATGGTGGTTGACGTCGGCCGCCGCGGCCAGGCTTTCGGCATCCACCCTGCGCAGCTCGGCAATATTCGCGGCGTGGAAGTGTTGGAGCGTCTCGTCACCGGTCTTTTTCGCCTCGTCCAGCAGACGGAAGGAATGCGCAGGCAGCGGCGCGGAAACCGTGGAGCTCTCACCGATGGCGCGGCGGAACAGGCCCCTGGCAAGCGACGAGGTGCAGAGCGCACTGACACAGGCCGAGCCGGCCGACTCGCCGGCGATGGTCACGTTATCCGGGTCGCCGCCGAAGGCCGCGATATTCGCCTGCACCCACTCCAGCGCCTTGATCTGGTCCAAAAGGCCGTAGTTGCCGGTGGTGCCGTTGGGAGACTCGGCCGCCAGCTCGTCGGTTGCGAGGAAGCCGAAGACCCCGAGGCGGTAGCCCATGTTGACCGCGAGCACGCCCTTGCGGGCAAGCCCCTCGCCGCGGTAATCGGCGTACCAGGGCTGGCCTGTCTGGAGGGCACCGCCGTGGATGAAGACCAGAACCGGCAGATCCTGCTGCGGCCCGGCGGGCTTCCAGATATTCAGATAGAGGGAATCCTCGGAATTGGCCTCGCGGAAGTGGTCGTCCAGAGAGACCTCATAATCATGAAAGCCGACGATCTGTGAGAGAGAATTGTAGATCGCGGAATTGCGCGGCTGCATGGACATGGGCGCGAAGGTGTCAGCCTTCAGGACGCCGTCCCAGGGCTCGGGATCCTGCGGCTCGCGCCAGCGCAGATCCCCCACGGGCGGAGCAGCATAGGGAATGCCGGCATAGACCTCGACCGCTTTGTCGGCTGTCAGGACGCCGGTCAGCTGTCCGTCCGCCACCGTGATGATGTCGGTCACGCCGCCGTTTGGCCCCTCGACAGCGGGACGGCGTTTCACCGGGCCGACCGTCAGGTAAAAGAGCAGGCCCATCAGCAGCAGCATCAGGCCGAGGAAGCCGGCAACGCGCACGAAGCCGCTCTTCTTTGACAGCGTACGGGCATAGAAGACAGCATAAGCACCCAGCAGAAGGATCGCCAGGATCCATCCGAGAACGGTGTTCTTGTTCAGTTCGAGAAGGACGAGAAACAGCAGCGAGAACAGCACGAAGAAAACCCAGAAAAGGGGCCGCGGTTTCTTTTGCTCTGTGGTCATGAAACACCTCCGGGTGGAATACAGATCAGGCAGGCTGCCGGAGGGCGGCCTGCCTGAAAGCTTTATTCGGAGAGCTGCTGTTTGTCAGCCTTGGAGAGCATGAGATTCGTCAGGATGCCGAGGATCAGGGCACAGGCGACGGTACGGATTTCCACCGAGCCGAAGGTGACCGTCATGCCGCCGACACCGACGATGAAAATCACGCAGGCCGTATAGAGATTGCGGTTGTTGTTCAGGTCCACGCCCTGGAACATCTTGAAGCCGGAGCTGGCGATAAAGCCGTAGAGCGCAACGCAGACGCCGCCCATGACGCAGCTGGGGATGGTTTCCAGGAAAGCAACCAGCGGGGTGATCAGCGAGAAGAGGATGCAGGCAATGGCCGCACCCCAGATGCTGATGGTGGAGGCGTTGCCGGTCAGGGCGACGCAGGCAATGGACTCGCCGTAGGTGGTGTTGGGGCAGCCGCCGAAGAAGGTGCCGACAAAGGAGCCGATGCCGTCGCCGAGAAGGGTGTTGGTCAGGCCGGGCTCTTCCAGGAGGTTCACGCCGATGATGGAGGAGAGGTTCTTGTGGTCGGCCAGATGCTCGGCAAAGACGACGAAGGCGACCGGGGCATAGGCCACAAACAGAGTCAGCAGATAGCTGGCGGTGATGCCGTTCCAGTCCGCACGGAGAAAGACGAAATCAGGGAGGGACAGGATGGATTTCACGGAGCTGAAGGCGCTGTAGTCAATGACCTGAAGCGAGACATTGCCCGTGTTCTTGCCGACCAGATAAAGCATGCTGGCTAGCAGATAGCCGCCGATGATACCCACCATGAAGGGAATGAGCTTCAGCGTGCGCTTGCCGAAGGTGGAGACCAGCATGGCGATCACCAGGGTCACGAGGCCGCAGAGGAGGCCGATCTTGGGTTCGCCGCCCTCGATGTCCGAGGACATCAGCAGGCTGATGGCGTAGGAGGAAAGAGACAGGCCGATGATGGCAACCGTCGGGCCGATGACCACGGGGGGCATCAGCTTGTCAATCCACTTGACGCCGCAGAACTTGACGACGAGGGCAATAACCACATACACACTGCCGGCGATCAAGGCACCGACGATCAGGCCGGCATAGCCGATGGCCATGGACGCGGCGCCGCCGAAGGCAGTCAGCATCGGGCCGATAAACGCAAAGGACGAGCCGAGGAACACCGGGCTGGCGCTTCTCGTAAAGAGCAGGTAGATCATGGTGCCGCAGCCGGCGCCGAAAAGCGCAGCGGAGGCGGTCAGGCCGTTGCCGACGGCAGCAGGCACGGCGATGGTGGCGACCATGATCGCCAGGAGCTGCTGGATGGCGGCAAGCACGATCTGCCCGAAGGGCGGCTTGTCCTTGATGCGGTAGGTTAGGTTCACTGCAGGTTTTTCCATCTTCATTCAACCTTTCTCAACAAAAATACCGGGGAATGCATGAAAAATATGGAGAATGGGTCAGTCGCCCAGTTCCATCAGGTAAACGCCGGTCTCGCCGTCGAACTCCGGCACACGGACCTCAACCAGCTCGCTGCGGGAGGTGGGCAGGTTCTTGCCTACGAAGTCCGCCCGGATGGGCAGCTCGCGATGCCCGCGGTCGACCAGGATGGCCAGCTGGATGCTCCGCGGCCTGCCGCAGGCGAAGATCGCCTCGATGGCGGCGCGGGCGGTCCGGCCGGTGTACAGCACATCGTCCACCAGAACGACATCACGGCCGGTGACGTCAAAGGGCAGGGAGGGCTTGGACACCTCGGGGCTTTCCGCCAGAACGGTCAGATCGTCCCGATAGAAGCGGATATCGATGCTGCCGCAGGGGACGGAGATGCCCTCGATGCTGCGGATGTTGTCGCGCAGGAGCAGGGAGAGCGGTTCCCCCCGGCGGCGCACCCCGACAAAAACGAGATTCCCGGCGCCCTTGTTCTTTTCGACAATCTCATGGGAAAGACGCATCAGCGCACGCTTTACGGCGTTTTCATCCATGATCTGGGCTTTCTGATGCATATCGTCAGACCTCCGCAAAAAAGACCCTGCCGCAGGCGGCAGGATCGCATACGCAGTCAAAGGCGCAGAGCGCCGATGCCTCTTATGAACGATTTTGCCGGCATCACGGTACCAAGGCTTAAAAATCTTCTTTTCGTGGAGGATTATACATCCGGCGGCCATGTTTTGCAAGAGCGTTTTCCCGCACTCAACCCAATTTGTGGCTTTCTATAAAGCCTCAAACCCGATATCTTGTTATTTGGTACAAACTGAACAGCGGAAAAAGAGGCTGCGGAAATCCGCAGCCTCTGAAGGGTTTATGCTGTTTTGGGAGATTATTCGTACATCTCCTTGAGCTTCATCAGGTGGGCGAAGCGCTCCTTGGCATTCTCTTCGTTGGCCTCGAAGAGTCTGTCGGCACGATCCGGGAACTCGCGGGTCAGGCGGCTGTAGCGTGCCTCGTTCATCAGGAACTCGCGGTAACCGCCGGCCGGCTCCTTGCTGTCGAGGGAGAAGGGCTTCTCGGCATCCGGGTTGAAGCGGAAGAGGTTCCAGTAACCGCACTTGACGGCCTTGTCCATTTCCTTCTGGCAGTTCTCCATGCCGCCCTTGATGCTGTGCATCTCGCAGGGGGCATAGCCGATGATCAGGGACGGGCCCTTGTGCGCCTCGGCCTCGGCAATGGCCTTGAGGGTCTGGACCTTGTTGGCGCCCATGGCGACCTGCGCAACATAGACATAGCCATAGGTCATGGCCATCTCGGCGAGGGCCTTGCTCTTGAGCTCCTTACCGGCAGCTGCGAACTGGGCAACCTGGCCGATGTTGGAGGCCTTGGAGGCCTGTCCGCCGGTGTTGGAGTAAACCTCGGTGTTGAAGACGAAGATGTTGACGTCTTCACCGGAGGCCAGGACGTGGTCGACACCGCCGTAGCCGATATCGAAGGCCCAGCCGTCGCCGCCGAAGATCCAGACGGACTTCTTGTTCAGATAATCCTTGCCGGCAAGAATCTGTTTGCCGAGCTGGCAGGCCGGGCAGGTGCAGGTGTCTTCACCGGCAGCCTTGGCGGCCTCGGCCGCGGCGGTCATCTCGGCAACTTTGTCACCGAGGTGCGCCTTGGCAGCGTCGGACTTGAAGAAGGCGAGAGTGTCGTCGATGGTGTTGACGTTCTCTTCCAGGGCCTTGATGAATCTCTTCGTGGGCTCCTGGTTCTTGTTGCCGTCGTCATAGGTGTCAAGCCACTCTTCCGCGGCAGCCTTCAGTTCCTTGCAGACCGTCGGGGCTTCGATGAGCGCCTCAACCTTGGCCTTGAGATCGTCGCGGATCTTCTTCTGACCGAGGTAGACACCGAGGCCGTGCTCGGCGTTGTCTTCAAAGAGGGAGTTGGCCCAGGCGGGACCCTTGCCTTCCTTGTTGACGGTGTAGGGCGAGGTGGCAGCCGGGCCGCCCCAGATGGACGAGCAGCCGGTGGCGTTGGAGATGATCATATGATCGCCGAAGAGCTGGGTCACGAGACGGGCATAGCTGGTCTCGGCGCAGCCTGCGCAGGAGCCGGAGAACTCGAGATACGGCTGGGCAAACTGGCTGTACTTCACATTGTCGGCAACAAACATCTCGGGCTTGTCGGAGACCTCGGCGACCATGTAGTCGAAGACCTCCTGCTGGTCGATCTGGCTCTCCATGGGAACCATGGCGATCGCGCCGACGGCGCACTGGGTCACGCAGACGCCGCAGCCCATGCAGTCAAGCGGAGAGACGGCCATGGTGAACTTGTATTCGCCCTTGCCCTTGCCGGCCTTGATCTCGGCAAGCTTGGTCTGGGCGGGAGCCGCCTTGGCCTCGGCCGCGGTGAGAGCGAAGGGACGGATGGTGGCATGCGGGCAGACGAAGGCGCACTGGTTGCACTGTACGCACTTTTCGGCATCCCACGCAGGGACGGTGACGGCGATGCCGCGCTTCTCATAAGCGGAGGCACCAAGCTCGAAGGTACCGTCGGCGTGATCGACGAAAGCGGAAACCGGCAGGCTGTCGCCGTCCATCTTGTCGACCGGGTCCAGAATGGCGCTGACCATCTTGACGGTCTTCTCGCGGCCGGTCTTGGAAACGGTCTCGGCCTTGTCGACGGCATCGGCCCAGGAGGCGGGCACGTCAACCTTGACATAGGCGGTGGCACCGGCGTCGATGGCCGCATAGTTCATGTCGACAACATCCTGGCCCTTCTTCAGGTAGGAGTGCAGAGCGGCATCCTTCATGTACTGGATGGCCTCGGCCTCGGGCATGACCTTTGCCAGGGAGAAGAAGGCGGACTGGAGAATGGTGTTGGTGCGCTTGCCCATGCCGATCTTCTTGGCCAGGTCAATGGCGTTGATCATGTAGAGCTGGATGTTGTTCTTGGCGATGTAGCGCTTGGAGGCGGCATCCAGATGATGCTCGAGCTCGGCAAAATCCCACTGGCAGTTGACGAGGAACACGCCGCCGGGCTTGACGTCACGGACAATCGGGAAGCCCTTGGTGATGTAGGAAGGAACATGGCAGGCAACGAAGTCGGCCTTGTTGATGTAGTACGGGCTCTTGATGGGCTTGTCGCCGAAGCGCAGGTGGCTGATGGTGACGCCGCCGGTCTTCTTCGAGTCGTACTGGAAGTAGGCCTGGACATACTTGTCGGTATGGTCGCCGATGATCTTGATGGAGTTCTTGTTGGCGCCGACGGTTCCGTCGCCGCCCAGACCCCAGAACTTGCACTCGATGGTGCCTTCGGTGGCCGTGTTGGGAGCAAAGCTCTCATCCAGCGAGAGGTTGGTCACATCGTCGACGATGCCGAGGGTAAACATGCGCTTCATGTCGTCCTTCTTCAGCTCGTTGAACACGGCGAAGACAGAGGCAGGAGGCGTATCCTTCGAGCCGAGGCCGTAGCGGCCGCCGATGACCTTCTTGTCGGTGATGCCGGCATTGGAAAGGGCCGTTACGACGTCGAGGTAGAGCGGCTCGCCCTGAGAGCCGGGCTCCTTGGTGCGGTCAAGAACGGCGATCTTCTTCGCGGTCTCGGGGATGGCGGCAAGCAGCTTGTCCGGACAGAACGGACGATACAGGCGGACCTTGACAAGACCGACCTTCTCACCCTGTGCGGTGAGGTAGTCAATGACCTCTTCGGCGACATCGCAGATGGAGCCCATGGCGATGATCACGCGGTCGGCATCGGGAGCGCCGTAGTAGTTGAAGAGCTGGTAATCGGTGCCGAGCTTGGCATTGATCTTGCCCATGTACTCTTCAACGATGCCGGGGACGGCCTCATAATACTTGTTGGAGGCCTCGCGGTTCTGGAAGAAGATGTCACCATTCTCGTGAGAGCCGCGCATAATGGGGTGCTCGGAGTTCAGGGCGCGCTCACGGAAGGCCTTGACGGCATCCATGTCGACCATGTCGGCCAGGTCCTCGTAGTCCCAGACCTCGATCTTCTGCAGCTCATGGCTGGTGCGGAAGCCGTCGAAGAAGTTCAGGAAGGGAACTCTGCCCTTGATGGCGGCCAGGTGGGCAACCGGGGCCAGGTCCATGACCTCCTGTACGCTGCCTTCGGCCAGCATCGCAAAGCCGGTCTGGCGGCAGGCCATGACGTCAGAGTGGTCACCGAAGATGTTCAGGGTGTGGCTGGCAAGGGTACGGGCGCTGACGTGGAAGACACCGGGAAGCAGCTCGCCGGCGATCTTGTACATATTCGGGATCATCAGCAGCAGGCCCTGGGAGGCCGTATAGGTGGTGGTCAGGGCACCGGCGTTCAGCGAGCCGTGCACGGCACCGGCCGCACCGGACTCCGCCTGCATCTCCTGCACCTTGACGGTGCTTCCGAAAATGTTCTTCCGGCCGGCAGCGGACCACTGGTCCACATAGTCGGCCATCGGGCTGGACGGGGTGATAGGGTAGATTGCCGCAACTTCAGTAAATGCGTAGGATACATGGGCGGCAGCATTGTTGCCGTCCATCGTTTTGAAGTGTCTCTGCATGTCTGTTGCTCAACTCCAATTCTAATAGATTTCTTTTCGGGCCGGGGAAAGCCCGCTGTAAGACAACTTACAGTTTACCATTCTTTTTGCAAAATGTAAACAGTTTGAAAGCACAAAAATTCTTTTTCTTTGTTGATTCTGTGCCCGAAGAAGCCAAAAAGAAGTCCTTGTGCTTTTTCGGCCGGCGTATTATAATAGATTGCTTGTAAATCTGTCTGATTAGCAGGCAATCCGGCGGAAAGGAGAATCGATTATGATCAACATCACCAACGAAAGCGGGACGATTCGCATCACCGATGATGTCTTCACCAATCTCGCAGGCGATGCCGCCACCAGCTGTTTCGGTGTTAAGGGCATGGCAGGCCGCAGCAAGGACGGCGGTCCTCTCCAGCTTCTGCGCAGAGAGTCGATGTCCAAGGGCGTGGTCGTTCATTATAACGATGAAGACGACAGCATTTCCCTGGAGCTGCATATCGGCGTAGACCAGGGCGTCAACATGGCGGCTGTCGCCCGCAGCATCATGAAGGAAGTCAGCTACAAGCTGACAAAAAACACAGGCGTCCCCGTGAAGGCCGTGGATGTGTATATCGATACCATTATAGGATAAGCGTTCCCCGCCTGTCCTCGGAGGTGTTCTTTTGAAAGATTATATTGATGCCGCAGCCTTCAAGGAGATGATCCTTTGTGCGGATGCGGCACTTCACAGCAATATTCAGGCCATCAACGACCTGAACGTTTTCCCGGTACCGGACGGCGACACCGGCACCAACATGGGTCTGACCATCAGCAACGCCGCAGTTGAACTGCGCAAGCAGGGCTTCGGCAGCGTTTCCGCCGCTGCCGACTGCGTGTCCAACGCGATGCTGCGCGGGGCCCGCGGAAACTCGGGTGTCATTCTCTCGCTGCTGTTCCGGGGTATTTCAAAGCGTCTGAAAGGCCTTCATACCGTCGGTGCCATCGAGTTTACCGGTGCCATGGCCGACGGGGTGGCAGCCGCCTACAAGGCGGTTATGAAGCCCGCCGAAGGCACCATCCTTACCGTTTCACGCCTGGCCTCGCAGGCGGCCGCCAAGGCGGCAGAGGACGGCGCCTCGCTGGAGGATTCCCTGCAGGAGGGCATCCGCGCAGGCGAAGAAGCCCTTGCCGATACCGTCAACCAGAACCCCGTACTGAAAAAGGCAGGGGTCATCGATGCCGGCGGCAAAGGATATATGATCATACTCAGCGCAATGCTTGCCTCGCTGCTGGGAGAGATGACTTCTGCCGAAATGGGGAAAGCCGTTATCCCCGAGCCGGCCGCGGCAAAAAAAGACGTCAAATGGAGAGAATACTTTACCTTTACCTTTGATACTGTCTATGTGGTTCGGAAGGCTGCCCCGGATGTCGACCTGGAGCCGCTGCGTAAATACCTGGGCAGCATCGGCGACTCGCTGGTGATCAGCGATGACGATGAGATCTTCAAGGTCCACGTCCATACCGACATGCCGGGCAACGCCCTGAATGAAAGCCAGAAATACGGCACACTTGAGCTCGCTAAGATTGAAAACATGCGGACCCAGGCCGAGCAGGAAGAGGCCGGCAAAGAAGTCCAGAACACGGAAGTCCTTGAACAGATCGAGCGTGAGCTGGAAGGGATGAAAAGCGGCGAAAAGCCCGAAGACAAAGCAGCCCCTGCGGAAAAGGCAGCACCGACCCCGGAAGAGGAAAGCGATGACTATGTTGCGGAGCCGGAAAAGGAATACGGCGTTGTGGCCGTCTGTGCCGGCGAGGGCGTAGCCGGTCTGTTCCGCGAGCTGGGGGCGGACCAGATCGTCACGGGCGGTCAGACCATGAACCCCTCGACCGCGGACATCCTGCGTGCAGTTCAGCATACCCCGGCCAGAACGGTCTTTGTCTTCCCGAACAACAAGAACATCATCATGGCGGCGGAGCAGTGTTCGGGTCTCACCGAGAAAAAGATCATCGTCATGCCCACGCGTACGATCCCGCAGGGGATTTCCGCACTGCTGAACTTCACCCCCGGAGAGGATGAGGATGATGTCCCGGTGGAGAGCCTGATCGGAGCCATGGGCGAGGCGATGGGCAACGTCCACACGGCCATGGTCACCTATGCAGCACGGGATTCCGACTTTGACGGACATGCCATTCACGCCGGCGAGTATCTTGCCCTGCTGGACGGCAGCCTGATCGGCAGCTTCACCAACACCAAAACGCTGTTCAAGGAGCTGAGCTGGGCCATCGACGATTTCCATCCGGACAACATCACGATCTATTACGGAGAGGATGTAACCGAGAGTGAAGCCAATGCCGCGGCGGAAACCATCATCGGCAACTTCCCGGATGCCGACGTCGTCGTGGTGAACGGCGGTCAGCCGGTCTACTATTATATGATATCTGCGGAATAAAAAATTCCCCGCCTGGCGGCGGGGATATCTGTAAAGCAAGCAGAAGATGTCAAACCTCCCTGTCTGACGGCGGGGAGGTTTGCAGACAGAAAGGAAAAACAAAACCTATATGCTGATCCCTGTACTTTTGTTTCTTGTCGGATTCGGACTGCTGATCAAGGGAGGCGACTGGTTTGTCGACGGCTCGGTCGGTATTGCGCGCCGGTTTCACCTGCCGGAGCTCCTGATCGGCGCCACCATCGTCTCAATCGGCACGACGCTGCCCGAGGTCATGGTCTCGAGCCAGGCAGCTCTGGAGGGCAACGCCGGTATCAGCTACGGCAATGCCATCGGCTCGATCATCTGCAACACCAGTCTGATCGCGGCGATCACCGTCACAGCCAGGCCCGGAAAAGTGAATCCGAAGACTTTTTCTCTGCCGACTGCCTTTTTCTTCGCAGCTGCCCTTTCGTATGCGGTGATCGCCTGGACTTCCGGCCGCTTTCAGCGCTGGATGGGCATCTGCTATCTGGCGGTGTTCGTGATCTATATGACCGTATCCACCGTGCAGATGAGAAAGCGCCCGGAGCTCACGGAGCGCGCCGGAGAAGAAAATGCGGAAGAGGAAGGCGCCGGGGGAAAGGAGAAAACGCTCGCGCAGGAGCTTCTCTTCCTGGTGATCGGGGCCGCGGCCATCGCCGTCGGCGCCCGCTTTCTGGTAGACAACGGCAGCCTCATCGCCGCAGCGCTCGGCGTCCCCGATTCCGTCGTCGGCCTGACCATGATCGCGCTGGGTACCAGCCTCCCTGAGCTGATCACCGCGATCACCAGCCTTATCAAGGGGCACAGTTCGCTGTCTCTGGGCAATATCATCGGGGCAAATCTGTTCAACATCATTCTGGTCAGCGGCATGGCCATAATTCTGTGCCTGCCCGCTCTGCGGAAGGGAGAGCTGAAGCGCTGGCAGGGAATCCTGCTGCTGTGCATCTACGCTGCCTTTACCGTTTACCAATTCGTATCGTAAGGGCAACATGTCAGTCGGAATTGCAGGACCTGACCCAATTTTCAGTGCCCGACTTCAGGTTTCTGCTGCTGCGCGGAATTTGAGCTGAGCTCTCGCCTTCAGATTGCCGCGCCGCGCTTATTTGTTTGGGGGTAAACAAGGCTCTGCTCCCAGGGCATAAATAATTCCCCGCCTGGCGGCGGGGAGTTTTTTTGCCTTACTGGAGGCCGTATTTCTTGTTGAACTTATCAACGCGGCCGCTGGTGTCGACCAGCTTCTGCTCGGTGTAGAAGGGGTGGCACTTCGAGCAGATTTCAACGGTGATGTTCTGCTTGGTCGAACCGGTCTCAATCACATTGCCGCAGGCGCAGCGGATGGTGGTCGGCTGGTAGTTCGGATGAATATCCTTTTTCATGATTGTATCTCCTCATTTCAGTGTGCCTTGAGTGTGCAGACGCATCGTTACAAGGCGTCAATGTGGTGTTGTCGGAATTAAAGCTGCTTCTGGGCGTTGATCTTGACGCCGGGGCCCATGGTGGAGGCCGTCACGCAGGAGCGGATGTACTGGCCTTTCGCGGCAGCGGGACGGGCCTTGATGATGGCACCGATCAGGGCAGCGTAGTTCTCGAACAGCTTGTCGGAGCCGAAGCTGACCTTGCCGATGGGGCAGTGAATGATGTTGGTCTTGTCCAGACGGTACTCGACCTTACCGGCTTTGGCTTCCTTAATGGCCTGGGCGATGTTCGGCGTGACCGTGCCGGCCTTCGGGGACGGCATGAGGCCTTTCGGTCCGAGCAGCTTACCGAGGCGGCCGACCGTGCCCATCATGTCGGGGCTGGCAATGACCGTATCGAAATCAAACCAGTTTTCCTTCTGAATCTTTTCAACGAGCTCCATGCCGCCGGCGAAATCGGCACCGGCTTCCTTGGCCTCGTCCACGCGCTCGGGCTTGCAGAAGACCAGAACGCGGACCGACTTGCCCGTTCCGTTCGGCAGAACGATGGCGCCGCGGACCTGCTGGTCAGCGTGACGGCCGTCGACACCGAGCTTGACATGCAGCTCGACGGTTTCGTCGAACTTTGCCTTGCTGGCGGAGATGACAAGATCAAATGCATCCTTCGGCTCATACAGAGCCTGTTTATCAATGAGCTTTGCGCTCTCTTTATAATTTTTACCTCTGAACACTTTGTTTTCCTCCTAAATAGTGGTTACATGCGGATGATAGGATCCTCCCACGAAGAAACGGTCTCAGCCGTTCGATGAGGAGCGATAAACCGCCCGGGAATCAGTCGCCGACGACAACACCCATGGAACGGCAGGTCCCGGCGATCATGCTGATGGCGGATTCGATGTCGGTGCAGTTCAGGTCGGGCATCTTCTGCTCGGCGATCTTGCGGACATCTTCCTTGCTGATGGTGGCAACCTTATCCCGCTGGGGGACGCCGGAGCCGGACTCGATGCCGCAGGCCTTCTTGATCAGCAGGGCGGCGGGCGGAGTCTTGGTGATAAAGGTAAAGCTGCGGTCGGAATAAACGGTGATGACGACCGGAATCATCATGCCCATGTCACCCTTGGTACGCTCGTTGAAGTCCTTGGTGAACTGGCCGATGTTCACGCCGTACTGACCGAGAGCCGGGCCGACAGGGGGTGCCGGAGTCGCTTTTCCGGCAGGAACCTGGAATCTGACGTATCCAACAACTTTCTGTGCCATTGAGAAGCACCTCTTTCTTTAATCTTTGATAACTTCGACCTGATCGAGCTCCAGATCCACAGGAGTCTCGCGGCCGAACATGGAGACCACCACGCGCACGCGGTTCTTCTCGGGTTCGAGCTCTTCCACAACACCGTTGAAGCCGGTAAGCGGACCGTCGCTGACCCGAACAGTGTCTCCCAACTGATAGGCGACCGAAATCTCACGCCGCTCGACGCCGAGGGAAAGAATCTCTTCCTCGGTCAGCGGGATCGCCTTTCCGTCCGACCCGACAAAACCGGTCGCGCCGCGCACATTGTGCACCAGATGCCAGCTGTCATCGGTAAGAATCATTTTCACCAGGACATAGCCGGGAAAAATCTTCCGCTCGACGGTCTTTTCACCGGAGTCGGTAATCTCGGTCACGGTTTCCATCGGGATGTTGACATCCATAATCAGGTCTGTCATCCGGCGGTTTTCCGCCGCCTTCATCACCGCAGCCGCGACTGCGTTTTCATAGCCGGAGTACGTATGAACAACGTACCACTTTGCCTCTTCCGCCATGGATTTATCCTACCAGCGTAAAGAGAGCACGGATGAGCATCTGCGCCAGCTCGTCAAAGCCCCAGAGGACGACAGCGGAAACAAGCATGACCGCCACAGAAATGCCCGTGTTCTTGGCAAGAACGGCGGGAGTGGGCCAGATCACCTTTTTCAGCTCGCTCTTCATCTCGCGGAACCATTTCTGGACACGCTTGAAGAAGCCGGGTTTGGCATCGTCCTTTTTGACCGCGGTAACGGCCTTGGCAGGAGCAGTGCTGACTTTCTTTTCTTCAGCCATTTTCAATAATCCTCCTGTCCTTACTTGGTTTCAACGTGCTTGGTGTGTTTTCTGCAGAATGGGCAGTACTTGCTCCGCTCCAAACGGTCAGAAGTGTTCTTCTTGTTCTTGACCGTGTTGTAGTTTCTCTGCTTGCATTCTTCGCATCTGAGTGTAATTTTGACTCTTGCGCCTGCAGCCATAGTTCGGCACCTCCTATTTTATTTACCTGTATGAACCAGGCATTGCCTCCCTGTATAGGACAAAGAGCGCACAAAAAGAAAACCTCTCGTCCGACAGGTAATGGGAACTATACCACACATCGGACGAAAGGTCAAGAAAAAATCAGGAAGAAATTCAGAAAATCAGATCCCGCGGAAGCCGAAACGGAGGCACAGATCTGACTCAGCCGGGAGCAGGTATTCCGGATGCGTTTTCGCGCCCCAGCTGTCGTCGCCGCCGATGCCCATCTGCTGCAGCGCAACACGGACCACCGTGTGGTGCACCGCCGGAAGCTCGAAGGGGTGGTCGGCATTTTCCAGCTCATGCGGGGTGTAGGGCAGCACGTTCACGGAGAGTTCATCCCCAAAGAACTCCATACCCCGGCCGCGCCGGTCCGTCACGCGGATCCAGCGAACCCCGCAGCGGTTGCCGCACTCCTGCGGCACCAGATAGCGGGACAGGTTTTCGGAGACGGTCTCTTCGAAAATGCCCAGACGCGCCCCCTGCAAGCGATCGACATAATTTTCCTCCGGGCCGAGACCGTAGAAGGAAAAGCGGTCGTAATCGGCGCTGAGGGTAAAGAGCACCCCAAACTCCGGCATATCCGGGAGGCCTTTGACAGGGCTGCAGGAGAGCGTTGTCAGCACGGTGCCGTCACCGAAGACCTCGTAGCTCAGCCGGCAGCCGCCTGCGGGCTGCGTGGGAAGCACATAGTCAAAGGAAACCAGAACGCTGTGTTCACGGCGCTCCACCGCCGGGAACCTTTCCGCGTTCTCCCACTGCAGGAGAGGACTGGCGAGATAGAGGCTCGCGATCTTCCACTGGGCATAGCGCTGGGGCATGGCATTGCCGCGGTCGTTGTCCGTCGGCGCCCGCCAGAAGTTGGGGACGGGAAGCTTTTCGATCATCTCGACCCCATCGAACACATAGGAGGTCAGGCCCGGGCGAAGGGCGGAGAAGCGGGCGGTAAAGCGCTCGCCGCGCACGCCCAGATTCCACTTGCCCCGCACGACAGTCAGATCCGCATCGCAGTCAAAACTAGGAAGGGCGCGCTTCCAGACCTTCTGCCCGAAGGCCACCTCATGGCCGGCCCCGGCCCAGAGGCAGCTCTCGCGCAGGCGGAAGGAGACCGTCAGGGCAAACTCCGGCGCCGGCCTGCCGAGACTCATGGCGGCCTGCTCCTGCAGCGCCATCTCTTCCAGCAGCTCGGCCGGGTACGGGCAGTGTTTTTTCTCCCGCGGGGGGACGGAAACGGTGAGAGGGACGCGCCTGCATTCCCGTCCGTCCGCCAGCAGCACGGCTTCGGAGGCGAAGGCATCCGTGTTTCGGAAGAGCATGCGGTTGTCGACGGTAAAGCCGGTCTCGTCAAAGTCCACGGAGATCTCGCGATAATTGTATCTGACCTCCTGCATTTTGGGCGAGGGTGCGCGGTCACCGCCGTAGACGATGCCGTTGCCGCTGAAGTTATAGTCTGTCGGGCGCTCGCCGCAGTCCCCGCCGTAGGCCTGGAACCACCGGCCATAGCGGTCCTTCTTCCAGAGGGACTGGTCCACATAGTCCCAGATGAAGCCGCCCTGGTATTGCGGCACGCGCTCGGCAAGCTCGGTATACTTGTGCATGGCCCCGCAGGAATTGCCCATGGCATGGGCGTACTCGCAGCTGATCATCGGCTTTTCCGGGTGTTCGGCCAGGAAGCGCTCGATCTCGGCCGCCGGGGCATACATGCGGCTTTCCATATCGCTGGTGTCCGGGAAGCTCGGGTCCCAGGTGATCCCCTCGTAGTGGACGAGGCGGTGGCTGTCCAGGCGGCGGAACAGCATGCTCATCTCGCGAATGACGCTGCCGCCGTAGCTTTCGTTGCCGCAGGACCAGATCAGGACGCAGGGATGGTTCTTGTCCCGCTGATAGACGGAGTTGACGCGGTCCAGCAGCATCGGCAGATATTCCCGGTGATCCTTGGGGACGACATAGTCCGGGTCCGCCTGTTTCCGCAGCATAGCGTCCCAGCTTCCGTGGGTCTCCATATTCGTCTCATCCATCACGTAGATGCCGTAGCGGTCGCAGAGTTCATAGAGCGCAGTCTGGTTGGGATAATGAGAGGTCCGGATGGCGTTGATGTTGCTGCGCTTCATGGTGACGATGTCCCGAACGAGCTCTTCCCGGTTGGGGACACGGCCGCTCAGCGAGCTGAAATCATGCCGGTTGACGCCGCGGAAGACAATCCGCTTCCCGTTCAGGAGCATCAGGCCGTCCTTCATCTCAAAGCGGCGGAAGCCGAAGGCCTGTTCCAGCACCTCAGTCAGGCCGCCGTCGGGATCCAGCACCTCGATGCGCAGAGTGTACAGATCGGGGATCTCCGCGCTCCAGAGGGCAGGGTGCCCGACGGAAAGCTCCGCCTCCGCGTTGCCTTCGCGAATCGCCGCCGTAGCAATATCCATCACTTTCCTGCCCCGGTGCAGGCCGAGGCGCAGGCTGCCCTCCCCTTTTGTCCGGGCGCTTACGTGCAGCGTGCCGGTGAGAAAGTCATCCGACAGGGTCGGGACAAGGCTGAGGTCCCGGACGGCGGTTTTCGGAAGGACATAAAGAAATACGCTGCGGAAAATGCCGGAGAAGCGGTAAAAATCCTGATCCTCGAACCAGCTTCCCAGGGTCCACTTGTACACGCGGACAGCCAGGCGGTTCCGGCCCGCCCTCAGCGCCCCGGAAAGAGAAAAATCCGCGGGGGTGAAGCTGTCCTCGCTGTAGCCAAGCCAGACGCCGTTGAGCCAGAGGGCAAAGCCGCTCTCGACCCCCTGGAAAGAGATGTTCGTCTCTTCGCCGAGGAAGCGTTCGGGAAGGGTGAATTCGGTCACATAATCCGCTACAGGGTTAAAAACGCTGGGCACTTCGCCGGGGTTCAGTTCTTCCTCGGCGTCCCAGGGATACTGGGTGTTGACATAGGCGGGTTTGTCGTAACCCTCCATCTGGATATGGGCAGGGACGCGGATGCTGTCCCAGGCCGAGACATCATAGTCCTCGCGCCAGAAACCCTCGGGCGCATCGGAGGGCTTTTTCGCGTAATGAAATTTCCAGATGCCGTCCAGGCTCATGCGGAGACTGCTCTCACCCGCCGCGAGCTCGGCCTCATTGCGGAAGGCAGTATGGTCCGAGTGTGCGGGGAGCCGGTTTTCGGCAAAGGCCGCCGGGTTCCTGACGATCGTATCAAAGCTGAATTCTGTCATGATGTTTCTGTTTCCTCCGTCCGGTAATGGGCTCAAAGATGGCGCCCTCCCTGCTTGAAGGGCGCCGGTATACTGACAGGAATGATTATTTGACCGCGCCGGTGATGCCCTCTGCAAACTGCTTCTGCAGAATGAAGAAGATAATGATCGTCGGCAGCGAGCAGAACAGAACGCTCATCATCAGCGCACCGTAGTCGATGGTGTAGCCGGCGGCGAGGTTTGCGATAAACAGCGGCATCGTCTGGGTGTCGGGATCCTTCAGCACGACCCGGGGCCAGAGATAGGCATTCCAGGCGTTCATGAAGGTGATGACCGCCGCCGCGGCATAGGTGGACTTCATGACCGGCATATAGATCTTAAAGAAGATGCCGAGCTCACTGACGCCGTCTATTCGCGCCGCGTTCATGATGTCCACAGGGAAGTTTCGCGAGTTCTGCCGGAACATCATGATCATGAAGGGCGTGGCCACCGCCGGAAGCATGAAGCCCCAGACGCTGCTGAGGAGCTTCATCTTGCTCATCATCGTGAACAGCGGGATCATGGTCGCCACGTTCGGGATCATCATCGCCAGCAGCAGAACGCCGAACAGCGCGTCCTTGGCGCTGTCATGATAGAGCTCGAAGCCGTAGCCGGCCAGAGAGCAGATCAGGATGCAGAAGACCGTCTGGGTGACAGCGTATACGAAGGAGTTGCGCATGGCGCTCCAGAGCTTGGACTCGAAGAAGGGCGCACCCTCGAGCAGGGCCTTGAAGTTCTCGGCGCCGAAGGAGCCGAACCAGAGCCGGCCCTGTGAGACGTCCACCGTCGTATTCGTCGCAGCGGTCAGCATCCAGAAAAGCGGGAAGACGGAGAAAAGCGCGAAGAGAATCAGAAAAATATAGCTGGGGATCAGGCGGCGCTGGATGGCACCGATCTTTCTGTTTTCAGTCACGCGTATCACCCACTTTCAGGTTGATGACGGCCAGAATCGCCACCAGAATAAAGACAACGAAGGACAGCGCCGAGGCGTAGCCAAAGTTTGCCTTGCCCTGGAAGGCGGTATTGTAGATGTGGTGGGACATGGTCATCGTCGTGCCTGCCGGCCCGCCGTTGGTCAGGTTCACAGACTCGTCGTAGAGCTGGAGGGTGCCGTTGATGGACATGATGACGGTCATGATGATCACGGGGCGCAGCTGCGGCACCGTGATGTGCCAGAAGGTATCCCAGCCGTTGGCGCCGTCGATGCGGGCGGCCTCATATACGGAGTAGTCCAGATTCTGAAGCCCGGCCAGATAGAAGACCATATTGTAGCCCGTCCAGCGCCAGATGAGCGCAAAAATAATCACCCCTCTGGCAGTATTGGTCTGCCCCAGCCATTTGATGTTCTCGTGGATGATGCCGAACTTCATCAAAATCGTATTGATCATGCCGGTATCGTAAAACAGCGTCCGGAAAACCAGGGAATAGGAGACCAGGGAAATCGCGCAGGGAAGGAAGATGCAGGTGCGGAAAAGCCCGCGGCACTTCAGATTGGGGTTGTTGAGAAGCTGCGCCAGCAGCATCGCCAGCACCAGCATGACCGGAACCTGAATAATCAGGTAGAGGAAGGTGTTCTTCAGCGACATGATAAAGGTCTTGTCCTTGAACATGCGCAGATAGTTGTTGTACCAGGGATCGGCCCATTTCATATTCGCGCTGGAGCCGGTTTTAAAAGAGGTAATCAGAGCAGAAACCATGGGATAAAAGCTGAAGATGAAAATCATGGCCGAGGCCGTAAACAGAAAGGCCCAGCCGACAGCTCTGCGTCTTTTCTCCACAGGAATCCTCCTTTCAAAGGGAGGTTGCCCCGCCATGACCGTGACGGGGCAACACCGTTTTTTTGTTCAATAAATCTTGCGTCAGATGCGGGATCAGCCCATCTCGAACTCGATCTGATCCTGAGCGTCCTGAAGCTCGCTCTCCAGATCGCCGCCGTTGATGATGTTGGTGATGGCATTGCCGACGTAGGTACGGGCGGTGTAGTGGTAATCGTTCTGCTCAACAACGGGAACGTAAGCGCCCATGTCGACGATGTCGCTGTAGATTGCCTGGCCGCCGAAGTAGGCAACGCCTTCCTGGTAAACTTCGGACTCGCCGGCACTGATGCAGCAGGTGATGACGCCGCCGTCACGCAGGGCGTTGTCATAGGTCTCCATGGCGCCCTCGCCGCCGCCGAAGGTGTAGGCGAGGAAGTCGCAAGCCAGGTCAACATTCTTGCAGTTGCCGGTGATGTACAGGGAGGAGCCGCCGTTGGCCGCATAGCCGTCCTTGCCGCCGTCGAGGGTGGGCAGGGTGGTCAGGGCCCATTTGCCGCTGTTTTCGGCAACCTGCTCGATGGTCGGGATGATCCAGTTGCCGTTCATGACGCCGGCGGTCTGGTTGCCGACGATGGTCTGGTCGCAGTACTCGGACCAGGAGTTGGCCAGAAGAATGGTGCCGTCCTTGGCGCCCTGAACAATGACCTCAATGATGCGCTCGAAAGGCTCGTTGCCGACGAGGTTCGGCTTGCCGGAACGCCACTGGGAGAGGCCCTCGGCCTGCATCATCATGTAGGGCAGGTCATCGCCGGAGTGGTCCATGGAGAGAAGGGCAAAGCCGGTCTTCTCTTTGACTTCCTTGGCGATTTCAAGCCACTCGTCCCAGCTGATGCCGGTGACATCGTCGATGGTATAGCCGGCCTCTTCGAGAACGTCGGTGCGGTAGGCAAAGATCGCGGTGCCGTTGTCAACGGGAACGCCGTAGTGCACGCCGTCGATGGTGCTGTAGCTCAGCTTCTCAGCGCCGAAGTCACT
The DNA here is from genome assembly GCA_900317375.1 of uncultured Eubacteriales bacterium. Taxonomy (GTDB): domain Bacteria; phylum Bacillota; class Clostridia; order Oscillospirales; family Oscillospiraceae; genus Limivicinus. Next base: position 47,532 of record ONGJ01000014.1, read on the forward strand.
CCAGTCAATATCAGCGAGCTGCAGGTCGACCCAGCAGTCGGGATAGTCGGCCACATAGGACTGAATAAAGTGATCCTGGAAGAGGACGATGTCGGGCAGGGAGCTCAGATCGCCGGAGGAGCCGGCCAGGGTCATGGCCTGTTCCACGTCGCTGGAGCCGGACTGGGTGGCAATCTCAAGTTTGAAGTTGGGGTTGACCTTCTGATAGGCAGCCTCGGCAGCCTTCAGCGCGGGGATGTTGAAGTTTGCGTCCCAGGCATAGACGGTCAGGGTGTCGTCAGCCGCAAACGCGGTCCCGGACATGGCCATAAACGCGAAGACCATGGTCAGGACGAGGAGCAGGGAAAGCAGTTTCTTCATGATTTTTCCTCCGTAAAGAATAATGTTACGCGCAGGTTAAGGACCTACTGTGATGATTTTATCATCATATACGACACAGAAGTCACCGTTTTCAATGAAAAAATCGGCAGTTTCGATTATTTAAAATTTAACACCGTCAGAACGCACAAAAGAGGAAAATAGCTTTTGTACATCCTGACGGTGCGTAAAACAGAGTCCGGTTTCCGGGTGAACGCTTTTTACTGGTTGGCGGAGTCCCAGCCCCGGTGGGCGGAGATGCTGTAAGCGTCCACCTGCAGGCCGCTCTTCTTCTCCTGCAGCTTCCACTGGTAGGGCGTCGTGTCTAGGAATTTCTTGAAATTGCGCGAAAAAGCGGACACCGAGGCAAAGCCACACTCGGCGGCCACGAGCTCCATGGGGCTGTTCTTCCGGCTCAGCAGAGAGCAGGCCCGGCGCACGCGGATCAGGTTCACATAGTCCATCGGCGGCATGTTGATGCAGTCGGTGAAAACGAGACGGAAGTGCGGCTCGCTCAGGCCGCAGATCCGAGCCAGGTCCGCCGCCCGGATGTTCTGGTCATAGTGCCCGTCAATATACCGCAGGGCTGGCAGAACCTGATAGATCGCGGTCTCGGCGTGTTCGTTCCAGTCCGCATCGGCAATCTCGCGCTCCTGCATGCGCATCAGCTCCAGCAGATAGATCTTCAGCAGACTGCGAATCAGCTCTTTCCGGTAGGGACGGCGCTCGCGCGCCTCTTCCAGAATGCGCCAGACGGTCGCGCTGAGCTCGGGATATTCCTCGATGCGCAGGAGGCTTGCCCGTTTGTTGACGGTAAAGAGGTTTTCCGCAAGCCGCTTCGAATTGTCGGGGACCATCTCGGCCAGCAGCTCTTCCACATCAAAGAACAGGTACTCCCACGAGCTTACCTCGCTGCTGACCGTGGAGTGCGGATAATAGGCGGGAATGGCCGAGATCATCGCGTCCTCATAGGGGACCGTGCGATCGCCCAGCAGCAGATGACCGGAGCCGTAGTGGCAGTAGCCGACCTCAAACAGATTGTGAAAATGCCTGCGTTCGTCCGTATGTCCGTAATTGCCGACCCAGGCCTGGCCCAGCAGCGCCAGCACACTCTCCCCTTTCGGAACCTCATAGAAGCGAAATTCCAGCCTGTCCCGCTTTTTCCTGCCCATGTTCTCAGCACCTCCCGTCCGCGCGGCGCAGATGAAAAACCCGCAGCAGTCAGTGTAACACGGCCCTGCCGCGCCGTCAAGAAAGCAGACGCGGCAAGCAGGGAAAACGCCGGGGACAGAACCGTCCCCGGCGTCAGGCCGTGCAGGGTTTTGTTTATTTGGCGTAGTCGGCAGCGCTCGTGCCGGCGATCCGACCGAAGATGGTGAAGTCGGCTACGGCGTTGCCGCCCAGGCGGTTGTTGCCGTGGACACCGCCGGTGACCTCGCCCGCGGCGAAGAGGCCGGCAATGACATTGCCCTCGGTGTCGATCACC